>WQYP01000238.1 GCA_009781185.1 Phycisphaerales bacterium | reverse complement strand
CTACCCCCCGCGGAGGGGGGGGGGGCAACCGGGGGGAATGTGGGGAAAAAAAATTTACCCCCTCTTTTTTTGGGGAACTTGGCCCCCCCCCCCCCTCTTCCACTTCGCGTCATGCTGGTGGGTCCTGATGGGATTTCTCTCGCTGCTGCCGTGGAGGAATGGTTTAACGGTGATGTTGCGGAAGGCGCCGAGGGGGGAGGGATCGAACAGGCGGAATCAATCCTCGAAGCGGTCCTGATGTCCGGGAGAGGTGGTAGTGGTGGGGGTGGTGGGACGGCTACGTCCGGCGTACTTTCCGTGATCCTCACGGGCATCTCTCAGGAAATCGATCAGCTTGAGCCGGCCATCCGCAGTTTGCGAAAGGTCAATCCCGCTTCGCGGATCGTGCTGCTGTGTGAACCGGGGGACGAGGTGCTTTGTCGGAAGGCCAGGGCCTGGGGGGCTACGGATTATTTGCTTTTGCCGGTGGATGCTGCGAGCCTTCGGCGTGCTTTGGTTGCGGGGCCCGAGAGCGTTGCGAGACCGCAAGAGGCCCCTTCTCCCCCTCTCCCCTTCACCCCCTCTTCCAAATCTGAGGAGCGGCGTGTCCCGCTACTCTCGCCGGCGGAAGTGATGCGAAATATTGTCGGCGTGAATGCTCCTGCTCATGGCGCTGTTCTGCCAAGTCTGCCGCTGATTGTGCAGACATCTCTCTTTGCCGATTTGATTACCGGGCGAAGCGATTTTCCTCAGCGGGTGGTCGCTACGCTGCAGTCCTACATGACATGGGGCGGCTCGCTTCAGTTCACTCCTCATCCCGCCCCCTCTTCGTCATTCGCCACTGAAAACGCTGTGGTTGGCACAACGAATCCTGGGCAGTTGCGAGCTGCCGTCGAATTTCCCGGACATGGTTCCTTCGGAGCGCTTTCGCTGGAAGTAGCGTCGGGCAAGGCGACCGCCGCTCCTCCTCCAGGCATTGCCGTTGCACTCACGCAAGCTGCCCAGTGGCTCGCTGCGCTCCTTGCCGTCGAACGCCGGCAGGAGCAGCTTCGTTCACTGGCCATCACCGATGAACTCTCCGGCGCCTACAATCGGCGTTACTTTGAAAAATTCATGGCCGGCCTGCTGGAACGTGCCCGCGAAAACCGATTCCGCGTGACGCTGCTCATGTTCGATATCGACGACTTCAAAAAATACAACGACACCTTCGGCCACCCCGCCGGCGATGCGATCATCCGGGAACTCATTAAACTTCTCCGCGCCTGCACTCGCCCGCACGATCTGGTGGCGCGTCTCGGCGGCGACGAGTTTGCCGTGGTTTACTGGGACAACGAAGCGCCGCGTCAGCCGAATTCCGATCACCCGCGAGATGCCATTGTGGCGACCGAGCGGTTCCGCAAGGCCGTTCAGAGTCACGAATGGGCCTCCACCTGCAATATCCAGGGCGATCTGTCGATCTCCGGCGGTCTGGCGACCTTCCCCTGGGATGCCGACTCCATCGAATCGCTCATGGCCCGTGCGGACGAGGCGTTGCTTCGCGCTAAAGCCGCCGGCAAGAACGCCATCTTCCTCCACGGCGCCGCCTGCACCGAAACGTTCACCGATGAAGATACCACCGACGACGAAGCGGCGTGAGAACCACGCCCGTCAGAGAGCGACCGTGTGGTCATGCGGTGGTGATTGGGAATGCGAGAACAAATCACCGCGTTGCCATGCGGTGCACCTTCCGCAATAAAAAACAAGGTCTCCGCCCCCATCTGTCCGATAAAGTTTTAATGCGCCCCCTCTTCGCCGCCATTCTGACGTTCATCACCCTTGCCCTGCTTCTCGCCGCCGCCCCTCCCCCCGCCGCTCCCGCTACCTCCACTTCCCAACCCGCCATCGTTCCCAACACCAGATTCCCTTTCCCTCCCGACGAGATTCCTTCGCCTCCCGGCTCACGCATTCTGAAAACCTTCGACTTCGAGGAGCGCAATAGCGGCAACTTCGAGTCCATCCCCATGTTCTGGTCCAAAGTCGTCGGTCCAGGCTTCCCCGCATACTCCTCCGGAAAATTCGATACCACCACGTACCACGTCAAAGAGAATAAGGGGGGGAACGAGGGGGGGGCCGCCGGGGGCACTTCCTTCCAACTCCGCATCGACGGCGGTTCTGCCGCCTTCCGTTTCAACCCCGGCAAACTGCTCATCAATCCCAACGCGGACTTTTACATTCTAGCCTACGTCAAAACGACGCCGCTGCATCACGCTCGCGCCCAGCTTTCCGCCTGGTTCGCCGACGAGAAGGACCAACTCATTTTGCAGCCCGCCTATCATTCGGCGCCCTATGCGGCCGCCGTCATCGGCGCAGCGGGCCGCGGGGCGGGTGCACTCAAGACCTCCACCCTGTCCCCTCCTGCCACCTCTTCGTCCGACGACTGGCATCTCATTCACCTCTTCGTCCCCGGACCGTCCAATCCCAACGCCAAGTCCCTTGTCCTGCAACTGGGCCTGCTCCAGCCCGAACAACTCGCCACGCCAACCGGTGGCGGACCCGACAGCACCAACGACAATGACACCCTCGGCCCTTTCGCTCTTTACCAACAAGACCTTCAAGGCGCCGCCTGGTTCGACGACATCACCATCGTCCAGTTGCCCCGTCTTTCCATCAGTCTCCCGGCAGATTGCCGCGCCAACATTTTCCCGCCAGATACTCCCGTCACGCTCGACTTGTCCGTTTCCGATCTCGCCAATCCGGATCCTGCCAAAGGAGGAGAGGGGGGGGCGGCTAGTCAGCTCGCGGCTTCTCTCAAGATCACCGATCCTGACGGCATGCCGGTCGCCATCCAAAAATACGCCATCGCGGCCTCTTCCGACGCCACGACGCCCTGGACCATGCAGTTCAAGCATCCGCCCCTTCCGCCCGGTCTGTACGTCGCTTCGCTCAATGTCACCGACGTCGCCACCGGCTCACTGATCGCCGCCCGACAGACCCGCTTTCTCTGTCTCGCACCGCCCTTTTCGCCGCTGAACACCACCGTGACCAACTTTGGTTTCTCTCTGCCCTCTTACAGCGATGCGCCCGAACTCTGGCCCCTTGTCCCGCACCTCGTCCGTACCACGAAAGCAGGCCTGGTCCAAGTACCCGCATGGCGGCGCGACATGACCGAGGAAATGCTTCTCCAGCGTGATCCGATTTTTGATTCGCTGCTGACCAACTTACAGCGGCTCGACGCCAGCGCCATCGCCACGTTCCCCGAACTCCCGTCCATCATCGCCGGCAAACTTCTGCCAACCGCGAAACCCCCGGCAGAGCTGACCAAACCCCCGGCAGAGCCGGGGGCTAACATGACGAAAAGCCCCGATCTGCTTCCGCCCAATTCCATTCTCGCTTTGTCCCAAGGCGATCCCACCATCTGGCGGCCCTATCTTTCCTTCCTCCTGGCCCGCTACGCCAATCGCATCGATTACTGGGAATTCGGCTCACTCGACCAACCCTACTCCGGCAACACGATCTCCTCGCATTCCCAACCCGGCTTCGTCGCTTCCGACTTCGGCGCCCAGACCTCCCAACACTACCAGCAGCTCTTCGCCAAAACCTCCGCCGCCATGGCTTCACTCATCGATACCAACCGCGTGCTGGTCCCCTGGAACGCTCTCTTCGATTTCGATGCCAAGCTCTATCCCAACGCCCGCCTTGATCTCCGCTTGCCCAACACCCTCAAACCCTCCCAGCTCCCCGTTTACCTCGACCACTTCAAGCAATCCAGTGGCACCCCCGTCATCGCGCACATCGACCCGCTCGACGAAAAAACGCTCCGCCACGCGCGCCTGGCCGACTTTGCTCATCGCCTGGTCTACGCCCGATCCGCCAATCCGGCCGCCATTTTGATCGATTTGCCGCTGGCCCCAAGCACGTTCACCAATGCCGCCGTGGAACCTGACGAAATCATTTTGGCTTACAACACCCTGATCCAGGCGATGGGCAAAGCCAACGAAGTCCGCGAACTCGCACTCGCGCCCGATCTCAAGACCTTTCTCGTCAGCAAAAGCAACAAGGATATCCTGATTCTCTGGAGCGATTTCCCGGACCGCCGTATCGACATCGATCTTCCGCTGGGCGATTCGCCGCGTCTCACCAACCTGACCGGTTCCACGCGCCCGATCGCGCTCGCCCCCCCCTCCCCCCCGATCTCTTCTCAGACGAGGCTCTCGCACCTGTCCATCCCTCACGCTCCCGTGATCCTCGACAACATCGACTCGCGTCCCGTCCAGTTGCGTGCCAGTTTCGGCCTCTCCCGCACCACATTCCCCGCGGGCGTCGGCGTCGTTCAGACCGAAGTCCTCCTGACCAACCCCTACGCCGAAACGCTCGCCGGCACCCTCCGACTCTCCGCCCCCAAAGGTATCAGCGGCTGGTCCATCGAGCCGGCGCTGATCCCCGTTTCGCTCGCCGCCGGAAGATCATTACGCTACCCCGTGATCATTCGCTATCCCTTTTCCCAATACGCCGGGACTACCTCGATCAACGCGCGTTTCTCCGTCGAGGGCGGTCCGTCTTATGACTTCACCGCTCCCATCGCCATCAAGTCCGAAACGGTCGAACTCGACTGCTCCGCGCAGTTCCTCTCCAACGGCGACCTGGTGATCCAGCAGGTCATCACCAACATCTCCAACGCCAATATCAACGCTCAGGCCTACGTGCTCGTCCCCGGCTTCCCCCGCGACCAACGTTACATTCTGGATCTCGCCCCCCGACAAACCATCATCAAGCGATTCATCCTCTCCGCCGCATCTTACGTCAGTTCTACCGCCCCCCCATCACCCCATCCCACCGCTCCGGCCAATCTCTCCGCGGTCCTCGCCGACCAGACCGCCGCCGTTGGCATTCGCGACAATAATGGACAAACACTCATCACGAAAGCACTACCGCTGAAATAGCCTTACCGTAGCAACGCAAGGCTGCACATGTCGTCAGTACACCTCGTCGTGTGTGCCCACCAACAGCAGCGAAATAAATTCCTTCTCCCCTTGTTGCATAAATTCAAAAATAATCCGCAAATCATACCCTCCACTGCACGCCCAGCACCCGTCCCAGTTGCCCTTAAGTGTATGCGTTTTTACTCCAAGTTCGCCAGTTGAAAAAGAAAAAGGCGTGTTTTCAAGTGTCGAGTATCAAAAGTCTTCACTACATTTTGCGTTTTGCCACGTTTGTGAACGTTCCGTGTTGAGGGTAAGTGG
>WQYP01000237.1 GCA_009781185.1 Phycisphaerales bacterium | reverse complement strand
GTTCAACGCGGCGCTTTCACGCAAGAAGCGAGAGCAGCCACCACGCCAGCAACTCTTCGACGGCGAGAAGGAAGCCAGGCTCATCGCCACAGCCTGCGGCCCTGCGCCGGAAGGCCGTGTTCGTTAGACGCTTGTGGGGCGGTACGCTATTACAAACCAAAATCGAAAAATGGAGACTTGCCAAGAACGATTGTCATGGCAAGATAGTGAACAACAAAACGAAGGAATTTGAGTATGGCTGTTTATCGTGAAACTTATACAACGCCGCTGCCGAAGGGGGCGGAACTATTTACCCGTGCCGGTGGGCGATTCGCTCGCTGGACGGACAGATACGGACGCAAGCGAACCGCGAAGATAACGACCGGACGCGACGGCTCCGACCGAATCATCCTCGCCTGTAACAAACACACCGCCCGCTACCGCGACGGTTCCGGTGTGGTGCGGAAGGTGGGGACGGGATGCAGAACGAAAGACGCTGCGGAAACCATTCTTACCGATCTGCGAGGGCGGGCGGAACTGGTCAAGGCAAAGGTGCTGTCTCCCGCACAGGATGCCGCCGCCGATCATGCGACGGTGCCGATCGCCGGGCACTTTGATGCTTACTGCGCTCACCTGACGGCCAAGGGGTGTACGCCGAAGCGTGTGGAGATGGTGCAGGCGAGACTCAAGCGGCTGGCCACCGAATGCCCGTTTGGGCGACTGCCGGACTTGAATGCAGCGGTGCTGGAACGATGGCTGGTGCTCATGGCGAGTAAGGACGTGTCGGCTTCCACACGCAACGGCTACCGCGAAGCTGCCGTCGGCTTCGGCAACTGGTGTCGTCGAACGCATCGGCTCATTACCAACCCCTTCGCGGATGTCCCCTTGGCCAACGTTAAGGCTGATCGGCGGCATCTTCGTCGGGCGTTGACCGAAGATGAACTTGGGCGGTTGCTTGTCGTGGCGAAGCTCCGGCCACTGGCGGAATATGGACGTGACAAGGTAAAGGTCGATCCCGACGCTGAACGCTCCAAGCGAGCGAATTGGAAACGAGCTCCATTGGCGTTTGACAACATCGCCGCCGCCGCTGATCGTGCTCGGTTGTTGCTGGCTGAAAAGCCGGACATGATTGCCGAGCTTGAACAACTGGGACGAGAGCGGGCGTTGATCTACAAGGCGTTGCTGCTGACCGGGCTGCGAAAGGGCGAACTGGCTTCACTGACGGTGGGGCAACTGGACCTTGATGCCGAGCAAGCCTACGCCATGCTGGACGCCGCTGATGAGAAGAACAGGAAGGGATCGGATATCCCGCTACGGGCTGACCTTGCGGCGGACTTACGGGCCTTCCTCGCAGACCGCCTACATGCGATGCAGGACGCCGTCCGGTTCCGGATCGGGGAACCGATGCCGATGCGACTGCCGCCGACTACGCCGGTGTTCAAGGTGCCTACTGGTCTGATACGTATTCTGGACCGTGACCTGAAGGCCGCTGGAATCGCCAAACGCGATGAGCGGGGACGTGTGGTCGATGTTCATGCGATGCGAGTCTCCTTCGGGACACACCTCAGCAAGGGCGGCGTTTCACTGCGGACAGCTCAAGCGGCCATGCGGCACAGCAAGCCGGACCTGACCGCAAACGTTTACACCGATCCGCAATTTTTGGACGTGCATGGAGCACTCAATTCGCTTCCGTCGTTGCCGCTGGATGCTGAGCCGCAGCGAAATAAAAATATCGTCAAGGCGACCGGAACTGACGTCGCGATGCCTGTACAGCACGCAAACAAAGCCGCGCCAAATCTTGTACTCAATCTTGTACTCGCTACAGACAATCGCAGTAAATTGGAGTCATTTGCTGGCAAGATGACGGGGAAAGGGGGCGTCGGAATCGGCACTGGTGAAAATGCTGTAAGTGCTTGTCCTGCAAAAAGAAGAACGCCGCTGACAATTCCTGCCAACGGCGTTCTCCAACAGCGGGCGAAGGGGCTCGAACCCTCGACATTCACGTTGGCAACGTGACGCTCTACCACTGAGCTACGCCCGCTTTTTTCTACTTTCATAAGTCTTTGTATTTGCTAGACTTACAGCCGCATTTACTAATCTCCATAAAAACATTTTGTCGCCAATTCTAGCGCAATGCCAAAATTGGGTGTACAATTCCCTTATTCTTCAGTTTTCAACAGCCACGATATTAGCAAAAGGAAGTCATCATGGCAACTCAATCCTTCCCATCGACTTCAAACGGGGTGCATGACGTTTTAGGCGGCGAGTCTGGGGATGTATGCCGGTCGGTTGGTCCAGTAGCGGTCCCAACGCTGATCTTGAGACATCCATAAGGCTCGCAGATCCCACGGATCAACTCGTAGCTCTTATCGGCGGCATCCCGCCTAAAACGTCATGCACTCGGACCTGTTTCAAATACTCCGGCACCGTCTGGCTCAATTTCAAAGGCCACAGCCCTTTCTCCGCCTTGTACCATCTTGGGCCAATCCATCTTCCCCATCGCCATCCTCGTCACAAATTCAAACCAACCCCAACGCGCATCCACATCCGTGTATTCCCTCACCTTCCTTGCAAATGTCGCTCAATCATCAATTGTATCATCCACCGTCCCGTTACCGTGACCAAAATATAACACCGCAACTGCAACCTGACGATTGCGGCTCTGATGGTTTCCGCTATCCAAACATTCATTATTTCGAATTCGCTTCGAATTTCGAGTTTCGAATTTCGAATTTTTCCGGTATACTCCTTCCTCTTATCTCCGGCTCGCAGTGAATCCCACGGCAGCGCCGTCGCGCTGCTCGCTGCATTGGCCGATTCGGAGTACCGCAATGCCCGCCCATATCCGTCAGTACGAAGCCCTTTTCCTCCTCAACCCCAGCTACGCCACAGGCTCCTGGGAGACCGCCAAGGGCGAAGTCGAGCACATCCTCCACCGCGCCAACGCCGAAATCCTACACGTCCGCAAATGGGACGAACGCAAGCTCACCTACGAAATCGGCGGCCAGAAACGCGGCGTCTACATCCTCGCCTTCTTCAAATGCGAAGGCCCCAAAGTCGCCGGCATCGAACGCGACGTCCAACTCTCCGAAAACATCCTCCGCTGCCTCGTGCTTCAGGCCGATCATCTTGCCCTCAAGGACATCGAAGCCATGCAGCCGCAGCAGCCCACCGCCGACGAACACGACACCCGCGCCTTCCGTCGTGCCGGCGCCTTAGGCGCCGCCGGCCGCGAACGACCAGAAGAACGCGCAGAAGAACGTGTCGAAGAAGAAGTCCCCGAAGATCTCGACAAAGCTTAATCCCAGAAAAAAATCAAAAATCCAAAATTAAAAATCGAAAATCACAACGGAGGAACCCAATGGCCAATCTCAACAAAGTCCTCCTCATGGGCAACATCACCCGTGACCCTGCCGTCACTTATCTTCCCGCCACGCAGATGCCCGTCTGCGATTTCGGACTCGCCATCAACCGCACTTGGACCGGACAGGACGGCGTGAAAAAAGAAGAAGTCACCTTCGTCGATTGCACCGCCTTCGGCAAAACCGCCGAACTGCTCGCCAAATACAAGAAAAAAGGCGATCCGCTCTTCGTCGAAGGCCGCCTCAAACTCGATCAATGGCAGGCCCCGGACGGCACCAACCGCTCCAAACTCAAAGTCACCGTCGAAAATTTCCAATTCCTCAACCGCGCCCCCACCGGCGGTTACGGCGGTCCACAGACCGGTGTCCCCCCCGAATACTCCGGCGAACCCACAAACGCCCCCGCCCCGCGTCCCGTGCAACGCCCTGCCTACAACCGCCCACCCGTCGGGCGACCCGCTCCAGCCACTCAACAACCCGCCGCCCAACCCGCTCCCAATTACGACGTTAGCGACGTCCCCCCCGCCACCTCCGACGACGCCCCGCCACCCATCCCCCCAGACGACATCCCCTTCTAGCCTTGCGTGGTAACGCAAGGCTCTCCTCCCCAGATCGTGCGAACGCATCGCCAGGCACGTCTAACGAAATCGCGATGCCGGACACATCCGGGCTTCTTCCTGAAAGACGTGCCTGAAAGGACCCCATGAAAGTTCTCCTCACCCAGACCCTCGAACGCACCGGCATCGTCGGCGAAGTCATCGAAGTCTCCGACGGTTTCGCCCGCAACTACCTCCTCCCCAAAGGCCTGGCCATCACCCCGACCGAAGGCAACATCCGCCGCCTCGAAGCCGCCAAAAAAGAATACGAAATCAAGCTCAAGAAAATCCGTGAGGAGAAGGAAGCTCTCCTCGCCAAGCTCGAAGGCGTCGAGATCACCGTCGTTCGTGCCGCCAACGAGGAAGGTCATCTTTTCGGTTCCGTCTCCCGCCGCGATATTGCCGACGAACTACAGAAGCTCGGCCACAATGTCACGCCGGAAGAAGTCAAGCTCGAAGAACCGCTCCGCCGCGTCGACACGTACACCGTTCACATCGCCCTCGCCGCCGATCTCAAGGCCGACGTCAAGGTCTGGATCCACCGCGAGAAACAGGAAGCCCCAGCCGAAGGCGCTGAAAAGAAGGCCGAAACCACAACCGAATCAGAATCCGAAGAGGCTTCGGCTTAATCCCTCCTCTTGTCCCACTTCAACTGCAACGCTGTCCCTCAAGGGCAGCGTTTTTTATGAGGCTCTCTCTCAAAACAGTGGGGGACTGACGTTGATTTCGTGGAAGGGCACCGAAAACGCTTGCGGCATCGCGGACCGTACCTGGCGTGAGAGAGCCGGGGCTCAACGTGCGATTTCCCAAAATAGTTCCCCTAAATCGGCTATTTCCGCCTTTTTTCTTGACAAGTGCTGAGCTTGTGTCATAATCCAGACACTGAACATCATTTCACGTCCGTGAGCGAGTTGGCTCACGGTGGATGGGAAAGAGATGATGGAAGTATACGGTCGCGCAAGGTGGCTGTATGGGTGTTGTGATCTTCCATTTAACAAGTTGCGATGTTCGTGCGATGTTCGTTTGAGCATTGCAGTAGGTTGTTGTTCAAGGAATTGCGTGGCCAGTGCGCCATGCGTTTGGTGATAAGGGTAATATGCGTAGCCGGAAGATTTCAGTCATCTCTTTTTCTCGTTGCGATGAATCGCGGAAGGGTTTACTGAGCCGGTTTAGCCCAATTTCCCAATCTACCCAAATTACCCCCCCCCCCCCCCCCCCCCCCCCCCCCCTTATAATTTTTTATTTTTCCCTTCCCGCCGGGGGGTGTGGTGGGTTTCTTTCGCTCTCCCCTCTGTCCCTCCTCGCCCT
>WQYP01000236.1 GCA_009781185.1 Phycisphaerales bacterium | reverse complement strand
GCATATTGAATCGGCGTTCGCATATCGGGCGTGCCGAGCTGGGCGATGACTGAGCCGTCGACATACTCGATCATGGAATGGATGATGCTTTGCGGATGGATGAGGACTTCGATTTTTTCGGGCGGGAGGTTGAAGAGCCAGTGTGCTTCGATGATCTCAAGTGCTTTATTCATCATGGTGGCGGAGTCGACGGTGATTTTGGGACCCATTTTCCAGTTGGGATGTGCGAGTGCCTGTTCGACGGAGGCGTTTTCGATTTGGGTTTTGGTCCAGGTGCGGAACGGGCCGCCGGAGGCGGTGAGGATGATCTTGCGGATTTCCTTTGCTTCGCCGGAGCGGAGGGACTGGAAAATGGCGGAGTGCTCGGAATCGACCGGGATGATGGCGGCATGGTTCTGGCGTGCGGTGGGCATGACGATAGACCCCGCCACCACGAGGGCTTCTTTGTTGGCGAGTGCGATCGTTTTGCCGGCCTTGGCGGCGGCGATGACGGGCGCCAGCCCCGCCGCCCCGACAACCGCCGCAACCACAATGTCCACATCGTCACGGGTAACGATCTCTTCCATCGCCCGCGGCCCGGTGACGAGCTTGATCGGGGTGCCCAAAACCGCATCACGCAGGGCGGCCAGATTGTCCGAAGGATGCTCGTGCGTGGACTTGTCATTGAGCGCCACGAATTGCGGGCGGACTTCCAAGGCAAGCTCGGCCAGTTTCTTCCAACTGGTCACAGCCGTCAGCGAGTGAATCTCAAACTGATCCGCAAGGTGGCGGCAGACATGAATGGCACTGGTCCCAATGGAGCCGGTGGCGCCGAGAATGGCGACACGGCGTTTGTGAGGGGAAGTAACGGCCGGGGAAACAGGAGAGAGGATCGGACTCATCCGTGACCTTTTCCGAGGGCAACAATAAAAGTAGGATAATACGTTGAACCCCCAACGGCGGCAAACCGATTCAAGATAACCGGTTCAAGGGGCGTACCCGTTCAAGATAACGATGCACGAAGTTTCCATGGTAGAAAGGCAAAGACAAGGAAGAAAACGAGGATGTCATGACAGGCGTGAAGCAGGATCGGAAGCGGCGGACGTATGCGTGGGCGGCGATGGAAGTGCTCGAGCCGCGGGTGATGATGGATGGCAGCGATCTGTATCTGGGGAATGCCGCGAGCCTGGTCAACAGCTCACCCGCGGTCTCTCTGGCTGACGCGTCCTCTGACGATTGGCCGGACGATACGAACACGCTGGATCCGCCCTCTACGCCCAAGCAGGTCACAGCTCAGGCGATCTCCGGGAGTTCCGTGTACATCTCCTGGAAGAAGGCAGACGGGGCAGATGGGTATTGGCTCTGGCGTGCGGGTCCGGACGGGCAGTGGGAGGCCATCATCAAGCTCAAGGGCCATGGCACGACGAACTATCTCGACACGGGCCTTACGCCCGGCACCATCTATTCGTACATGGTGCGGGCGTATAACGATGCCGGGAATTCGTCTTACTCGCAGGTCGCAGGCGTGGCCACGGTGGATACGGACGATCCGACCTTCGTCGGCCAATTCGGGCGGCTCACACTTGGCTCAAACGTCTCGGCGCCGCTGACGACCCGGGATGCCGACGGTACGCTGGTGACTTTCACCCTCAACGGACCGGGCATCGGCGTGCTGCACCTGGAGGATGGAAAGTATTCCCTGGAAATAACAGGAACGACCACAAGTTCCAAGCTGGTCATCACCACCGTCAAAGGCGGACCGCCGGGAGATGATGGACGCTTCCAACTCGATGGGTTGACCATCGGGAATACCAGCGAGAGCGGAGATATCACATCCTTGGGCAAACTGACAGCCAAGACCACGGACCTGACCGGAAGCCTGACGATCACGGGAACAGCAGGTATCCTGACGCTGGGAAATCTGCTCGGAGATAATGTGCTCACGATTGATGCGGGAGGTGGGATGCAGAGTGCACCGGGATTGAAGCTGAGCGTAGGTCAGGTGAATCAGGCGACGATCAATTCCGGGATCGGAATTGCGAGCCTGGTGGCAATACAATGGGGCGGTGGAGCGATTATTGCGCCGTACCTGAATTCCCTGAACGTGACGGGACGTACAGACAAGACGGGATCGGTAGCCGGCGATTTCGGAGCGAATCTGCTCCTGAGCGGCGTGGGGGTTGGAGCGAGAAAGAGCACGCTTGGCAACGTGAAGATTGCCGGCACACTCGGCGGCACATGGGAAATAGACGGAACCGTGAGCTCAATCCGCGCCAAGTCGGCAGCGACCTTCGCGCTGACAGTGAACGACGCGGGGGGGACAGTTCTGGGGAACGTGAAGAGTTTGATGTTGAGTGATGCGACGGCGACGAGCGAAAACCTGGCGATCCACGCTAACGCCATTGCGTCGGTGAACGTGCTGGGGAACCTGAGCGGAGCGGACATCCATCTGCGGCAGGGCGTGGGGCGGACGCAGGCACTGGGACGATTGACGATTCGCGGACAGTTGATCGGATCGGAGATCTGGAGTCAGGGAAACATCGGCAGCGTGCGCATCGGAGTAATGGATCACAGCCGAATCCTGGCGGGGGTGATGGACGGGGTTGTTGGATTGCCGACGAGTACGAGTGATTTTGTAAGCGGGGACGTGCAGGGAGTGGGGGGTCTGCCGACGATTGGGTCGGTGGTCGTGACGGGCACATCGGCGGCAAAGGATGCACCGGTGTGGATCAATGCGACTGTGGCCGCAGGATCGATCGGCAAGGTGACATTACCGAACCGTGAGACCGCCGTGCTGGACGCCGATTTGCTCGCGCAGTTTGGTTTTGCGACAGTCGGTGGAGTCAAGAAATATGCAGGGCCAGTCTCTGGAGGGAATTATGTTTCAGGCGAGGATTCGGTAGTGAGCTGAGAGTTGCGCCCAACTTTTGTCATTCGAACATTTGAATTTTCAGTGTCCTTTGGGGGCGAGGATCATGATCATGCGTTTGCCTTCGAGCTTGGGTTCTCGTTCGGGCTTGGAGATCTCGGTCAGGCCGGTCTTGAAGTGTTCCATCAGCGTACGGCCGAGGTCGACGTGCGCCATCTCCCGGCCGCGGAACATAATATTGAACTGAACCTTGTGCCCGTCCTCCAGAAATTTCTTCGCCTGATTCAGCTTGGTGTTCTGATCGTGATCGTCGATACGCACGGATTTGATGCGTAGCTCTTTGAGCTGCGTGACATGGCCTGCGTGGGCTTTTTGCTCTTTCTTACGCTGCTTGTACTTCCATTTGCCGTAGTCCATGAGCCGGCAGACGGGCGGCTTCTCGTTGGGAGAAACCTCCACCAAATCGAGACCGGCCTCCCGCGCCATGCGAATCGCCTCAGGCGTGGCGATGATGCCGACCTGCTCGTTGGCGTCATTGATGAGGCGGATGGGCGAGATGCGAATCTGTTCGTTGCAACGCAAACCGTGCTGGCTAATGGCGGTAGCTCCTTAACATAAAGAACATAACATCAATGGTCCTTTGACTAGATTATCGGATCGGCTCGCGGCCGGGATCGGTTTAGTCAAAAGCTTGCGAGTTCACGATGAACCTGCTTTTGCAGGGTGATTTGTACCTTGCGGAGTGCCGTTGGTCAAATTTTGCCCGAATACACGGTACAGGGGATCACAATTCCTTGACGATGAGGCTGGCGAGGCTGCTGCGTTCGGGACGGGAGAGCGTGACGTGGCCGACGAGGTCGGAGGATTTCAGACGCTCAATGGTGAACGATAAACCGTTGGAATTCGCGTCGAGGTAGGGGTTGTCGATCTGCTCGGCGTCGCCGGTGAGGACCAGTTTGGTGCCTTCGCCGACGCGGCTGGCGATGGTCTTGATTTCGTGCGGGGTGAGGTTTTGGGCTTCGTCGACGATCATGAACTGGTGGGGAATGGAGCGTCCGCGGATGTAGGTGAGCGCTTCCAGAACGAGTTTACCGGAGTCCATGTAGCCTTGGAGTTTGGCTTCGACGTTGGCGGAGGGGGAGGCTTCGCCGGAGTGAACGCGGCGGTCGGTCAGCAGGAGTTCGAGATTGTCGAAGATCGGTTTCATCCACGCGGAGAGCTTTTCGTCCTTGGAGCCGGGGAGGAACCCGATGTCTTTACCCAGCGGCATGATGGGTCGCGCGACGAGCAGGCGTTCGTAGCGCCCCCCCCCTCCTTGCTCTTGGAAGGATTTGTACATGCCACCGGCGAGGGCGAGGAGGGTCTTGCCGGTGCCCGCGGTGCCCATCAGCGTGACCATTTGTACGTCGTCGTCGAGCAGCAGGTCGAGGGCCATGACCTGTTGGAGGTTGCGGGGAGTGATGCCGAAGACGGCTTTTTTTGCTCGCGACAAGGGAAGCACGGCGTTGAGTGCGGGGACGTAACGCGCCAGGCCGGTCTGGGATTCCGCACCCTGTGCCTTGAACAGAACGTATTCGTTGGGGAACAGTTTCGGCTCAAGCGCGGCCAGCAACGGATCGTCAGCGGGAATACGCTTCTCCGCATAAAGACGATCAATCACGGAAGATGGAACGGTCAGCTCGCGATACCCAGCGTAAAGCGTTTCGTAATCGACCTTTTGATTTTCGAAGTCTTCGGTGGTGATGCCCAAAGCATCGGACTTGATGCGGGCGTTAATGTCCTTGGAAATGAAAATCGCGGTTTTGCCGGCCTGCTTGAGGTGGTAGGCGACGGAGATGATGCGGTTGTCGGGCTTGTCGAGTGAAAGTCCCGGCACCGGTTTGCTGGCGGTATCCATGGCCACGCGGACAGTGCCGCCGTGACCGTTCCAGCGGACGCCTTCGGCAAGGTGTCCCTTCTGGCGGAGACCATCAATGTGACGAATTGCCGTGCGAGCAGAACGGCCGACGTCCGTCGTGTCCTTCTTGAACTTGTCGAGTTCCTCGAGAACATCGAACGGAATGACCGCCTGGTTGTCGGCAAAGGCAAACAGCGCATTGGGATTGTGCAGTAAAACGTTGGTATCAAGGACGAAAAACTTGGTGTTCGAAGCGGCGTTTTCTTTGGCCATCCTGGCATTGCCCCTGTGTTGAATGCTGAAACCTGTACCTAAGCGTAGCTATCGGTCCGGCCGTGGGCAAGCCATGAAAATAGCCTTGCGTGGAAACGCAGAGCTGCGGACGCCAGAGACTCTCATCACGTTAGAGGCCCTCATGGATCGTGAGTGTGAGCCGCGTAGGATGCGTTAAGCCCAATACGGTTCAGTTAAGCAGTACGATCGCGTGAGGCAGTTTTTTAGTTGGTTGCGGCCATTGGTAGTGGCGTGTTCGTTTTTTTGGGAATTTGGACATTTTGACTTTGACGACCCTTGAGT
>WQYP01000235.1 GCA_009781185.1 Phycisphaerales bacterium | reverse complement strand
TCTACCTCCCCAAAATCGTTTTTTTTAGCGCCCCCCCGAAACCTGTTAAAAAAAAAAGGAGCGGGGAGGGGGGGGGGGGGGGGGGGGGGGGGCGGCAGACTCTCCAACCGCGAAATCCTCGAAAATTACATCGAATCCCCCGCCGACAGTTCCACGCTGGTCCTCGTCTGCACGACCTGGCTCAAGACCACTCGCATTCATAAAATGCTCGATAAGCAGGGCGCCGTCCGCCGATGCGATCCGATCAAGGAGCATCTGGTTATCCCCTGGATCGTTCAGCGGGCGAGGGAGGTTTACGGAAAGAGCATCGATTCTGCCGCCGCCGCTCGTTTGGCCAGCCTCATCGGCCCGGACCTGCAGCGACTGGATAATGAACTCGCAAAACTTTCGCTTTACGAGCCCGCCGCTCCGAGCATCACGGACAAGGCGGTCGATGCGCTCGTCGGCTTTCAGCACGAACAGCAGATTTGGGACATGATTAACGCCCTGGCTGCCGGCGATGCGGCCACAGCACTCAAAAAAGTGGACGAATTGTGGGCGCTGGACCCGAAAATCGAGTACACGGCCTCCGGAGCGGTCTTTTCGTGGGTGAATCAGGTGCTCAAGGCTCGTGAGCTGGTCGATCGGCGTATGCCGGATGCGATGATTGGCAAGGAACTTCGGCTTTGGCCGCCGGATCGGGCTCAGAAAGTCATCGCCTTGGCACGTACCTGGGGGCTCAAGGGGGCCGCGCGATGGAGCCTGGAGATGCTCCAGATGGACTTGGCCAACAAAACCAGCCTCGGCGAATCGCGACGAAATCTGGAAAAATTCATCGCCCAGCTCTGTTTCGCCTGATATAAGTAATACGAAGTTTCAAGTTTCAAGTGAGCAACTCGAAACTTGAAACTCGAAACTAAGTTCAGCCGGCCCTGGAAGGGAACCACCGGCATCCAAGGATGGAGCAGTTTATGAACAGACCGTTCACACCATTACCCCCGATCCGTTCCCCAAAACTCGTCAGCATCAAACGGCGAATCCTGCCCATTGCCTCCACCGCAACGGCTGCATTGGCCCTCACCAGTTGCGGCATCCCAGAACGCTTACTCTGCATCAACCCTCTGTTCCCCTCCGATTCCACCTCCCATCCCACTGTTTCTCCCACCACTGCTCCGGGCACCGAAAGTCAAGTCGATGCTTACGCCGACGCCGCGGCCGCTGCCCTCCAAAAATACGATCTGGAAAAACTCAAATCCGCTCGATCCAAATCTGTTCCCGCTTTCGATCAGCAAGGAACTCCTCCCACTTCCGAAGTGATCCTCGCAACAACCCATAACCCCTCGCCTCCCTCCCTCCTTTCGGACCTTGCCACTCTCATGGCCGATCCACTCCCGATGCAATTGAGCGATCCCGATGGTCTCGCCGGCGTCACCACTTCCCCTTCCCTCGCTCCCACCACTTCCTCTCCCGCGACCGCCACCATTGTCGCATCGGTTGGCCCCAGCGTTTTCGCCAAGAACCAGGAATCGAGCATCGTTCAATCCCCGCTTTCGGCTCTCGAGCCCACACCGGAAGCGGCCCTGGAAGTCCTCCGCAAACAAGCCGCCGCTCGTCCTACGCTCAGCAATGCGTTAGCACTGGCGCTGCTGGATCAGGCCGCGGGGGGGGGGAGCAGGCCGCGAGATACCAGTTTGTCGCAACGGCTCAACGCCGTCGACCAACAGATTTACCAGGACCTGCTCGCTTCGCTTGAGAATCTCGACACAACTGCTATCGCTCCACTTGCCGATCGCGTCGCTCCCATTGTCGAGGCAACTCAAAAATGGCAGACGGAAGCGGACATCGCTCTGCCCAAGCTGGTCTTGGCCACACGCGTGGACTCCTACGGCGTCTACACCCCCATCGACGCGAAGTTCAAGGCCGGCGAAAAGCACACCGCCATCATCTACTGCGAAGTCGCCAACTTCACCGTCAAAAAGTCCGGCGATAACTGGTACGAAACTCGTCTCTCCCAGCAGGAAACCCTCGCCACCGACGATGGCCTCCTCCTCTGGCGGCCCAATCCCGAAGTCGTCGAAGATCGCTCCATGAACCAACGCCGCGATTTCTATCTGGTCAAAAAAATCACCATCCCCGACAATCTCGCCGTCGGCAAATACGCCCTCCGCATGAGCGTCACCGATCTCAACACCAACAAGATCGCCGTGGTGAACCTGCCGATCGAAATCACAAAATAAATGAGCCACAGACAGACCCGGCGCGGCAGAGCCGCAACCAAATCATGAAACGACTTAAGAACGAAGAAACGAAGAACACGAAGAAAAAAACTTCGTCTCCTTCGTTTCTTCGTGTCTTCGTGCTCAATTTTGTCAGGATAGAAAGAAGTTGCGCGATAGTAATACAAACAGACACAGACAGTTTTTTTAATTCTGTCCGTGTTCATCCGTATTACTATCTCGCCATTTTTTCTCATTTTAGAGCATTTTTCACTCGCCCGTAGCGCTTTGGAGCCCCGCATGGCAATGCGGGGCTTTGGCTCTCGCTTCCTGCGCATGTCATCACGCCACGACCACATGAAAAATGCTCTAACCCAGGACAACGCCTACTTTACTTTTGGGTTGCGACTACGCCACGCTGGGGCCATCTCGGTCTCTGACCCGTGCTCAGTGTGCGCGCGGCACGGGTCTGCGAACTGCGCAGCCCCGTGCCATCCGAAACATCATGGGAATGCGAACCATCGTACTACCGCGGTGCCCCTCCCTCATTCCGTTGTTTTTATATCAGGGTTTGGGAGTTGTGGAGAACTTGCGGCCGAGGACACTGGCGATGTTGGTGAGGTCTTTCATCAGGTGTGTGAAGGTATCGGGTAGCAGTGCCTGCGGGCCGTCGCACATCGCTTTGGAAGGGCAGTCGTGGCATTCGATCATGAATCCATCGGCGCCGGCGGCGATGGCGGCGCGAGCAAGAGCGGGAACATACTGGCGGTCGCCGGCGGCATGAGAGGGGTCGACGATGACCGGAAGATGCGAGAGACTTTTGGCGACCGGGACAGCGGAGAGGTCGAGGGTGTAGCGGAGGGAGGTTTCGAAGGTCTTGATACCACGCTCGCAGAGGATGACCCGGCGATTGCCCTGGGAGAGGACGTATTCGGCGGACATGAGCCATTCGGAGATCGAGCCAGCAAGGCCGCGTTTGAGAACGACCGGCTTACGGGTTTTGCCAACCTCGAAAAGAAGGTTGAAGTTCTGCATATTGCGAGCGCCGATCTGGAAGATATCAGTGTATTGTTCGATGACCTGAACGTGTCGCGTGTCCATGACTTCCGTGATGACGGGCATATTATTCGCTTTGCCTGCATCGCGGAGCCATTTGAGGGCCTCTTCGCCGTGGCCTTGGAAGGTGTAGGGTGAAGTTCGCGGTTTGTAGGCGCCGCCGCGAAGAACGGTCGCGCCGGCGGCGACGACTTCACGGGCAAGCTGATGCACCATCTCTTCATCTTCCGCGGCACATGGCCCGGCGATCGCCAGACAATGAGGCCCCCCGATTTTGACCGAGCCGCTGATCGGGCAGGGAATCTCAAAAACAGAGTCTTCCTTATGAAACTCGCGGCTGGCGAGTTTATAGGGTTTCATGATCGGGACGACTTGTTCGACGCCGGTGAGGGACTTGAGCTGTTCCGGGTTGATTTTTTCTTCTTCGCCGACGACGCCGATGATAGTCCGGAACTGGCCGCGGGAGAGGTGCGCCTGGAGCCCGATGCTTTCGATGTGCGAAACGATGTCTTTAACGAGAGCTTCCGGTGCCTCGGGTTTGAGTATGACGATCATGCGTTTGGTCCGTAGTCAGTGGTCAGCGGTTGTGAGTGTCGAACAAAGCATTATGCGGGAAAGTGAGGGGGAAATCCACTGGGGTTTGAGCGCTCACCAATGCAGGGGTGCATCCAGAATTGAGTGGCAGTTCTCTATTGAGCCGGCATGCTTGCATGCCGCTTCGGGCACTGATCTCGGATTCGGCCCCCGAAGTCGCTTGCGGCGTCACGGATCTCGCATCTTTTCAACTCGCCGCATGCCAATCCGGGGCATTCATAGAACTGCCACTAATTTTGGATGCACCCACGCACCCCACCCGGGGAAGGGGGTGGGTTGGATGCGGGACAATGAATCGCTTATACTTATGTTGTTCGCATGCTTTCTTAGCTGCGAACGACATTTTGACTTGATGCGTATGCATCAAAGCACTGGTTTCGAGAATCCTAGCAGATTTGGCAAATAGTCAGTGTTTTGGAGCTGCGCCCCCCGTGTGGGGGCGTCGGCCAAAACATGACTATTTGACCCCTGCTAGGAGGTTTCGAAGCCGTGTTCTTGGTTCGGCGCCCTCTTTTTACATAAAGAAAAGAATGCCGCGGAATACAGCTGAGAGAAAAAGGGTCTGCCCCAACGCGACGTTCAGATCGGCCTCGACCAGCTCGGCCGCGGCGAGTACATTGAGAGCAAAGACTTGCCCGTTGAGCGCATGCGACAGGGTACGATCCAGCGCTTCAGCAGACCGACCAGGAGAAAACGCACATGAACGCAAAGCATTACATCGCCGTTGATCTGGGCGCCGAATCGGGACGCGTGATGCTTGGGACGGTTTCCGAAGCTCGCATCGAACTCGTCGAGATTCATCGCTTTCTCAATCTTCCCGTGCAGGTGCTAACGAGTTCTCCTCGCGGCTCGCTTCACTGGAACATCCTCGAACTCTGGCGAGAGATCAAGACGGGGATCAACAAGGCGGTTGCCGCGGCGAACGTGGGGGGAAGAGGAGGAACGATCGCCGGCATCGGCGTCGACACATGGGGCGTTGATTTCGCAATGCTCGACAAGAATCTTCAACTCCTTTCCAATCCGGTCTCTTACCGTGATCCGCGTACCGTCGGCATCGCCGAGTCGGTCTTCGCCAAGATCCCCCGCGACAAACTCTACCGCATCACCGGCATCCAAACGCTGCCGATCAACACGCTCTTCCAACTCGCCTCGCTCGCTGGCCCCCCCCCTTCCGCGCAGCTCGCCGCCGCCACGCACATCCTCTTTCTGCCAGATCTCCTGACTTTCTGGCTCAGCGGCAAGCTCGGCACCGAATACACCATCGCTTCAACTTCGCAGATGCTCGACGCAACAAGCCGGCAGTTTTCCCCTGAAGTTCTGCGGGCGATCGGCATTGATCCGAGCCTTTTTCCGCCGATCGACTTCCCCGGCAAGCCGACGTCCATCCGCGGCACGGTCCTGCCGAGCGCGAACGAAACGCTCGCCGCTGCGGGAACGCCGGTAATCGCCGTCGGCTCGCACGACACCGCCTCCGCAGTAGCCGCCGTCCCCGCCCAAGCCTCTGACGAGGGGGGGGGGGGGGGGGGGCTTTTTTTTCCCTGGGGCCACGGGGCCGGTGTGGCCGCCGGTGACAACCCCCCGGGACACACCAACCCCCCCACAGATGCAAAAACACCCAAAAAAGCGCCCCCAAGC
>WQYP01000234.1 GCA_009781185.1 Phycisphaerales bacterium | reverse complement strand
CTCGAGCAACGCCGGCACCATCGCCTGCTTGAACGCCACGCCCTGCATCTCAAAGTCCCGGAACGTTTTACCTTTCATCGGCTTGGCCGAGTCTTCCGGAACCAATCGATCCAACTCTGCTTCGAACAATTTGAGCAATCGTTCTCGTGCTTCCTGACGTGTACGTTTAGCCGCCATCGCGCTTCCTCCTTGAAGCCTTATCATTACTCCGTTGATCCCGAGGATCAACTCGTAACTCTTATCGGCAGTACCCCGCCTAAAACGTCATGCACCCCAAGGGTGAATCTGGTCTCGCAGAAATTGTACGATGACAGTAAAGTAGGAACGATGACGGAATCGGAACTTTTGAAATTGTGCGAATTGCCAGATGACGTACCGGAGGAATCGCGGGAATTCCTGCGGTTGGCGGCGATGCTGTTGGAGAAATCGACGGCGGGCCAGCATCCGGAGGCGGCGGTTACGTTGGTGGCGGCGGCGATGGGGCGGACCGGGAAATGGTGCGTGGAAAGTTTGCCGTTTGGATATGCAGGGCCGCGAGTGGAGCATCAGGGGTGGATCAAACGCGAGGACTTGGCGACGAAGGTCGCGCAACTGTGGGGACTCATTGCGGGCAGCAAATTTTACGCAGAACTGGTTCCTTATACGATAGATCGTGCAACGCAAGCGTACTGGTTGAGCGAAAAAAACTATGACACTTGGCGACCGGGGATGCAGAGCGGAACGGGATGGGCGAAAGTCGTGCAGGCGCAACCCGTGGGCATCACCCGCGCCCAAGAGCTGGCAATGGCATCAGCATCAGCAGCAACACCTGCACTCAATGTTCCGATTCCGTGGAAGGTAGCCGCATCGCAATCAACAGCGACCGGCCCGGTAACAGCACCCCCCCCCAACGTTCCGGCTCCGCTGAAAATTGTATCGCCACCCCCAGTACCCGTGTCGCCACCAGCACCCGCACCGGCGTCTACGTCTACGCAACTGCCGACGAACAGCAAGTCGGAGCTTCAATCTTGGACGCAGACGGATTTGGATAATGCGATCCGCCAGTACAAAGCCGAACGCGCTGGAGCCTACGCGGACCTCTGTGAAGCGGTTAGAAAGGGAAGTGCAGCCGCGAAGAAAAGAGCGAAGGAAGTCTACGGACGCAATGCCATCGCCCGCGCATTG
Source organism: Phycisphaerales bacterium (assembly GCA_009781185.1). Classification (GTDB taxonomy): domain Bacteria; phylum Planctomycetota; class Phycisphaerae; order WQYP01; family WQYP01; genus WQYP01. Next base: position 4,443 of record WQYP01000234.1, on the reverse strand, counting down.
GGGGTTAAGTCGAAGGCGATGGTGAGCAAGTCGCAGGCATGGTTAGCGATTGCGGGAGAGTTAAACTTTCCATTGAACCGGAGTCGCCGTACTCAAGGCACACGCCACACTCAACGGACGGGCAAGATCGGTCACGATATTGCGGTTGAGGAAAAGTCGGCGACGCCGGAGGCGGGGGCGGACAATGCGCCTGCTGAGCAACGGTTGGAGGCGGTCGAGCGGCAGGAAACCATCCGTCGAATAAACAAGCTGGCTCGTTCTGGTAAGACCGCCAAGAAAAGAGCGGAGAACGAAGAGGCGGCAGATGACATTACTCAAAAATTACAGTGCGGCGAGTATACCGACGATCAAGCCCGTGAACTCGTCGACATAGTCCTAAATTCCGATTCCGACGCCGACTTCGATGCCGACGATTGAGCGCGTCCACCCCGTGTCCACCGTGTCCACTTCATGACCACCGTGACCACTTTATGACCACCCAAAAGTGGGCATGACCACTTCAACCCCCATTTTTCCCTGATTTTTTAAGCAAAATGAGCTGGACATATGCCCAGCCAACTTCCTCCATGAGGCCGCTACGGTGGCGGCCTGTCCCTGTTGGAGGAATCCCATGAGGAATTCCACAAAAAGTAATTTTCCCGTATCCGAGGCCGCTCTCCCTCCGGACCAGCCAGCGATCCCGGCCCTGCTGACCAAGGCGTTGATCCGCAGGCATTACGTCCCTGCCGGGGAGCGGACGTTGGACCGGTGGGTGTCGTCCGGGACGTTCCCACGTCCGGATATCGCTATCGGCGGCAAGGTTCGCTACTGGAAACGCGAAACGGTGGAAGCATGGATCGAGACGCGGACGGAAGGAGGTGCGAAATGAATAGTGAACTATTTCCATTTTCAGTTTCAAAACAAAGCAAGAACACATGGCGAGTCTTCGATGGCAACCATGAACGGCTCGTCGATGCCGATCCGAGTTCGTCCGACTTCTCGAAGACTTTGTTGGCCATGTTGTGGGAGCTGCCCAGAGACAAACGCGCCGAGGACGTGGGATTTGTGAAGCAGGCGGCGATTGCGTTGGCGGAAGGAGCCGACCACGTCGGGCCGTCTAACGATGATCTCACGAAGGCGTACTGGATGGCTCACCCGGAACCGCGAGCAGTGCTGACGTGCATGGCAGACGTGGAGCCGCGTGAAATTCAGTGGCTATGGCCGGGACGCGTGCCGCTGGGACGCATCACGTTGCTGGTGGGCCGACCGGGCGAAGGAAAATCGTTTCTGACTACCGACATGGCTGCCCACATCACAACGGGGACGCCTTGGCCGGATGGCAGCGATTGCCCGATGGGTTCGGTCATTCTGGTGTCCGCTGAAGATGATCCCGGTGATACGATCCGTCCTCGACTGGACGCCCACAACGCCAACGTGCGAAAGGTGCATCTGCTCTCGGCAGTCCGGCGCGGCGGCAACGACGGACAGCCTTACGAAGTGATGTTCACCTTGGAAGACGTGGCGGCGCTGGAGTCGGCACTGAAAGCAGTCCCCGACTGTCGCCTGATCGTGGTCGATCCCATCGGCAGTTTCCTGGGTGGCGGTACCGACTCGCATCGTGACAACGAGGTGCGGGCCGTGTTGGCTCCGGTGGCGAAGCTGGCCGAGAAGTACGGCCCGGCGGTGCTTGTGGTGGCGCACCGCCGGAAAGGCACTGGAAGCGTCGCCGATGATCTGGCGTTAGGCAGTCGAGCCTTCACCGGCATCGCGAGAGCGGTGTGGCACCTGACTCGTGATAAGGAAAACAAATCGCGGCGGTTGCTACTGCCCGGCAAAAACAATCTGGCACCTGAAGGCAACGGACTGGCGTTTCATATCGTTGGCGAACCAGCGTCGGTGGCGTGGGAGCATGATCCGGTGGACATGCATGCCGATGATGCCTTGGCTCAGGAAAACGGTATCGGCGAAGACACCAAGCCCGGCCCGGAACCAGACGCTCAAAACCAAGCTGCCGACTGGCTGGCTGACGAACTGGCGGACCTGCAAGAGCGCTCAGTGAAAGATCTGAAGGACGCCGCCAAGGACGCAGGGTTGGCGTGGCGAACGGTACAAAAAGTATCGCAACGTCTGGGTGTAAAAGTGCATCGAGCAGGGTTCGGCGGTGGCAGTGTCTGGCGTCTGCCCCAACCCGCTCCATCCGCGCCGTCCATTCGCGCCGACCTTGTAGAGAATGGCGAACCCGGCGCGAATGGCGCGAATGATGATTTCTCGGAGAAAACGGAAGATTCAACTCGGCGCGAATGCCATTCGCGCCGGGTTGTTTCTCTTGGCGCGAATGGGGAGGAGGGAGCCGCGTGACGCTTGATTTGTGGTTACGCATCGGGTAACTGTCTGTGCATGAGTAAAGTTTTTAACGAGATTCGGAACGCCATTGAGGCCAGCGACAAAACGCGATACCGACTGTGGAAAGAGACCGGCATCAAACAAAGCCAGCTTTCCCGACTGATGAGTGGCCAAACTGGTGTAAGTGTAGAAAATTTAGAAAAGCTGGCGGACGCCTTGGGGCTGGAAATTATTATCCGGCATGCGAAGATGAAAGCCAGCAAGACAAAAGGACGGTAAATATGGCTTGGCTTGAAAAACGTAATAAAAACTATTTGGTGTGTCATCGCGTTGGCAGAAAGGTCAAACGCACCCTTGCCTACACGGACAAGTCCGCTTCGCAGGCAATGCTTACGCGGCTCAATAAGGAGCTCGCTTTGGGGAAGGAGGGGCTGACCGATCCTTATGCCGAGCATCGGGATCGTCCGCTCTCGGAGCACGTTGGCGATTGGATCAACGACCTTCGGCAACTCGGTCGGGCGAACGGATATGTTCGCACGGTCGAGGGACGGTTGGAACGGTTGGTCGAGGAATGTCGGTGGAAGCTGCTGGAAGATATCGACGCCGATTCTTTTGCGGATTGGCGAGAGAAGGCGATGGGGGAGTACGGGCACAATGCCAAGGATAAAAAACTCCTGAAGCGGGCGAAAGAAAAGCCGACGCCTATGTCGCCCAAAACGAAGAATCACTATCTTGAGGCGGTGCGAGCGTTTTGCCTTTGGTGTGTGAAGCGTGGGCGGATGGAAGCCAATCCCATCGGCGAACTTGAGAAGCTGGATGTCTCGGAAGATGTGCGACGTGGGCGGCGGGCGATCACCGAGGAGGAGTTGGGGCGGTTACTGGCGGCGGTGCCGGAGCGGTATCAGTTGCTGTACAAGGTCGCTTTGGGAACAGGACTGCGGGCTGGGGAATTGAAGGCGCTACAATGGGGCGACATTCATGCCGACTACACTACGCCACATATCCGTCTGCGAGCTGCCACGACCAAGGCCAAACGCGGCGATAGCCTCCCGTTGCGGGCGGACCTTGCGAAGGAATTGAGCAAGGCCCGTCATGCCGCCGCCGATACTGATCGTGTCTTTGATCGTGTACCCCGTGCTCGGGAACATCAGAAGTGGCTCCTTGCCGCTGACATCCCCTACGCCGACGAACAGGGGCGGTACTTCGACATCCACGCCCTGCGACACGAGTACGGGACGCTCCTGAGCAAGTCCGGCGTCGCTCCCCGCGAAGCGATGGAACTCATGCGGCATACCGACATGCGACTGACTATGAACCTGTATACCGATCCGCGAATCTTCGATCTGAAGGCAGCGGTCGAGAAGATGCCGACGATCCTACCGACTACGCCGGAGTCCCGGCGGCAAGCCGCGACGGGGACGGATACCATCATTCCCTTCCCGGATGTGGTGGGAACCGGGGGGACATCGAGGCGGGGGAAAGAGGTAGCGCAGGAGGTAGCGCGCATTGGCTTGTTCGGACGGTGTTCGGCAGGTATTGGCGATAACGACGAAGATCGCAGAAATCGAAAACTACAAGATTTGACGGGAAAAATAGCCCATTGGCGACCAAATGCGCCAATGGGCTTCAGCGAGGGCGACGGGGCTCGAACCCGCAACCACCGGATCGACAATCCGGTACTCTAACCAATTGAGCTACGCCCCCAAAGGGGATCTTATGCAAGCCTTTATTCTGCGGCGACTTACAATCGTATTTGGCAACCTCCATGACCTATTTTTGGCATTTTTTTTGGTTGGCAACTTTTATGATAAGACTTTTATTGCCGTGGTATATTTACTTTTCAGTGTGCGGATATTAGCAAAAAGACTTCTCAATGACAAGTGCGACATTTTCGCCTGTGTTGTTGCAGTAGAAGAGTCAGGGGTTAGTGTTGCAGTAGAAGTGTCACCTCCGCAGGGGGTGGCGTCAAGCGGGGTCGGCGTCGGAACACTCCCCCACCAGGGCCATTGCATTCTCCGTGTTGCAGGATGTGCAGGAGGTAATCGTGGTGCCAGCCTGCGTGTAAGCGTTTGACGCGGAAGGAGATTTTTCGCGAAGTCTCGCGTTGGAGCATGTTCAACG
>WQYP01000233.1 GCA_009781185.1 Phycisphaerales bacterium | reverse complement strand
TTCATCGGACGGTTCACTTTCGTTCGCCTTCATGGACCTCATCTGACGCAATGTTTCGCGCCTTTTCACGCAACGTTCACCACGACGACTCTTGATCGCCGCAGCTTGCGCTGATTTGCAGCCAGGCCCTTGCCGCCCGGCTGCGAGAGACCTACCCTCATCCCGTACACTGTTCTCCTTTCACACAGTCTGCCAATTTTTCAGGCGCTGGTTTTTTATGGGCTAACGGAGCAGTACAGCTAAACGTTTCGGGCGCCATGAATTCCTCCACGAATTTTACGAGCACTCACGGTCACGGTGCCACGACGTTCATTGGACAGCTTCGGAGGTTCTCCTATAATCGCGTCCCGCTGAATTGTTCAGTCATGGGGTTCACACTATGTCAAAGAAATTGTTTTATTGGCCGTCTCGCCATCTTACCTGTGCGTTTTTGTCTCTGGCGATTGCGGGAGCGGGCGGAATGATTGGGTGTTCTTCGCCGCTGACGTCGGGCGAGCGATCGCAGGCCTCTGCGGACGCTAATGCGGTCATCGCTAAGGCGGTGCTGGATGCTGCGGCCCGAGGCGATCTGTCGCACGAACCGACGATCCCGCAGGAGGTGCAGGAACTGACCATGGTGGATGCGGCAGGTCCGGTGACGAGTTCGGACAACGCCGTGACACCGGCGGATGCGAAGGCGACCACAACTTCCTCCGCTTCCCCACAGGCCGCGACATCGAGCGAGGCGGCGACGCAACCGGGCGAAAGCGGCGTCTACGCGCCGAATCTGATCGGCCTGGAGGACGCTCGCCTGCGACAGGCCGAACCAATCTTCGATCTTTCGCTCCAGGACTGCATCGCAAGGGCTTGCCACAATAACCTCGCCATCAAGGTCGAAGCGTACAACCCGGCCATCAAGGAATCCCTCATCATTCAGGCGGAGGCGGCGTTTGATCCGATCCTGTTCGGCTCCGTGAACGCCGCCCAAACCGACGAACCGGCACTCATCCCCAATAACGGACTCAACGGATGGTCCGTGCAGAACCAGATCGGCATCAAGCAGACGTTGTCCAGCGGCGCCGTCGCGCAGACGAGCATCGGACAAAATTACAGATGGCTGATTCCATACCCGAAGGATCCGAACAATCCGTATGTGGCCAACTTCCAGAGGTCGTGGACGGACAATTTGAACTTCACGGTCACACAGCCGTTGGCACGCGGGTTCGGCACGGCAGTCAACGAAGCACAGATTTACCTGGCCCAGCGGGACAGACGGATCAGCCAGGCGACGTTCCGACGGCAGGTGATCACGAGCCTGGGCGACACAGAAGCCGCGTATCACAACCTCGTGCAGGCAAGAACGATGGTGGATATTCAACAGCGCTTGCTCAATGCGACGGAACTGACCTTTCTGCGTGTCTGGGCTCGTAAGGATATTGATGCCGACAAGATTGCCGTGAGCCAGTCGATCGCGGCGGTCGAAGCCCGGCGGGCGGAACTGATCCGGGCGAGAGCCAATTTGCGGAGCCAGTCGGATATCCTCAAAGGACTGCTCAACGATCCGGAAATCAATATCCGCAGCAACGTGCTGATCAACCCGACGGATCGGCCGACGTCGGAGCTGGTGCTCGTCAGCACGGCGGAAGCCATCCAAACCGCATTGCAGCAGCGAACCGAACTCCAGGAAGCTCGCCTGCAACTCGAACGGGCGGACATCATCATTACGGTGGCGAAGAACAATCTGCTGCCGAAAGTGGACCTGACGCTCGGCATTCAGACCAATAGTCTGCAGGACGACTACCTGAACGCTTTTGGCCGCACGTTCTCCGGCCAATACATCGACTACAACGCCGGTATCCGCATCGAAGTCCCGATCGGCAATCGCGCAGCCGAGGCGGAACTGGTGCAGTACAAACACCAACGCGCCCAGGCGCTCACGCAGATGGCCAAAATCGCGGAAGATGTGGTGCAAGATGTGAAGAAGCAGCTTCGCGATCTGCTCACGTACCATGCGGAGATCCAGGCCCGCGAACGCGCCCGCATCAGCGCAGCCGAGGAACTGCTGGCCATCAGCCAGAAGGAAAACATCGAGCCACTCACACCCACATTCCTGCAGTTAAAACTCGACAGCCAGACCCGCTTGGCGCAAGCGGAGCAGGCTCTCATCACGGCACTGGTGAATTACAACATCGCCATGATGCGATTCGAGCAGTCCAAGGGAACGCTGCTGGAATACAATCGCGTCTCACTGGACCGCTACCCGGTATCGCGCTACCAAGACGACGCCCACAAAATCCGCTTCATGGGCGAAACGTACATGCTGCGGTAACGCAAGGCTATTTCATCGCCGCTCGCTGGAGTTTGTGGAGAGACCGAATCCCCTTCTGCGCCATGCTCAGCATCTCGTTGAGTTGCTTAGTCGAGAAGGTCGCGTGTTCGCCAGTACCTTGAACTTCCACAAAAGTATTATCCGCAAGCATCGCAACATTCATATCCACATACGCATCAACATCTTCGGCATAGTCCAGATCGAGCACAGGGACGCCGTTGACGATGCCGATGCTGATGGCGGCAACCTGGTTGATGAGAGGCTTGGCGGTTGCGGAGAGAAGGCCGGAATTCCGGGCGCGGGCGATCGCATCGGCAACAGCGACCCAGGCGCCGGTGATGGCGGCGGTGCGAGTGCCGCCGTCCGCTTGAAGAACGTCACAATCCACAAAAAGCGTCAGCCCGCATTTGGGACCTTCCAACTGCTTGAGGTCGATACAGGACCGCAGCGCCCGCCCGATGAGACGTTGAATCTCCACAGACCGTCCGTCCGGCTTGCCCGAATCCCGACGCTTCCGCGTAGTCGTCGACGAAGGCAGCATGTTATATTCCGCGGTCAGCCACCCCCCACCACCAGGCCCTTTAGCGCGGAGCCAGGGCGGAACTTCTTGTTCCAGCATCGCGGTGCACAGGACACGCGTCTCACCGAAGGAGACAACGACCGACCCGCCAGCATGTTTCGTGAAATGCCGCTGAATGGTAACCGGGCGATGCTGCGTCGGCCTGCGATTGTCGTGACGTTTCATGAGTGATCCTTTTCTTGAATGGCAGTCGGCAGTGTAGCGGGATTCGTAAAATTCGTAAAATTCGTGGGGAGAGCCTTTTCATGCGATACTGGGGCTCGCAAATCTTGCCCCCTCCCTCCACGACTTTTACGACTTTCACGAATTTTACGAATTTTACGAGTTCATGTCAGATAATCACATGAAGTGTCCTGCTCCCCATCTCGCAGTTGTCCTGCACAAAATCGCTCCGTCCGACCGATAACAACTAACACTGTTTCAGTCTTACGGAACGGAGTCCGAGATGCCCATTCTTCTCGATCGGTCCCCCGCCACCCCACCCGCCGGGCTCGATACCGATCTTACCCCCGCTCAAGCCCTTCAGTGGGCGCAAAGTCAGGTCCAGCCCGATCACGTCATCGTCAAGGTCGAGCTTGATGGCAAGCTCCTCGACTTCGCTTCCCCATCCCCTGTCGTCAACGATTCCAGTCTTCTTGCCCAGCGAACGCTTGCCATTTCCACTTCTCCTCGCAAGGACTTGGCGTTAACCACCATCGGCAAACTCGCCGCCCTCATCGAATGGCTCGCCCCTCAACACAAAGACGTCGCCCGCCTGCTCGAGCAAGGCAACACCAGCACCGCCTTTACACGATTCGCGGAACTCATCTCCGCCTGGCAGCACATTCAATTCGCCTACGGCAACCTCGCCAAACTCCTCAACCTCACTATGAACCAACTCCCCGTCCGCGACCTGGGCCCCTCCGGCGGCGAAATCGTCCTCAACGAATTCTGCAACCAACTCGCCGAAATGCAGACCGCCCTGAAAAACCAGGATTTCGTCCTGCTCGCCGACATCCTCCAATACGAAATGGACGGCGCTGTCGCCAACTGGATGTCCCTGCTGGAATCCACGCTGGCCATCGTCGAGCCATCGTCCGCGGTGGCGTGACGATGAGGTGACAGGGTGACAAGGTGACAGGGTGACAGGGTGACAAGATGATAACAAAACAAAAATTGATTCCGTCACCTTGTCACCTTGTCACCCTGTCACCCTGTCACCTTGTCATTCTCCACTGGGAGCCCCTATGCCCGACGTCCTAGACCAATCCGAAGTCGACGCTCTACTCGCCGCCGTCGATGCGGGCGCGGTGAAGGAAGAAACTACCGCAAAAGTTTTCTCCCGCAACAAGCGAATCACCGACGTCGAAATCCGCACCTACGACTTCAAGCGTCCTGAACGCGTCTCCAAGGACCAGATGCGTGCCCTGGAAGCTCTCCACGAAGGCTTCGCCCGCAACTTCGGCGCCGCCCTCTCCGGCTATCTCCGCACCATCGTCGAAGTATCTGTCGCCAACATCGAGCAGCTCACCTTCTCCGAATTCATCCACGCCCTCCCCAATCCCACCTGTTTCAACCTGCTCTCCGCCAAGCCGCTCGACGGCCAAATGTGCCTGGAAATCTCCCCCCTGATCATCTACCCGATCATCGATCGTCTCCTCGGCGGCTCGTCCGCGGACCTGTTCATCCCACAGCGTCCCCTCACCCAGATCGAATGGCGACTCGTCAAACGCCTCACCGACCGCGCACTCTCCAACCTCTCCGAAGCATGGTCCCACATCACCAAGATCGGCTTCGAACTCACCGAAACCGAATCCAACCCCCAACTCGTCCAGATCGTCCCGCCCAACGAAGTCGTCGTCGTCATCGGCTTCGAAATCAAAATGGGCAACCGTGCCGGCACCATGTCCTTCTGCATCCCCTACAACGTCATCGAACCGGTGATGTCCAAGCTTTCGCAGCAAAACTGGTTCACCTACGCCAAGAAAGCCGCCGACGACAGTCACAGCAAGGCCATCGAAAAGAGCCTTTCCGGTGCCCCCCTGCAAGTCAAAGTCCTCCTCGGCCAGACCACCATCAAGGTCGACGAACTCCTCAACCTCGCCTCCGGCGACATCCTCCAACTCGACAAACCCGCCTCCGGCGAAATGGTCATCCAGGTCGAAGGCAAAAACAAATTCACCGGCGTCGTCGGCCAATACAAAGGCAAACGCGCCCTACGCATCAAACGCGCCATCGACGCCAACGACCGAGTCGCGTGAAAAAGAGTGAAAGTTATAAAGTGATAAAGTTAAAAGTGAAAAGGAAGTTAAAAATGAAAAAGGTAAAAGTGAAAAGGTAAAATCGTTCACTTTGGCCGCGAAGGTGAAAGTTTTGAGCTGCTCAACCCCTTTTGATCTTCCCCTGTTCCTCTGCCACGGCAGCATAACCGCCTTTGAGCGGGTCTGCCAATTTTTCTGTCGCTCTGTGAGAAGTGGCGATAATGAGTGGATACAGCGTTGAAGTTGGTGTTTTTGAGAGGAGCGGCCATGGATCGGCTGGCGAAGATCGACAAGGATGAGTTGATTCGACACATGCGTGGGGAATTTGAGGCCACGATGGAACATGTGGCCAAGGCGGTCAATGCGGCAAGCGCAAGGCGTTGGACGGTTTGATGCAATACTTGCTGAGTCGCCGTGAGAAGTTGGATTATGCGAGGTTCCGTGCGATGGGTTTGAAGATCGGCTCTGGCCCGACGGAGTCCGGCTGCAAGTCTGAGTCACGTCGTTTGAAGGGCGT
>WQYP01000232.1 GCA_009781185.1 Phycisphaerales bacterium | reverse complement strand
TCGCGAGGATCATGGGGGCCCAAAACTGCGGTTGTGACGCACGGGAACAACGTTTGAACGAGCTGGTGCCAGACGTGGCGGATGTTGGAGTGATGGACTGGATCAAGCTCACGCCGAAGATTCTGGCAGCATTGAGGACCGCCTGACGCCATCTTCCCATCTTTTCATCCCCCCCTCCCCTATCAATAAAAAAGCCCGCGGACTCTACTGAGCACCCCACGCGGAGCGTAGGGCTTCGAGGCGGCGGGCTTCCAGGGATATAGGGTTTGGCAAACCACACGGCATGGAGCCGAATTTCGTCCGCTGGCGATCATTTCTTTGGAGGTGGTGTGGCAGCAATAGCGATAGGTGAATGCTCAGACATAGTTACAGGCGGATTGGATGCTGCCAAGAGTTTACGGACGGAACTTTCGATGGGGTAAATCATCCCCTCGATGACTCTCTTTTGAATCTGATCTGTTGGTATCCAGTGGTCAGGCTTCGCAGAGTACCGGGCAATGTGGCAAATCTCGTACAGCATCTTGTATTGCTCGTAAATTTTCTGGTAGCGTCGCTCTTGCTTGAGGATTTCCATCCGGTCGCTGTGACGGCTACGGGGCCTTGCGTCGTCGGATGTCAGAAGTGCTTCTGATTGCGTGCATCGCCGTGTAAAATGCCGCATTGACGATCCAGTCTGGAAAGTCCAACCGTACCGTCGAAACGAACAAACGGTTGTGCGACCATTGTTTCAAATGTTCCTGTATACTACTCAATCCTTACCCCTTGTTGCCCCCATCGCTATCACTCATCGGATAAATCAGAAATGCTTGCTGCCCAACGAATCGATCCACTTCCCAACCGGGCACCTGACGGGTTTCGGTGTAACCTATTCCGCCACGCGTGCTCAAATAGATATCCAGCCGAGCTTGTTCCAGCCCTAAATCAAAATCGTACTGCTCGCTCCTGGGGATGACGAAGAAAACAGTCTTATCACTCCTTAGCTCCACCAATGCGAAAGCAATCTGATTAGCGCGTTCCTTGCACCACTCGCGGACGTGCTCAACCATCAGGTTAAAGTTCTGATGCCACCGTGAAGCGTTCATCTGAAGCTTGCAGGCCCGCACGATCTGCTCGCCGGACTGCTGAAGGATTTCCTCGTCGGTGGTGATGACGCGGTACTGCTTCGCCGCGTGCTGCAACTCGTGAATAACAGACGCCGACGATGGGGACACCGTTTGGCTCGACATGACTCCTCCGACTCTCTCTTCCGCTCGCTGGTATTCCAACGACTACACATGATATTATTCCGTAATTTATCGGCTCTTTCAACATGCGACAAAAATTTAAAATCTTTGCCCACTCCTCGCGCCGGAAAGTCGTAAGCCCTCCCCCTCGAAAGTCGTAAGCTGCTGATGACCTTACGACTTACCTTACGACTTTCACCAAACCCTGCAAAACAAGACTACCGCCGTCACGTCACGATTTTCACCGTGACCCCCATCGCTCCCAGACCCGCGTGACGAGCCGACTGAAAACGCCAATACGCGGTCCGCTTGATGCTGGCGTCGCGGGAACGGCTGGTTTGGCGATGGTGGCGGGGATTACTTTTTTGACGGAGACTGTTGTCAGACCCTCAAAACTATCCAGAGAATCGGGCGGTGTTCCAAACAGGTCGTTGAGCCGATCGCGGTTCCCGCGGTTTTCGAGTTGATCTGGCACCGCGACGTCCTTCTCACACGCAAGCCAACTCGGCCTTCGTATCAGTTTGTTCCGCTGCTTCGATTAACCTATCGTATACCTGTTTGCGGTAGGTCAACGTCGGCATATTCTCTGATCCGGGCGACGCTAACAGTTTCGCGATGAAGAACAAGTACCCAAGCTTTATCGGCCCATCCTGAATCTCGATCTGGAAGGCTGGAATTTTTTCAGACATCCGCCGGCAGAGCTTCTTGATGCCCTTGATGAGCGCCCCGGTGACTTCATTGGTATCCTGGCTGTAGTACACCGTCACCAAATCGTCAATCCGCTCTGCGTAAAAAGTGTCTGGTTTCGCAAGAAATTCGATGCAATCGCCATCTGGATCGTAGGTGGCGTTTGGTTGGAATGGAGGTGCCGATTGCGCCAGTTTTAGCACGTATTCCTGAAATTGTGCGTCACTCATGGCCGTCATATTAGCCTCTTCTTAAATCGTTCCTCATGGTTTATCGGCAAATCGGTGTCTGTTGAGTCGGCCTTTTCCCATCGCCAATTATAGGCAACGCCATCCCGATTCACAAACACAAGGTAAACCTGACCCGTATGCGGCGGCCCTTCCGTTCCGTCAATCCGGTACCACAAGATAGATTACGCTTGATTTTTCAAAAAACTGCGTCATATTTTAGCCGTCATTTGTTAGGATTACGTTCAGCATCCTTGACGGAGGGTTTTTCATGCAACTCTCTTCCGAAATCAGCTTTCCCGAGATCGAAATCCGAATGCATTGGTTATCTGTTCTCATTTCTGCACACTCCGACGGGGACGCTGTTGCAGAGGGAGTGCTGACTGGCGTTTGGAATCTCTCTCTTGAATGTCGCGCAATGCTGACTCTACTCCACTGGCAACCGCCCGCCCCTCCGGAGTGGACGCCACGGCTCGCTGGGTAGGCATTTTTGTCTCATCTAACTCTGCGATCTCGGCGAGAAGCTTATCTCTTCGCGAGACCAACTCGGGGAATTTTTCGAGTTTTTTGGCGGTTTCGCGTGTAATTACGGCATCACTGCTTACGTTTGACGCCGTCAGAGTTTTTACGAGAGCATCTTTTGCAGCATCCATTAGCTCGTCATCGACTAATCCGAGCACGAGTTTTTGAGTTAGCGAGGATTGTGCCGCAAACCACCCGCAGACGCGGCTGAGCATCTCGATTTTAGTCATGCCGAGTTTTTTCATGGCGATATCAATCGCCGCGTCCGAATCTCGGGTTATTTTTATTTGTTGTTGTACTCGCTCTTCTTTCATAAATGCAATTGTGGGCGATAGTTGCGTCATATTCCATCCCGTAATCGTAAAATAATGTAAAAAAAGGTAATTTTTTGTCTTGCAATCGTCGATTACCGTGGTATATTTTCGTCATCTTTCGTATGTCGTCCTGATCGGGACGGGACTTAACTCGGAGCGAAAAATGAAAACCAAGCCACCACGCGACACAAAAGTGACCATTTCTCGCGGTTTGCACAATCGCCTCAAGCGGCACGCTCGAAAGAAATGAACCGAGTTGAACCGAAAAGGATGGTGAGTTTGTGAAAACGAAAAAGAATCCCGTGAAAAAGTTCAGAAAACCAAAGTGGGAGGAGATGGCTGATTCCAAGCTGAAAGCGACTCCCCATAAGAACTTGCGTGAAAGGCACAATCCATTCTTTGCATACGCCAGAGCGGCCGAGGACTCGAAGCCGATGCCCAGATTCACGCAAAGGGATGTGTCGCTTGAACAACTGGAAAAAGATCACAACTATCTTGACCCCGGCATTCTGCGGATTATGAGTAAGATGATTCACGACGGTCGCGCTACACCAGCGTACCTCGCAGTCAACCATATGCTTTTCACGATGGAGGCCGCGACGTGCCTTCAGGATGACGAGTTCCGCGATTTTCAAGACTTCATGCACTTCGTTATAGCGAACCCTCAAGCTGCCAGCTTTTTGTGGAACGCCATGCTTCCTGAACATGCTCCATTTACCGCCGTCCGACAGAGCATGTGCTTTCACACGAAAGGATGATGTGATAAATGAAAACCAAACTTCCACCCACAACTAAAGTCACAATCTCCCGCAAGCTGCACAGGAAGATATTGCGGCGAGCGAAAGAGCGCGGAATGCTAATTTCTTCTTACGTCGAAGAAGCCCTGAAATACGACATGGCCGACATTCTTGTTTGCGTCGGCGATGTTCCGCATGAGAGTTTGTCTGGCCTCGCCAGAAAATTCGGCACCTACAAAAACACGGTCCGCATCGCCCTTGAGAAACTCTACGCCGAAGAGTTCGGTGCATTGCCAGTTGACGCCAAGGCGGAGGCGACGCGATGAGCAAAAACGTCACACTAAAAGAAGCTGGGTGTTTTTCTGAGCTGTTCTTTAGCGTTGCGGGACGGATCGGCGAATCTGGACGCCCGCTTACGCCGATTGCGGAGGCGCGACAATGATCTCAGATTCTCGAATCGAAAGACTGTTTGGAACTCCTGATGGCGCAGAAATAATAGCGGACGAAACCTTACCCGTCTCAAAAATTTTCTTTTATTTAAAAGTCCTTCCGTTCTACAAGAAGAGACAGGTTTTCTCGCTTTTTTATGACCATGTGAGATACCTGGATATAAATCGCAAGATTGGCGAAGAAGCGATATGCGTCGATTACAAGTTCAATGAGCAAAAGCAGAGAAATACATTCAATCACGGAACTATTTACGGGATCAAATTGGCCGTCGGCGTCATCGCCGCAATTGCCGGCGTCGTGCTTCTCGTTTTGAAATTCAGTTAATGGAGATTCGCCCATGTCAGTTAAGGAGTCAGAAATGAAAACCACGGAAACCGCAAAAGATGATCTGGCGATGAAAGAGAAATTTCGCCTTGTGCGAGCAAGACCTCAGAGAGTTCACGCAAGTCCACCTGTTCGCCGGTATCGGCGGCTGGTCACACGCCCTGCGCCTCGCCGGATGGCCCGACGACCGTCCCGTATGGACCGGCTCATGCCCCTGCCAACCCTTCTCTCAGGCCGGCAAGAAACTCGCACAAAAAGACGACCGCGACCTCTGGCCGGAGTTCTTCCGGCTCATCCGCGAGTGCCGCCCTCCAACGATCTTTGGAGAACAGGTTACGAGCGAGCTTGGACGTCAATGGCTCGCCGGAGTACGAACTGACCTGGAAGCACCAGGATATGCCGTCGGGGCCGCCGATCTGTGCGCTGCGAGCGTCGGCTCGCCGCACATCCGCCAACGTCTCTTCTGGGTGGCCCACGCCGACCGTCCAAAACGCCGACGGCGGAACAAACAAACAGATCGACACGCAGAATTACTTCACGCTTCAAGCGGCCGCTCGCTTTGCAGGTTGGCTAACACCAGATCACTTCTCCCGAAACTCGTCACCAACAACGGCGCTGCGCAGATCGCAGAGCAAAGGGTGGGAGAAGCGTCAGTTGAATTTACAGGATGCCGCGGCGATGGCGGCCTGGATCACGCCCTCAACGCTCTCGCAGAGAGCCTTCGTCCGTTCCAGAAGCGGGAATTCAGGCCGTCGCCTGCCCCAGCATCACCGCCACCACCAGCCCCGCCGCCACACAAGGAATACCTGACGACGGAAGAGCTGGCCGCGAAGTTCGGCGTCACCAAAGAAACTGTCCTCAGCTGGGACATCCCACGATTCAAACCAAACAAGCGGACAGTACTATTTCGCGTCCAGGACGTGCTTGATTTTGAATCCAGTCACACAGTTGGTAGATTCTGAATTGAAATTTGGAGGCATGATGTCAAGCGTAGTCAATGACCCCGGCGGTCGAAAGCGGATCAGTTTCAAATGTGCCGGCAAACGCCGGAGCTTCCGCCTGGGCGTCTGCTCCGAGCGTGAAGCCGCGGACATCGCCGACAAGATCGACCGCCTGATCCGCCTGAGCCATCAGCCCAACCTGATCGGCTCCGACGCTTTAGCCTGG
>WQYP01000231.1 GCA_009781185.1 Phycisphaerales bacterium | reverse complement strand
TTCGTAAGCGGCAAATCCCTACATCTTGCGGCTCGCGAGCGCCGCGTGCGAATCTGCGGGCACCCAATCCAGGACACATAGGGGGTGCCAGAAATGACGAGTTCGAGAAGACAAGACGGCCAGTATTCAGAGCAGGTGAAATCCCGCCTGATTGAGGAGAGCCTCGCGCCGGGGGCGAACGTCTCCGCGATCGCCCGCCGAGAAAAGATGCCGCCGTCACGGCTCTTTGGATGGCGGCGCAAGCGGCTTGACATGCGGAGGGCCGATCCGGCGGTGCCCGCCGCAGCGGCAGTTTCCCCGCATTTTGCACGCGTGGAGGCGCCCAGGCCCTCCAGGAGCGGCATCATTGAGGTTCAGGTCGGTCAGATTGTGGTGCGGGCAGGGGCGGATGTGGATGCCGATCATCTCGCTCGCGTCATCCGGGGGATGCTGCCATGATCCCTCCAGGCGTTAACGTCTATCTCGCGAGCGGGCCGGTTGATTTCCGGAAGGGGCCGGTTTCTCTGATGGCCATGGTCCAGGCCGCTGGCATCAACGACCCGCTTGACGGGGCGCTGTATGTCTTCCGGTCGAAACGTGCCGACAAGGTGAAGGTCGTGTGGTATTCGGATGGGGTCTGTCTCTTCACGAAAACCATCTCGACCAAGTTTTGTTGGCCGCCGATCTCGGGGGAGACGGTTCAGCTGAATTACGCGCAGCTGCTCACGCTGCTCGACGGCATGGACTGGAGACTGGTTCGGCGGCCAACGATCCAGCGCCCGCAATACCTTGGTTAGTGCGACGCACGATATCTGGTGGATCTGGTGGAGGTGCCTTCGGTGCCTCGACCGGTTCACGCTTGAATGGCAGCAGTTCGTCGAACCTTTCCTTCGGCCATCCATCGGCGATCCGTTCGAGCGTCTTGACCAGCCAGGTGGATGGGTTCACACCGTTCAACTCGGCAGTCTGCAGCAGCGTCCCAATATTCGCCCAACTCTCCGCCCCGCCTTCCGAGCCGCAGAACAAACTATTTTTCCTTGTGACCGTTTGTGGCCTGATATTTGCCTCAACAAAATTGGAATCAAGCTCGACACGACCATCAAGGAGAAAGAGTTCAAATGCCTTTCGAGCGTTCAACCCGTATTCGATCGCTTCCCTCAATTTGCTCTTCGGCAAGGCCTTAGGCAGCGCCTCTTCCCAGAGGCTAAACAACTCCGCTACGATATCCTTCGAATTACCTGCGAAGCAGCGTTCCGCGAGCCGAAGGTCAGGATCCTTGCCGCGCACATCTCTTTCCACTTTCCAGAGCCTCTTCATCAACTCAAGCGTCTTTGTCGTGATTTCCGAGGGGGCAGTGTCGTGCGCAACTCGAAAATATCTCCGCAGGTGAGCCCAGCATCTAGCAAGCTTGATACTTCCCTCGCCCTCCCTGTTGCCGGCTGCTTTGGCGGCGGCATCTCTCAGAGCCACCATCGTGATGTATGCCTTCCAACCGTCAACCTGCAGAAATCCTCTGAACGGTCCGAGGTGTCGATCCGGGTGCTCCGAGCCTCGGCCACGTTCATAAACATAAACGACTATCCGCGGCGCAGTTTTTCCGTACAAGGTGTCATCTACCGCGTATGTCCAAAGATATCCGTTCTCCAACTCCCCATGCTTTCCTGGACCGAATGCTTTGAGCTGAGTTTCATCCGCGAAAACCTTTTCGGATTTACGGATGCGTTCCAGCAAAAGATCTACCAAGGGTTGAAGTGCACGGCCGACCGCCATCATCCAATTCGCCATTGTCTGGCGGCTTATGTACACTCCCATCCGATTATAAATTTTATGTTGTCTGTAGAGAGGACAGGAGTCCGCGTATTTCGACACCGCGATGTGCGCGAGCAGCCGCTCAGTCGGAATCCCACCCACCACAATATGCCGACGTGCTGGCGCCTCATAAATGCGGCAGAGCATGTCTTCAAGAGTGTCTTCGGAGATACTTGTGACGTTGCCAGAACCGTCGCGAACATCAACAGGATTTGCACTCTCAGCTACAACATCATTATTGATCACAGCTCCGTCAGAGCCACCGTTTACCACGGAACCAACGCCAGTATCAGCAGCGCATGCATCGGATGCGCCATCACCAGTACATGCATCCACACCCGTCTCAGCAGAACATTCCTCGGCACCCGATTTCTTCCGCAATACAAATTTCTGTCGCCGCGTTTCAAGCGCGAGAAATTCCGCGGGAATGTAATCGAGCCGTTGAGAAATGTCCGGGTCGAGCTCATGCCATTCGTATCCTTCGGGAGCCGGCTCAAGCTTAGGTCCGACGGTGTTCACAACGCGCCTAAGATGGGCGAAGCTTGTGCGACGCCCGGACCTTCGCGGCTTTCCGGTCTTCTGAGACTTGCCTTTCGCACCTCTTTCGCCAGCTTTTCCCTCTTCGGATCCATCTTCCGTCCCATTAGGGTTTTCAAGGGGAAGATTACCCTGCTCTCCGTCCGATTTCTCACCGACGTACCCTTCGGAACTCTTGCCAAAAATGACACGCCTGTAGGTCTTATTATCCTCCTTGAGGACCAAAATCTCCCTATCCTGCTCACCGACTTTCTTCTCGAGTTCTCCGCACTTTGCCCGCAGGTCAGAGTTTTCGGCCGTTGCACGATCCAATGCGTCGAGCAACTCAAGCACCATTGCCTTGAGCGAATCGACATCATCCGGAAGTGAGCGCGCTGTCATTGCCATGACCAATACATGAGCATGGATGCGCAAAGGTGTCCAGCAATAAGTTGCTCTTACTACCAACTAAATAACGACAGTTATAGCCATTCACTTTTACACCGGGGCCGTTGGCAGGGCGTCCGTGTGATCGCGACCGAAAGAACCCTGGTGATCGGCGATCAATCACTCGAGGGGAGTCCCGAAGACCGAAGACCTGCAGAGACGTTCGGCCGAAGCAGTGAAGTTCGCGACCGTCTTTGACCGCTCTGACCTGATGTAGCGATCTTTCATCTGACGGTAGACGCGAATCATGGTCACGCCCCATCCTCCATCATTACCAACGTATCCGCTTGGCGCGGCACAGAAACAGCAGAAGCCGCGATGCAAGAATCGTGTGAAGCATGGCTGAGCCACGGCAGCAGGCAGCCTGGCGGGAGCAGCTGCAGAAAAATTCGACGCAGATGGTGACTGGCCAAGGCACCCGGGTTGATCGGCGCAAATATGCAACCGCGAACTGGGCGGACGCGAGACGCGAGGGTCAGCAGACGTTGCCGCCTCAGTGCGTGGTCGTGGCGAACGGGTTCGGTAAGTGAGCCCTGCCAAAGCGGGGACAGGATACCAGCAGTCGCCAGGCTGTTATTGGCTATCGATTGCGGACCGCGGTGTCGGCGGCCGGAATGGCGTGCCCCATGCCAACGGTCACGGCGGCATTGAGATTGCGTGCGCGCGGCGTGGTGCAGAACCCCCGCCTGGGCGGCGACTGCCCGCCATCCGCATTTGGAAGCCAGGACGCCACAAGTGCGAGCGCCGGCATCACCAAGGCTGGCGGCGGGATTGAGGAATTGGGGGGCGATATTGACCGCGTGGGATGGGTTGCGAGCAGAAGGTGACCTGCTGCCGCCTGCCGCGAGGTTCCGCTCAGGGCTCCAGGGATTGAGGCGTGAGGCGCTGCATCCGAGAGCGAATCCCGTATGTGCCCGCTTTTGCCGCTTACGACAGATGAAAAGCGGCGAAGAAAGCCAGGAGGCTGCGACAACGAGGGCTGCTTTAGAGAAACCAGCCGGAAAGAAACGAGCAGGAAAGAAAGTGAGCGGCGAAGAAGACCGCTCGGAGGCCGCCTGAAGAGTGATTTCCAGTATTCCCCAGGCATCAATTACAACCCCTTCCCCTGGCCACGACGTGATGACGCCGCCAGGAGCCGCCTCAGTCTCCGGGCACAGACCGTTGTCGACGCGCGCCGCGCCGGTCCCGACACAAGTCTTGCCGACCTCTGCGACGCCAACGCCATAGCGACCGCCCTTCGCCGCGCCCATCAGGCACTCGAGCGCACGGTCGACCGCCTGTAGCGAACCGCCCCCTTCACGGGCGGCGCAGACACCTTCAGGAGCAAGGTTCGCAGCTTGGCGGCCAGGATGCTCGCCATATCGGGAGGGGGCTTGAGATCGGATGTCGGATTCTATCTCCACAGAGATTGCTGAATTCTGCCTCGTTCTCATTTGGGAATCGTAAAAACCGCAGCCATTTCAATACTCAATATCGCGCCCCTGTGGCATTTCGGATTTCGGACTCTCCAGTCAGGCAGCAGACCCTGGAGACCTGCCAAGCCTGCCTGCGGGTTCCAGCCCGGATGGAACGATGTTGCCACGCGATCCGCAGATCCGGGTCAAGCCTGCCAGTTCACAGATTCATGAGGTGACATAGGCTCTCCGGGGCCGGTATCATCCGCCAGCCCTGATCCTCAGGTCAGGGGCAGGGCCAGTGAGGCGGGCGGCCGACCTCCCAAGACTTCTGCCCCAATTACTTTTTGAGTCGGCCTGATTTTCAAGACCCCAAAGAAGAACAAGGAAGAAGAAAACAAGGAAAGAGATGATGCGGGAAATTCACATCCGCTTGGCCAGCAGCGTTGTTCTGGCAGTTGGCCTCGCCGTTATGGGATACTTTATCGGTAACGGTCTTCATTCCCTGAAACCGAATACAAGGAATGTGTCTGTGCGAGGACTGTCGGAACGCGAAGTCTCAGCAGATACAGCTCAGCTCGTGATTTTGTTCTCCAATACGGGTCGCTCTCCGGAGAAGATCTTCCCGGCGCTGGCCGCAACGCAGAAAAAAGTGGTGGCCTTTCTTAACAGCAACGGGATCAAGGACGGGGATATCACAATCGGCCAGTGGAAAACGACCCGGACCAGTGCGGATGACCTGAAAAACGACCCGTCGCTGCCGCTTTTTGATCTTTCGGGCGATATAACCGTAACGACACATGACGTCTCTGCTGTTGAGCAAGCGCACGCGAAGCTCAACGATATGCGTGCTGCCACAAATGGTGCAGTCCATCGTGGCGTCAAGTCTTACAGTTTCAACGGGTTGGCGCCGATCCGGGCCGAGATGATTGCTGCCGCAACAAAGGATGCGCGTAATGCCGCTCTGCAATTTGCAGAGGACTCCGGCAGCAGGGTTGGGTCGATAAGCACGGCCTCGCAGGGCATATTCCAGGTTCTCGGAGACGATGCGGACATCCACAAGACGGTGCGCGTGGTGACGTCCGTCAATTATGAGCTGAAGTGAGTGGGGATCGGTGGATGTTGGATGCGGCCGAGGGCATGTTCTTCGGCTGGAGAATCTGCGGATGCTGCGGCGGGGAACGCGATTGTTGCCCTGCGCCTCCGGGCGGCGGCCGATGCCGTCCGGAATGCGATCCCTTATAGCTGGTCCGGTGGTGGCTCCCGTTGTGGGCGACCACTCCGATCACGCGCTTTACATTGAGCGAGGCCGAGCCACCTCGTACGGCAATTCCCAAATTGTGATCCGAATGGGGATTCACTTTGCGCCCCGAGTCCCTTTGCGAGCGCGCAATGCCAGACGGTATCCTGTGAGTGGGTGGAGAAGATCATGGCGGCGTGGCGCCAAGTCCCTGAATTGTCTGTTGGACCTGAGGATCTGGAGCAGCTTCAGGCGGCTTGCCGATCTCGGGGGCTGTCGCTACGCGCATCTGTGTTCTGTGTTGACTGGCGCAACGCTCAATGTGATGGATGACGATGCACGTGCGGTGGTTGCGGCCGAGAC
>WQYP01000230.1 GCA_009781185.1 Phycisphaerales bacterium | reverse complement strand
GGGTTTTCCTGTCGGCCCTCCCCCCCCCTCTGTTGGGGGGGGAGTGGGGGGAGGGCTGGGCCAGAAAGGTCGTTTTGGTGGGAGATTTGGGGGGGGGGGGGGGGGGGGGGGGGGGGTTGCTCCGGCGGCGTCGTGGAGAGGGATAGAACGGTGGCGGAGGTCTGGCGATTGGCTCGGCCGAGCGGAACGGTCACGCGGGAGCCGGAGCGGATGTCCTTGGCGCAATCGGCTGGGACCAGGTAGGTGTAGGTCGTCTCGAGCGGCTGATCGACGGCGACGGAGGCGTAAAGTGCATCGGGCATGATGTGGTGGGTTGTACCTCGCGGCGGGGAAATTGCCAATCGTGCAACGTTGGCATCGTGGGCCGGAAGGGCAGAAACTTCATGTCGTTCCAGGTTCCAATCCGTCTCCCCATGCCGCACCAACCACAACCGCGCACCCTCTGTCTGCATCGATAACTCCACAACGTACCAAACCCAAGGTTATAACCCTCGGCCACCCGCCTCAAAGTGTTATCCAGTAGCGTTCCAGCTTTTTGTCGTCTTCAATTGTGGTTCGGTCGAAAACTCCGCCGCAAGTTAAAGTTGCAGCAAACGGCATTGCTCGACCCAGGCAGCGATATCTTCAAATTTCCGTAACCCACTATCACCCGCGAAATGACGATGGGCAGCATCCATCATTTCCTGCCGATAAGCGAGAATTTCGTCGATGTATTCTTCGTTGGGTTTTATTAGAACAAGTTTTTTCACAATATACCCCCGCTGCGAATATCTATTAGTGATTCTCTCAATTTCGCGACGAACTCCTGGAACTCGCCGGGCTGGTAGACCGGTGGTTCCACGAGTCGCCAATCGATGGGCATGCCCTCGAAGCGGTCGCCAATGTGGCGTGGGAAAAAGTGCATGTGCAGGTGCGGGATGGTGTTGCCGTGAATCTCGTAGTTGATTTTCACGGCCCCCGTCACCCTCCGCAGCGCCCGTGACACCGTCTGGATGTCCTGCATAAACGCCGCGGCATCGGCCGGAGACAAATCGTACATTTCAACCGCGTGCCGCTGAACCACGAGGCAGCAATATCCCTTCAAAGCCACCCGATCATGGGCGATAAGCCTCGACGCTCGCAAGGGCGCCACGTTCAAAATATACGAAGGACCTTGGCCAGAGCATACGGGGCAAGTCTCCTCACGGCAGTATGCTTCCCATTGTTCCGGATGGTTCCAGCCGCTCATCGCTCCTCCTTCTGCAAGTATCAGCAAAGAAGTACATTAACGTGAGTTCGGCGATTATTCCAAGCGGGTGGCCGCATCAAAAGAAGATAGTTAGAATTGCAATTCCAACTTCAGACAGACAAGGAGGACCATTGGATGATTGCTGATGATATTCCACTTTTGGGTTCTGCCGGCAAGGCGCCGCCGGGATACGAACTGGTTCTCTCTGCGCTGGCGGAACCCTATTTCCCAGGACGCGACGATGGCTATTCGCAGATCTGCCTCTGGGGTATCTGGCATCGCGGGGATGATCCGGCGCTGAAAGATCCGGAGAAAGCGGCCATCAATCGGATGCAGCAGGCCCTGCCGACGCTCGATGAAGAGAGTCGCTTGATCCGCCTTCAGATGGCCTGCATGCAGCGATGCTGGTGGGAATTTCCACACAATCTGGACATCATCATCGACGGCATCGGTTCAGGCCGCGTCAACCTGGGCGGTCACGTCTCCTGCGAGCCGCCGTGGAGCGGGCTGATTCAGGTTCTTCGTCGCCGCCGCGGGGCGCCGGGGCAAAATGCCGGGCGTTACGATGTGGCGGAAGTCGATTTCGATCCGCTGTACGCTCCGCGGCAACGTCTGGCGCGAGCCTACATGGAGATTCTGAATTGGTGGATATTCGGCGGCGATTTGTCTTGCCTTCGCCGCGAGCTGCCTGAGCACGCGGAGCTTGCCGAGCGGATTTACGAGCGTCTTGGGCCGCCGAGCAAGCTCAAAATTTTGCGAGCGGAGAAACTGCGCACCGCCATCGGCTGGCAGGCTTTTCCTATCTCCAACGGCCTGGGCGATGCGCAGGCATGCCACCAGCGCATCCAGATTTTCAACGCGGCCATTGCCCAAGAGGTTGGCGCGGCTGACGATGCGGTGACGCCTCTTATCACGCCGCACGGCGAGATCGGCAATCTCTGTCACCATGCCTTTTTCCGCCACGTCGATCGCAACATTGCCAACATCGGTGCTGGAGCGGTGGTTCCCCTGCCTGGCAGCGGCCAGGAACGCGCTCGCCTGCTCGAGCATGTGGTAAACTATGCTCACGCGTTAGGCTCCTGGCTGGCACGGCGGACACCGGCCGACGCGGAGCGGATCTGGCCCGGTGGCTCGCGAACTCTGGAGCAAGTCTATAATGCTCTGGGCTCACCAACGCCGCTGAAGCGGTGGCTTGTCGCCTCGCTGCACAATAAACTTTATCACAACAACATGAACTATGGCCGCGGCGCTATCGACACCGACCCGCAGCGTTTCGCGATTCCAGCCGAGGCGTTATGTCCCTGAACATCCTACTTGTGCAGGTCAATGACACCCCACCCACCAGGGTGCATGACATTAGGCGGCCATTTACGAGTTCGTGTCAGGTAGCCGACTGAAGTGTCATTCGCCCCATCCGCCATTTCATGTCACGCAGCCCTACCGGAAAATCAGAGAAGGTCTATAATTACACGGTGGTTGATCCATGTGGATAGAAAGAAAGTGAGTTCAGTATGTTACACCGCAAAATGCCTAAAACCGGCGATCAGATATCTATTCTGGGGTTCGGCTGCATGCGTCTGCCGATGAAAGACCGCCAGATCGACGAGCCGCGGGCCATCGGGCAGGTTCGTTCGGCCATCGATCAGGGCGTCAACTATATCGATACCGCCTGGCCCTACCACGGCGGACAAAGCGAACCGTTTGTCGCCAAGGCTCTTCAGAGTGGCTACCGTCAGCGCGTCAAACTTGCCACCAAACTCCCCTCCTGGATGATCCAGACGCGTGCCGATATGGATAAATATCTTAACGCTCAACTCCAGCGACTTGCTACCGACCACATTGACTATTATCTGCTCCATTCACTTCAGGGCGGTTCCTGGGACACTCTCCACAATCTGGGGGCTCTGGAATTTCTCGACAAAGCCAAGAAAGACGGAAAAATCGTCAACGCCGGCTTCTCCTTCCACGGCATGCACGACGACTTCGCCCGTATCGTCGATGCCTATCCCTGGATTTTCTGCCAAATCCAATACAACTATCTCGATGAAAAAAATCAGGCTGGCACCGACGGGCTTGAATATGCTGCCAAACGCGGGCTGGGCGTGGTTGTCATGGAACCGCTCCGTGGCGGAAATCTGGGGCTGCTGACCCCGCCGCCCGCTATCGCATCTATCTGGAAAGAAGCGTCTACCCAGCGTACGCCTGTCGAGTGGGCACTTCGCTGGGTCTGGAACCGACCTGAAGTCACTGTCGTGCTCTCGGGCATGAACGATGAAGCCCACATTGCTGAGAACCTGAAAATCGCCAGCGTCGCCCACCCCAACAGCCTCGGCCGAAAAGAACTCGAACTCGTCGATCGCGTCAGTGAAACCTACCGCAAGTTGATGCGGGTCCCCTGCACCGGCTGCGCCTACTGCACGCCTTGCCCCTCCAACGTCATGATTCCCTCCTGCTTCGAAACTTTCAACAAAGTCGGCATGTTCGGCGGCCTGGAAGAATCCAAATTCATGTACGCCCTGCGTCACAGCGGCATGCTCAGCGGCACTGCCCCCGGCTTCGCCTCCCTCTGCACTCAATGCAACACCTGCCTGGACAAGTGCCCGCAGCACATTCAAATTCCGACGATGCTCGCCCAGGTGGCCGCGGAACTCGAAGGCCCCGATCTGCAAGAACGCGCCGCCAAAGCCCAGAAGATGTTCAAAATTTATGCAACGTAGGACGGGTGGGTGGTACGGAGTGTGGTGGGTCACAGGTCCGCGCAGTGCGCAGACCTGCGCGGCGCGGATACCGGGCACAGGTCTGGAACCGAGATCGTCCCAGATCTGTGGCACCCCGCACCCGATACCCCGCCCCACCCGCCGCTACTTACCTGGACAAGTCTCTCTTTATTTTCGCCTGCGTGTGATCAGTGCTGCGGTCCCCAATCCCAGGATTGCGAGCGAAGTCGGTTCCGGAACTACCGGTGGCTTTTCACCGCCACCGGGAGGCCACCACCCTCCCGGATCATGGGGCGAGCCACCACCACCACCACCACCACCACCACCACTGCCGCCACTGCCGCCACCGCCGCCATAAGAAATGCCCACAAACCCTGCGGACGATTGAGAACCCGACCCCATCGAGGGCTTGGCACCAAGATCGAGGACGATCAGTATCAGATCACTTCCGCCGTCGAGTGACCCAGTGGCGGCATCGCCGGCATAAGAAAGTGCGTAGGTCACGCCATTGACGGTAAATGTGCCTCCGCCATGTGTGCCTTCCAGTGGGTTGAGCGTGATCCACATGTTGTCGAAACAGATGCCTGAGAAAGCGCCGCGGATGGGTGCGGAGCCACGGTTTTTGATCAGGACGCGGTAGCCAGTATCGAGCATTCCATCGAGGGCCAGTGCCAGGACGCCGTCGAGGCTGATATTGCCTCCGACGACGAGCAGGTCGGAGCGGTTTTTGCTGATATCCATCAGCAACGCAGCTCCGTTATCCTGAGTGTAGTTGCCCGCGATGTGTGCCGGCTGAGCGCCTTTGTTGGCACTACGAGGAGGTCCGCCGGGGGCATAGATAGCCCCGCTACGAATCCAGATAGACCCAGGAAATACGGTTTCGCTCGTCAATTTGTCGGCCCCCACATTGGTCTGGCCCGGGGAAACCTGGTTCAAATCGACGGAGAGCGCCGAATCGATTTGCATCAAAGTCAATATGCTGACGCTGTCGGTCCGAACCAGTTCGTCAAAGGCGTCACTGGTGATGAGATGGTCCGTGGAGATCGACGATTCGGGGATGCCGCCGTTGAAATGGAGCGAGGCGTTTTGAGTGAAGCCGCCAATCCAGGTCTCGGCGGTGTTGTCCAATGTGGCCAGAGCGGCCTCTGGTCGAATCTGAGCAGGATAGTCCATGATGACAGCCGCCTGCGCCGAGAAGGCCGTCGCCGCTATCACTGCCATAGCCATTGCGTTGATCGTGAGAAGTTTCGGCAATTTGTAAGTAAGCATGTCTCTCTCTCTTTCTTTCTCTCTCTTTCAAAACAAGGTGTATCGTCGAGCGCGTGGCCGTGGCCACGTCATAGAGAGACGCGTCGAACTCAGCGAATCTCCGCGACGAAAAACAAAAGGCGCGGCTCGTAAGGAGCCGCAGCCTTGCGTTTATTTACATTTGACAACATCTTTCTTTATTTTCGTCGCCGTGCGATCAGTGCTGCGGCACCCAGGCCCAGGATCGACAGGGAAGCGGGTTCCGGTACCATCGGGGGAGGTCCGCCGCTGCTGGTGTGGCTCAGGATCACGTCGTTTCCGCCGTAGAGCGAACCTGAGGCGGAATCGCCAGCGTAAGAAATGTAGTAGTCCACGCCATCGACCACAAACATTCCACCACCGTTCATGTCGTCCATGGATGTGAGGGTTACCCATTGGCCGTCGAAGAGGATGTCGGAGAATGTGCCGTGGACGTCGTTGCCGCCGAGGTTGTCGATCAGGACGTAGTAGTCGGCATCGAGCCAGCCGTTGAGAGTCAATTGCAGGATACCGTCGAGATACACGTCAGTGCCAACGGTGACCCTGCATGAGCCGAGGTTGCCGATATCGAGTTCCAGCCAACCGTTGCTCTTCTG
>WQYP01000229.1 GCA_009781185.1 Phycisphaerales bacterium | reverse complement strand
GTCGATTTTTTTATTTTTGCCCACCCCCCCCCCTTTTTCCCGCGCCTGCCCCCCACTCCCCGTAGGCGGGGGCGTTGGCGTCGTTCTCGGGGATGGCGGGGAGGCCCAGGCCCAGGCTGACTTTGGCGCGGAGGTGTACGTTTTTCCAGAGCGGCAGGTTGGCGGAGCGGAGGATGATGCCTTTGGCGAGTGAGGCTTGGCCGGGGGCGAGGACACCGACGCTTTTGACGTGTTGTTTGGTCAGGCGGGCGTTGGTAATGACTTGTTCGCCGGCGTCGATCATGCGGGCGATGACTTTGTCGGGGGCGAGATCGCGGCCGCCGGAGCCGGTGGGGACGCTGACTTGGGCGACGAGTTTGCCGGTCGCATCGGTGATGCCGGCTTTGACGTTCGTGCCGCCGAGATCGAGGCCGAGGTAGTGAGAGGACATGGGAAACCCCTATGAAAAAATTCGAATTTTGTCATTCATCACTTGGACGTTCTGAAATCTGCCCAGCGTGGCGGAGGAATTTTTTTGCGGACGCGTTCCATGAGGGCTTCGTCGTTGGGGCAGTTCTCGGCGAGGGCGATTCGCTTGGCGTGGAGTTCGAACCAGAGGTCGCTGAGGGAAAGCTCCTGCTCGCGGATGTTGGCGATGTCGCTGGTCTGGGCGAAGAAGCGGTCGGCGTTGGCGAAATCGTTCAAGGCGACGGCAGTCTGGGCCTTGAGCAGTTGAATGCGTCCGGCGGTTTGAAGATGCGGCGGCAGAGAGGCGATGAAATCGACCACGTCTTGATAGCGAGCGGCAGCGAACAGGGCGCGGCCGTATTGGACGGCTAAGGGGAGAAGCGCCGGCTGAAGTTTGACAGCCTGGGCGAGAAGGTCGACGGCTTGATCGAGTTTTTCTTCGTGTGTGGCCAGGACGGCAAGATTACGCAGGGCCCAGGCGGAGGGGGTGCGGGCGATGGAGGTTTCCCATGCGGTCTTGGCGCCTTGGAGGTCGCCGGCGCCGAAACGCATGATGCCGAGCTGGTACCAGGAGAGCCAGTGGTCGCCGCTCTCAGGTCGCCCAAGCCCCGCATTGCCATGCGGGGCTCCATTTTTTTGACTGGTTTTGAGGGAGGCTTCGAGGAGGTCTCGCCATTCTTTTTGGATGATTGGGGAGAGTGGCGTATCGGTGGGGTTGCGTGCGGGGAGGGCGCCTTTTTCGGCGAGTTCGAGCCAGGGTTTCTGGTCGTTGCCGAGGGTGGTGTCGGGATAGGGCAAGGCGGCGGGGACTTGCGGGGGTTGGCCGACGATTTCGCGTCGGCGGCGTTCGAGGGCGCCCCAGCCGGAGCCTTGATGGAGGATTTCGGTGGGAATGCGGTCGGGGAGGTCGCTTGTGGCGGCGTGGATCTGGTCCATTTGCGTGCGGGAGAGGGCTTTTTCGAGTTGGGATTCGACTTCGCGGATGGCTTGCTGCCAGTCGGGGCCGTGGGCTTTGGCGGGGTCGGCGTGGAGGGGGCCGTAGGATTCGAGCCAGTCCCAGCGGGCGTGGGGTGGCATGCGGAGGTAGGTGCCTTGTGTGGGTGCCAGGCCGCCCTGGAGTTCGACGTAGGCGTGGCCGGGGAGGGAGAGGAATTCCTGCCAATGTCTGCCGCCGGGAGCGGTGCCCCAGGTGAAGATTTTTCGGCCGTACATGCGGCTGGTGGAACTGTGGACGAAACCGTAGCCCTGGGCGTCGATGGAGGCGATCCAGGGGCGTTGGCCTTGTTGAATATTGAAGTAGCAGTCGGAGGCGTTGGGGCGGCGGCCGGGGTAGGTCACGTCGATGTTTCGGATGATGGGGAGGGGATGGGAGACGAGTTGGCCGTTGTAGTCGTGACGCCAGGCGCCGTCGGCGGGGCCGATGACGCGGGCGCCGGGGTCTTCGGGGATCGCGATGTTGGACCACCAATACATGGGCAGATCGCGGTCCCAGGGGTTGATGATGCGGGGACGGACGAAGAGGTAGCGAGAGTTTTCGGGGAGGTAGAAATCGATTTGCCAGGGGATGCCGCGGAGACGGTCCCACTCGTAGAGTCGGAGGACGGGTGTGTTGTCGGCGGCGATAATTTTGGCGGCGAAGAGGGGGGAGCAGGTGGAAGGGCTGTGAGCGATGAGCGAGACGTTCCACTCGACGCCGCCGGAGAACCACGCATCGCGGCATGCGAGGTTGCCGAGCCGGAAGACGGGGTTTTTGAAGAGCAGTTCGCGGGTGGTGGTGGTGGTTTTGTCGATGAGGGACCACATGCGGCCGCCGAGTTCGAGGAGGAACTCGACACGGAGAAAATTATTCTCGAGGACGGCGGTTTTGAAGGTCCGCGGCGTGAGCGTGCGATCGTATTGATCCTGAAGTAGATAGGGAAGCGTGAGTTGATCCTGGGGAGAGACGAAGGCGTCTTCGCCGTGGTAGCGGGTGCGGTGGTGGGCGCTAGCGGTTCGCATGGAGATCAGGGGCGGGAGCGGATTGTCGCCGCCGAAGTTGGTGGAGGGCATGGTCAGTGTGTCGAGATGCAATTCCGTCATGGCTTGTGAACTTCTTTCTGCAATCAAGAGAAGATTCTTAGGGAACGTTCTGGCAAGTAGTACATGGCACTATATCGTGTGCGGGTTGGAGCGTCTATCGGCGTATGTTTGTCGGGTGTGGCCATTTTTTATGGCAAATCAGGGCGATCAGAGCCGCGACCGTAAGGGAGCGATCCGTGCGACAATGCGGAAATAACGCCTGTCGCTCTCTGACGGTCGCGGCTCTGATTTTCCGGGGCAATCGTCTGATTGGCCATAAAAAATGGCCACACCCTGTTTGTCAAGCTGTGTGGGGGTGCATGACACGTGAGGCGGGGGAGCCGGTGTTTATTGGTGGCTAAAACTCGATCAGGACGATTCCCACACGCACGCGTTCGGTGGGCTTGGGGGTAACAGTCATGGGGCAGAACTCGTCGTAGTCTTCCTGGCTGAGGAACAGCAGCAACCGTTTGCCGGGAGTTTTGAAGAAGGTGTCGTTCCAACTGGCGATGAGGCCGTCGGATTCGGGAGCGGTGAGGCCTTCGCCGAGGAGCATGTTCCGTAATTGATCCACGGGGTGGTCGGATGTTTGCGGCAGTGGCAGCTCGCCACTTTTTTCACCGATCCGGGTAAGTTTCCCGGCACGCCCCCCCCCTTCTCCCTCCTCCCCTGCTTCCCGCGGTACCTCGACAAACAGGGCATTGAGCGTGAGCTTCCTTCCGGAGTAGTCATTCCCAAGTGCCAGCTTGTCGTCGTCGGTAGCGCTTGAGACATCGGGATGAGCAAGGCGTACGCTCAGGAGGTTGCCGCGGAGTTCCACGCGGAGCGGCAGCGTGGAATGCGTGGGGCCGTCGTAATAGAGGAATCGCTCGGTTTCTCCGCGATTGGTCAGATAGTCGCTGGGGACGTTGCGGAGCTTTTTCCACCAGTCGTGTTTGAGGTCGGGAGGCACTTCCGGCAGGATCATGGCGGGATCCAGCGATGGCGTGACGAGGAGGCTTTCCCAGCGCACGCCCCAGGATTCGATGAGATCGGGGTTGATCGGGGATGCTTTCCAAACTTTCTGATGAGGCAGCAGCCAGGAGGGGCCTGTGCGTAATCCTGTCAGCGGCTTGAAGTTTGCGGGCGGGTCCAGTGAGGACAAGGGGCGTACGCCGATGCTCGCTGATGGGAAACAGCCGGACGGATAAGGGGGGCAAATGTCATAATCGTCGGGCATGGGATAGACGTACCAGGGACGGCCGAGACGGATCGAGACGGCGACGTCGAGGCACATGCGCTCTGATGTTGTGATGTGGACGATGGGCTTGGTGACGACGATCATGTTTGGCTCGGCCATGCGAGCCCGCATGCTTTCGGCAGAGTCGCCGGTCGTGTGGACGAAGGGTGGAATGGCTTCCGTAACCTGTTGGCCCATTTTCAATTTCGCTCCGTCGGCCAGCCAGACGCCCCACTCGGCGACGCGAAGCTGGTAGCCCCTGTCGACCCAGCCCACCAGCGCTCGTCGTGCGGCTTCCCGCTCGGCGGAGCTTTGAGCGCTGGTGGCCATCGTCCACAATTGGTCCCGCAGTCCCAGCTTCGCCAGGGTCGTTTTGATCGTCTCCATGGACGCATGAAAATTGCCGCTGTTTATCCGCTCAAGGCGCTGCATGCTCTGATCAATCGCAAGCGTTGAGACGTTGATGGCAGGATCGCTGTCGATGGCGCTGGGATCGAAAAAGTCTATGCGGCGTCGAAAGTTCATGGTGTCTTGAAAGACGGCGATGGCGTCGATGGCGACCAGACGTTCGCGCAGGTCGGGTGAATGAAGCAGAGAGGCGAACCGCGGCAAATCCTCAAGATTGATACCCACGGCAATCATTTGCAGCATGGTCAGGCGGACCTTTGCGTCTTTCTCGTGATCGACAAGTTCTCGAAGAGTTCGCATCAGCGGTGAGGTTTCGTGGTACAAAGAACTTTTGGCCCACAAAGAAAGCGTGGCGGTTCGCAACCGCGCCGACCAGAGGCGACTGACGCCGTAACGCATGATTGTTTCAAAATCATTGTTGTCCAGGTTTGGGTATTGGATACGACGCATGAGATAAAAACTGCCAAAGCTGCTCGAGCGGATGGCTTCCCTGGCGGAGAAGGGTTTTTGCTTGCATTCGCGCTCGGCCATGTGGGCGGCGAAACGATTCACCCACCCTTCGCCGAGCCAGGTGATGGAGAGGGCCAGGAGCAGGGTCCAGCAGAGGGCGCGCCACCAGTTGCCGCGCTGGCGGTATTCGCGGGGAACGCTGTGGCGGCGGAGGGTGAGGCGGCGAAGCAGACCGCGGAGGGGGACGTAGAGGATGAGGCAAGTCCAGAGGAACATGGCGAGGATGAAGCATGTGCCGGTGATGGTGAACCAGCGATCGGGGATGATTGTGGTGGCGAATTGACGCCAGGTGACGTGGTGGGGCCAGAAGTAGTAGGACCATTCCAAGAGCCGGAAGCGGCCCCAGACGGGCCAGCCGGTGATGAGGAGGAGCAGGACCGTGGCGGCGGCGGCGACGAGGACGGGCTTCCAGGACATGGGTTCGAGGAGGCGGCGACCGAGGCGGCTGATGGGGCGGGCGCCCATGTGCATGGTGGCGGGGTCGGCGGGGTCGAAGTGGCGGCCGCATTCGGGGCAGCGGTGCGAAGTGAGGCCCCTGAGGTCGTAGCCGCAGGTCCAGCATCGGCCGATGGTGACGGGCATGAGAGGCCTCCGGATAGGACAAACGCCTTTGACCGTCAGAGCCGCGACCGTAAGGGAGCGACCGTGCGGCAATGTGTGAATAACGCGGGTCGCTCCCCAATACTGTCCGGTATTTTTCCATCCTACCCGCTCACCTTAACGCAATCCTAACTTGCGCTCCATGCGTATTTCTGGCATACTGCGGATATGGAATTGTGACCTGACTTCGTCGCTGATTGCAGAATAAATCATAAGTCTTTATTTGACAAGGGTTCCATTTTGCGGCTGGGTGTGGCGTATTTGCCGGTGGAGATGCTACGTTCCAAGAAAGTTTGAATGTCCTTCTCTCAATTTCGTGGACGTAGATATGTATGAATTGTGGAGCAATCGGGCGGGAGTTGGCCCCGGTAGGGGCCACCCGATCGCCAACTAACGACAAACTTGCGACATGACTTGCGACAAACTTGTGACATGAGCTATTTCGCGGGCCGGGTGGATGATGGGGACGTGGCGGCGGGGGATGCGGGGGTGGAGGGCTTGATGAGTTGGGAGATGTCTTCGGGGGGGATTTCGAAGCTGGTGACGTGGGAGCCGGGGGCGAGGGGCATGGGGATGGACTCGGCGGTTG
>WQYP01000228.1 GCA_009781185.1 Phycisphaerales bacterium | reverse complement strand
CGCGACCGTAAGGGAGCGATCCGTGCGACAATGCGGAAATAACGCCTGTCGCTCCCTGACGGTCGCGGCTCTGATTTTCCGGGGCAATCGTCTGATTGGCCATAAAAAATGGCCACACCCATGACGATCGCGAGCCCCATTGTCATTTGTCATTCGTCATTTTCTCCGCTACTCTTCTTCCCCATGCCACAACACAAACAAGGCGTCATCTTAGCGTCCATCGCGCTGCTCCTGTGGTCGACCTCCTCGGCGACCACCGTTTTCACCGGCGATCGCATCGGCGGATGGCAGTTCCTCGCCATCGCCACTTTCATCGCAGGCATCCTCCAGGTCGCCGCCTGCTCGCTTCATCTCAAGATGCCTCTCAAAAACATCTTCGCGCCGCCGCCCAAACTCCTCATCCTGATCCTTTTCACATTCACGCTCTACATGCTCGTCTACACCAACGGACTTGTTCTGGCCGCCAAATCGCAGAAGGTCGGCGTGAACCTTCTGAACTTCCTTTGGCCAACGCTCACGGTCGTCTTTGCCGCCGTCCTCGTCCCCGGCTCGAAAATGTCCAAACGCCTCATCCTTGCCCTCATCGTCGCTTTCGCCGGCGTCCTGCTTGCCAACTTCCAAGGCCTCCACGAACTCTTCACCGACACTAACTCCGACAACAAACATCTCTCCCTCCTCCCTTACCTCTTCGGCCTCATGGCTGGCATCACCTGGGGCGCCTACTCCGCCTTCCTCGCTCGCTGGAAAGACTGGGCCGGCCAATATGCCACAAGCCCTCTGGGCTTCCTGCTCACCTCCGCGATCGCTTTTGCCATCTGTCTCTCCACCGGCACCTGGAATCACATGGACACCATTTCATGGATCGGCGTCCTCTATATGGCCGTTGGCCCGCAAGCCGCCGCGTACCTGCTCTGGGAACTCGCCCTCAATCGCGCACCCGCCCGCACCCTGGGACTGCTCGCCTCCGGAAACACCGTCGCCTCGACCGCCTGGATCTTCGCGATCACGCCCTTCCTCCAGGGCGGCAGTTCACACCCCAACTACCTCCACACCGCCCTGGCTGCCATCCTCATCACCGTCGCCATCATCCTCGGACGAGAGTGACGAAGAAGCCAGTAGCCAGAAGATCGCAAGTTTGCAGCTTGTTCAAAACTTCTGGTTTCTGGCTTCTTACTGTCATGTTTCGCAAATCCGATCAAGGAACCACTTCACTGCCTCTTCCCGTTTGAGTTCCCATGCTATTCGATGCGGTCCGTTCTCGCCGCTTTTGGCCTCTGTCAATGTCGTGTATCCATATGTTTTTTCTCCACGCAGTTCCACTTCCACCGTTCCTTGCTTCCACGTGAAGAGCTCCGGCCGAATCAGTGCCGCCACCGCTAACGGATCGAACAACGACGGCATATGCTGCGAGCTTGCTCCCATCCAATGGTCCGCTCGCCACAACGCGATCGCTTCCGCCAGATACCGCCCCATCTCCCGCCCGCATTCCGCAAACCGCCCCACTTCCGCCGCAATCATAGTCCCCGCCTTGCCCACCGCGAAGGGAATCACATCCATTTGCACGCCGCTGGCAAACACCAAACTTGCCGCCTCGGGATCGCAGCGGATATTCCATTCCGCCTTGGGCTCTCGAAACTCCGCCGCCATCGACACGATCCGCGGAATCTTCTTCACGATCCGCGGCTCCTTCACCAGCGCCATCGCCATGTTCGTCATTGCTCCGATGGTCACCGGCACAATGTCGCCATCGCCGGCCATGATGGTTTCGATCAAGAAATCCACGCCATGCCGCTTGTCAAGCGGAGGCAATTTCGCATCCGGCCAACTCGCTTTCGCCTGTCCCGGCATCTTCGCCGCATCGGGTTTCGGTGCCCCCCCCACCCCTTTCCGCGAAGCCATTGTCGCACTGCATCCCGCCGCCACTGGTGTTTTTACTAACTTCCCCATCACCCTTCCCGCGATCTGCAAAATCGTCTGCGCCTGCCGCCCTCTCGCTACTACATTCCCGAAGACCGTCGTGACCCCCAGCAATTCCAGCTCCGGCGACGCGCCAATCAACGCCAATGCCAACGCATCATCCACATCGTCGCCGATATCCGTGTCCAGAATGATTTTCGTTCGCATCGCAACTCCTCAAAAACGTCAGTATCCCATCCCCGTGACTCAAAGTACAATTCCGTGACGAGCGGCATGCAAGCATGCCGGCTAAATAATCGTATTGTCTCTGGAACTTTCTTCGCTCTCACGTGTCTAAGAACGTACGCTGTCCCATATAGCCCCGGCTTTAGCCGGGATCCGCTCTCCACACAAAGACGATCCCGGCCAAGGCCGGGGCTATATGATCCGAATATCCAACCGCAGGAGGAACCATGCGTCAGATTCTTCTACCGCTCGCCCTCATCCTCATCATCACTGCCGCACTCTTCGCCGATGATTCTCTCTCCCCAAAAATCGAAAATCCAAAATCGAAAATCGAAAATAGCTCCCTCCTGAAGATTAACGATGCCGATCCTGCTGCCCAGGCGGCTATTTCGCTGGATAACCTTCTCATTGCGGCCACTATCGACGGGCCGCTGGCTCGGACTTCCATCACGCTCACGTTCAGGAACAACCTGCCGCGGCAGCTTGAAGGCGAGTTGGAGTTCCCGCTGCCACAGGGCGCAACCGTTTCGGGATACGCATTCGATGTGCCCATCGGCTCGGGCATCCTCATCGACGGCGTGCCGGTCGAAAAAGAACGGGCACGCCAGATCTTCGAAACCGAAGTCCGCCGCGGCATCGATCCCGGCATCGTCGAACAAACCCGCGGCAATAACTTCCGCACACGCATCCATCCCATCCCCGCCAACGGCACTCGCACCGTCCGCATCACCTATGTCTCCGACATTACCTCCACCAAAGACGCTGCCACTTTCACCATCCCGCTCGACTTCAAAACCGCCCTGAAATCCGCCACCATCCGCATCGACCTCCTCGGTCTCCCCTCCACCGCCAAACCGACCATTGACGGCCTCGCCTCCGTTGCTTTCGTTCCAACCCCCACCGGCCTCACCGCCGAACAACATCTCAACAACGTCACTCTCACAGGCCAACTTACCGTCAACCTCCCACCGCTTCCCTTCACACTCACCCGTATCGAACCCCGCCTGCCGATCCCATCCCCTGAGAATCCCACTCCCGACCCCGCCAAAGCCGAGACCTATTTTCTCATCTCCACTATCCTGCCATTCCCCTCACGCCATAACGATGTCTCCCTCAATCGCATCACCATTCTCTGGGACACCAGTCTTTCTCGCCTGGAAGCCGACAAGTCCGCCGAGCTCGCATTCCTTAAGTCCCTCACGGCCCTGAAACCGAATCTCACCGTCGATGTCGTCACCACCACCGCTTCGGCCGGAAAAACCTTTACACTCACCCGCGGCAACTCCGACGATCTCATCGCCTACCTCAATGGTCTCACCTACGACGGTGCCCTGCGTATCGACAATATCGCTGCGAGCCAGAATGACGCGGACCTCTGTCTTTTCTTTACCGACGGCCTGATTACCCTCGGCGAAGAACGCTTCGCCAAAACCACAGCCCCAGTCTACACGATCTGCTCCGACCCAAAAGCCAACCACCCACTGCTCAACCAACTCGCCACAGAATCAAGCAAAGGCGGCGGCCTTTATTACAACCTCCAAAGAACCAAACCCGCCGACGCCGCCGCAAGCATCCTCGCACCGCGCGAAACGGTCACCCTGACCGCCAACGAAAACGAAATCGCAGACCTCTATCCCAAAGGCCCTATCCCCATCACCATCCCCTCAGGTACGGGCGATCGCATCAACATCACCGGCAAACTCCTCACCAAAACCGCCACACTCACACTCACCACCAGCCGCGGTTCCTCCAGAACCATCACGCTCTCTCGCGACGAGCAGTTAGCCCCCGGCTCTGCCGGGGGTTCGGGCGATGGGAACGTTGGTGCGGAAGTCCAAAACCAAAACCCCCGGCAGAGCCGGGGGCTAATTCCACTCTTCTGGGCCAATCAGAAAATCGCTTACCTCTCCGCCCGGCCCGACGCTAACACGGACGCACTGCTGGCTGTCGGGAAAGAGTTTAACCTCGTTACGCCCAACACGTC
Source organism: Phycisphaerales bacterium (assembly GCA_009781185.1). GTDB lineage: Bacteria > Planctomycetota > Phycisphaerae > WQYP01 > WQYP01 > WQYP01. The sequence goes on along the minus strand of WQYP01000228.1, from coordinate 1,772 downwards.
GCTGATCGTTTTGGAAACTGTCGATCAATATCTTCGTTATCGCATCGTTCCGCCGAAAACTGCGCCCGAGCTTTACAAGCAATTCATCGATCGCATTGAAAATGAAACCCGTGAGAAAGAACGTCAGGAAACCGCGAAAATCGTCCGTACCCTCGTACTTTGGCAAACTCGCGTGCAGTGGTGGGAAAAGAAATTCGAAGTTCCCAAGGATTTCATCTACAAAGACAAAGGCGGAGAGACCAGTGACAACAACAGGGTTGCCATGCAGAACATGGCAACTGGCGCCAGCCCTGGCTCGCTCTTCAGCGATGGCGAAGCCGCCGCGTCTCAACCCGCCCCGGCCGCTCCCAATGCCCCCGCACCTCCGCCCGTCCATGCCAGAGGTGAACGGCAAGGACTGGGATCGGCATCTCCACCCGCCCCGGCCGGAGAAGCCACGCTCGCCAAAGACGCCGCCAAGGCCGACAATGTCGGTGGAATCACTCCGCCCTCATTCAACCTCAGCGACATCACCGAGGGCGCCGATATCCCCGTCATGGGCAAAGACGCAAAAGCAATCAACATCGCCTCCGCCGCCGCTATCACACTCAAACCGTGGAGCCCCGATACGCCCTATCTCAAAGCCATGGCGGCCGCACCGGCGGAGAAAGCCTACCAGACCTACCTCGATCAGCGAAAAGATTATCTCCACTCGCCGGCCTTCTACCTCGACTGCGCGAATTTCTTCCTCGATAAGAAGCAGAATGATATTGCCATTCGTATTCTTACCAATATTGCGCAACTTCGCATGGAATCCGCTCCGCTGCTGCGTGTCGCCGCCTATCGGCTCCTTCAACTCGGGCAGTACGACCTGGCCATCGACCTTTTCGAAAAAGCAAAGAAACTCCGGCCCGACGAGCCGCAATCCTGGCGCGACCTGGCGCTGGCCATCAGCGAATTCGCGATGAATCGCACATGGCGAGAGACGGAACCCGACTTCAAAATGCACGAATGGCGAGTCAATCAGGTCCTTCACGCACTGGAACTTTACAACCACGTCATCCTGAACCGCTGGGAGCGATTCGACGAAATCGAAGTTATCACGCTGATGGAAGCTAACGCACTTTGGAACGCCCTGCAGCAAGATCGCAGCTACGCACTGATCAGCCGTTCGCATCCTATTGTCAACCCGCTCGATCCGCGTCTGGTGAAGAACCTCGACTGCGACATTCGGATCGTGCTGGCCTGGGACGCTGATAATACCGACATCGACCTGCACGTTCTGGAGCCTACCGGCGAAGAAGCTTTCTACTCGCATCCCCTGACCACCATCGGTGGACACATGTCCAAAGATTTTACGCAAGGCTACGGCCCCGAAGAATACTGCCTCCACCACGCCCGCCCCGGCACCTACACCGTCCGCGCCCACTACTTCGGCTCGAGCCAGCAAACCCTTACCGGCCCGGTCACTCTCCACGCCACCATCTTTACCAACTTCGCCCGTCCCAACCAATCCCAACAATCTCTCACGCTTCGCCTGGCCACCCCGAAAGATTTCGAAACCCTCGGCGAAATCAAATTCCAGGCACCGTAACATATAAATCCATATAACCTCGGACTTGGCGAGAATTTAGCAGGTTGTTGCAAAAGTCTTTTTTACCTCGTTTTAACTGCTCTGTCTCAATCCTCTATCAGAGCCGCGACCGTAAGGGAGCGACCCGTGCGACAATGCGGAGATAAAGCCTGTCGCTCCCTTACGGTCGCGGCTCTGATGGCCAAATGGTGGAGGGTTG
>WQYP01000227.1 GCA_009781185.1 Phycisphaerales bacterium | reverse complement strand
GCGAGAGTTCTCAAGAGGGGCAGACTTGGGCCGGTCGGATTGTGAACGGGATGCTTGAGGAGCATTTTGAGGATTGGTGGCAGTTGGTGGTTGATGAGCGTGCTCGTGTACGTTCGCCGGGCAAGCGTCGCGCGTTGGATGGTTTGATGCAATACTTGCTGAGTCGTCGTGAGAAGCTTGCTTATGCGAGGTTCCGAGCGATGGGTTTGAAGATCGGCTCTGGCCCGACGGAATCTGGTTGCAAGTCTGAGTCACGTCGTTTGAAGGGTGTGGGTATGCGTTGGACATCTAAAAACGCCGAAGCGATGTTGGCCCTGGAATCGCTCCATCAAAGCAATCAGTGGAAACCTTACTGGAATTCAAGATATAAAGCCGCCGCCTGAAAAATTGGCAGACCCATGGCGAGCAAAAAAATCTGTTTCTTGCTTCATTTTACTCAACACGCCATCCCCGGTTCGTCCCCCACACCATGCCCAAAACGAGCACAAATGGCTCGTTCCAGTTGAGATTTCGAAAGCAACAGATATTAATTGCGACTTGTTCAACGACAATGCTAGCCATATTTGCAACGAAATATGATTATGTGAAATGCGACAATGTTCAAAGACGGCGAGTGGCTGGAGTTTCGTGTGTTGGGTGCTACGGTTCCGCGTAGTTCGCAGACCCGTGCCGCGAGGCGGCTCTTGACTATTCGTACGGGGTACGATACCCTTTGGACGTATGAAATACGAGATCATTCATACCGGGGAGTTTGCGGCGAAGGCTCGGAAGGTTCGGCTGACGCTGGAGGATTTGCGGGGGATTGAAAATGAGATCGTGGCTGATCCGGAAGGGTGGCCGGTGATGGCGGGGACGGGCGGGCTTCGTAAGATGCGGTTCTCGCCGTCGCGGATGAGCACGGGCAAGAGCGGCGGGATACGGGTTTGTTATTTTGTTGTCGAGGGCCTCGGCCACCTCTGGCTGGTCACGCTGTTCGCCAAGAACGAAAAGGACAACCTCTCGCCCGCCGAGCGGAACGCCATCGGTAAATTCATCGCGGTCATTAAAAAACGCGCACGAAACTTTCACACGGAAAGGTGATTTGTCATGAATACTCAAATGATGCAGAAACGACGAAGTACGGCGGCGAGGAGAACGGGAGGAGAAATGAGCAAGGAGGGGCGAAGCATTTTGCGGGGGCTTCGGGAGATTCGGGATGCTTATGCGTCTGGCGAGCCGCTGGAAAAGCGGTTTCGCGTGCGGACGGTGGAGGTGGCGGAGCCGGGGGAGTATGACATGGAGGCGGTGATTGCGACGCGGCGGAAGCTGGGCTTGAGTCAGGCGATTTTCGCGAGGTTGGTGGGGGTGTCGGTGGCGCTGGCGCAATCGTGGGAGCAGGGGCGACGGATGCCGGATGCGATGGCGCGGCGGATACTGGACGAAATAAACCGACAGCCCAAACACTGGTCGGCGATGGTGCATCACTCAAATTGAACGGCGAAAGGTACACTGCCGAACATCACCGCTCACCCTCCCCCCTCTCACAGTCTAAGCGCTCGTTGCACCGTTGCCGTGGACCAGATGCAACCGCGTGGCGTTTGATGCCCTTCCTTATTGAGGCCGTTGGCGATGGCCTGAAGCGTTATGCCCTGTTCTCGCTGTTGCCGAATGGTTGGTAACAGGTCGGCCAGTTGTGCAATCGCTTTCGCATGGCGAGAGGCAGCCGACCGCTTACGCGCTTCCGGCAATCCCGCAAGCCACCGCTGTTTTTGTGCTGGCGTCCAGAAACCGGGGCGTTTGCTTCCCAACTTCACCCCTCGCTTCTTCGCCGCCGCCAATGCCGCCTTTGTTCTTGCGCTGATTGCCCGTGCCTCTTCTTCGGCCACCGCCGCCAAAACGTGCAACGTAATCCGATTGACGTGGGGATTGTCGCAACATACGAACTCGAATCCGTTCTCCATGAGGGTCGAGATAAACGCGACGTTGCGGGAGAGCCGATCCAGTTTGGCAATGACCAGCTTGCATCCGGATCGGCGAGCGTGCGCGGTGGCCTTGGTCAACTCGATACGATCCGTTCGTTTGCCGCTCTCGACTTCCGTATATTCGTGGATGATTTCACCTCCGCATCCGACGGCGTACCGCTGGACGGCTTCCTTTTGTCCTTCAAACCCCAGCCCGGAGCGCCCCTGTTTGGCCGTCGATACGCGGTAATAGGCAATCAGCTTTTCATGGAACTTCTGTGTCGTTTTTTCGATTTTCTTCATTTTTATCACCTGTAGTAACGAACGTTGCAACAAATAGTAAATCAACTCATCCTCATTTGCAAACGGCGCGGGGACAATTTTGAGGGTGGCGTGATAACCGCCTTGCGAGTGTCGCGCGGCAACTTCACTTGAGGAATACCGGGGAATGTGGACAATCGCGGCAGTCATGGCCTTGCGAGAGGAAAGATGATGAAAAGTTATCGTAAAGAGCTGTCGTTCAATCTACCGCAACGACGCGGATTTGTGAACATCACCCGCGAAGTGGAGGCGGCGATCCGGGAAAGCGGCATTCGAAGCGGCCTTTGTCTTATAAACTCTCTACATATAACATCATCTGTATTCATTAACGACAACGAATCCGGCTTGCTGGGTGACTGGGAACGCTGGCTGGAAAAACTCGCCCCCGAAAAACCCCACGACCAATACCGCCATAACGACACCGGCGAGGATAACGCCGACGCACACATGAAACGCACCATCATGGGGCGGGAGGTTACTTGTGCCGTGACCGACGGCAAACTCGACTTTGGCACTTGGGAGCAGATTTTTTACGGCGAATTTGACGGGATGCGAAAGAAACGTGTTCTCATCAAGATCATCGGGGAATAACCACCTCATTTCAAATCGGATACGATAAAATATCTAAATGATTTGCTTTTTTCGTGGCGGTCTGTACGATTGCTGACCGCAAACCGCTTGTCCCCGATGAGTGGGTTGTTGGGTTGGAAAAAATCCGCCCAGAAGAGTAGTTGACGTGCGAATAATCGAATTACATACTACGCACATCACTTTTATTGGAGGCGAAAATGCAATCCTTATCCAAGCCCTCACCCAAACGTTTTGCCGGATTGGTGCGCGAGCACGGAACGGCAAGAAAAAATTGGCGAATCGCTCCGCACACAGCACGCCGAAATTGAGAGGGCTGCGAGAGAGCTTGGCGGAGAAGTCGTCAAATGGTACGAAGGCCAAGAGCACGGTACGCCGGGGTGGGAGAAGAAAATGGTTGATGAGCTTTTGACGGAAGCTCGCAAGGATAAACCTCTTTTTGATGCGGTCATGGTTACGGGCAAGTGTGAGGATACCAGTGGCGAACTCTAATTTTGAGAGAATGACGCCCGATGACAAACGCGAACTTGTCCGGCTTGTATTTTCTGGCAAGACAGAGGATGGGAAACGGATGGGCGTCTACCTCTCATGGTTGGATGATGTCAAAGAGAAAAAAAGCAGGCGACTTCATTTCGCGCTCAGAGGGCACATTGTAGACAATGCGCACCCTGTCGAAAGAGAGGGCACAATCCCCATGAGCAAAATCATGACGAGGATACTTGCCGACCCCGACAGAATTAATGCCGAATATCAGAAGGAGTTATTTTCTGCAACTAAATCCTCGTTGTCTTGTGGAAATACAGGCCGTCCGCAAGCACCGCATGAAGAACCTCCGGCAACACCCCTGCGAGTGGCATCTCACGCGGACGGCGCGACGGCAGCAACGTCCACGGATCACTCATGCGTTTCAGGGAGAAGGAGAGTCTCTGGCGTCCGAAGCCTTGCGATTCCTCACAAGGCTATTTTTCCCCTCTGGTCACTTCGGCGTCCCTGCAATAAGATGAAAGGATGAATGAAGAAGTGGTTGGAAGTGCAACTCCGCACCTATCCGGCAAGGGCGGATGGCGCTGGTCGCCGCTGGTGATGCTGCTGGTCGGGCTCGGGGCTTTTACGCTTGTCGCTACGGACGTTGTATTTCAAGGGCCGTTGGCTCGCTGGGATCGTCCGCTGCAAGCGGCCATTTACCATTTTGCCCGGCCCGCCGAGCCCAGCGGCTGGCCGCCGGGCGTGTGGATTGGTGCGGCAATCTCGGGGTTAGGCAATCTCTCTTGCATTGCCGTGGTCGCTTTGGTCGTCGCGTCGCTGCTGGCCGTACGAAGGCGCTGGGCCACGCTTGTTGTATGGGGCATCGCACTGATCGGGTCCGGCATCATCAACCCGGTACTCAAGTCCGCCTTTCGCGTTCCACGCCCACGAGAGCACACCTTCTATACTTTCCCTCTGAACAGCGGCTGGAGTTTCCCCAGCGGCCATACCATGGCGGCCACCATCACCGCGGGCACACTGGCCCTGATCCTTCTCCACCACATCCCGCACACCCGCCTGATCCGCACACTGGCCTGGTCCGCCGTCGCAATTCTTTCACTGCTGGAAGGCATGGCGCTCATGTACGTAGGCGTACATTACCTGACGGACGTGCTGGGAGCGTTAGCGATCTCCTTCGCCTGGCTCGGCGTGATCCGCTTCCTGCTCCCGCCGAGGGCCGCGTGACACCTGTCGGAAGCAGGAAGTCAAGAGAGAATCTCCGGCTGCAGCCACTTTGGATCATTTTTTGATCCGTGGCTAATTTCATTGAAAACGCGGGATTGTGGAACATCCCTTACGTCGAACTAGCGTTATTTAACGTGAGTTCGACGTAAGGCGTGAAGGAATCGACGAAGTAGGCCTCACTTGCATAGCTGTCAAGAATGCTCGAGCCCGTGGCCTTGGTGACACGCTCGCCAAAAAGATAGGCGTTCTGAGCCTGATCGACGATGCTCACCGGCAAATTGATCATGTAGGTCGTGGTCACCTTCGTCGGTTCCCAATGCAGCGTATTGAGCGTATTGATGGTGGTGGTCATATCAGCTTCACCCTAAGCACAGGTCTGGGACCGAGATCGTCCCAGAACTGTGGCACCCAGATCCCGGCCACCCGCCCATTACCATTGCAAACGCCACACGCTTTGCGATTCGACGAATCAGCGGCCACCCTCGAGAGATTTATGTGCCATCTCAATGCCGATGGGGCCAACACAATCGCCACAATCAGCGGCCCCGAAGCGCTCGAGAGACTTACGTGCCATCTCCATGCCGATGGGACACCCACAATATATCTTCCCCTTTCCTATCCCGCCACATCCGGAGCAAGTAGTGGTGACACCATTAACAGAAACTTGTCCAGAACCTTTGCAAACACCACAAACAGCCATATACATTCCAGTATTGTTGCACTTCTGGCAGACGTTGTTTACAGGTATGGAGGACAAATTGTTCCCTGCAACTGTTTTTGATTCCGAATAGCCGTAGGTGAAGCCAAACAGCAATAGGCCCAAAACCATGAAAAACCACATTTTCGACATCAGATTCTCACTTTCTAAAATAAAAGATCACATAAAAAACGTTTGCATCCACTCTGGTTGCAAATTTCTGCGTTTGATAAAACGCGAACGCCTTGTTTGCCAAACACTCCCTAACGACCGTGTCTTGGATTTATGAGGGGAAATCGAAACGCTAATGTTAAACTGGGGCGAGAAGAGGGGGGATGGGTAATTTGCCGAAACGAACTCGACAAGGCCTTACTCATTGCATTGCAACGAAAAAAGAAAATTGAGAAAATACTCCAACTCTGCATCATCAACTGAATTTGTCCGTCTTTGTCGAAAAATGTTTTTGCATAACCATCCCACAGTTACTCGCATATTTCACTAATATATACCGCAAAGATCAAAAATTGCAAATGAGGGGGGCGGGTCACGGGTGCAGGGGGTGCAGGACATTTTTTGCGCGTCCGTCTGGTGGTATAGTGAGGCTGTTCTGTGAATGAGTAGTTCAAGGAGGAACGACTATGCCAGCTATCACCAGCCGCAAGGAATCGCGGCAGCGTTTG
>WQYP01000226.1 GCA_009781185.1 Phycisphaerales bacterium | reverse complement strand
CCGGAAAATCAGAGCCGCGACCGTCAGGGAGCGACAGGCGTTATTTCCGCATTGTCGCACGGGTCGCTCCCTGACGGTCGCGGCTCTGATCGCCCTGATTTGCCATAAAAAATGGCCACACCCACTTGAGCCAAGGTCAGCCCCCGGCTTTGCCGGGGATTTGCGATGCTGCTATGATTGAAGCAGGAGTACGGCGATTTTTCATTGAGATGGGAGGGCGTTATGGTTCGCTTATTGGTATTGATGGTAGTAGTCGTGCTGGCAGGGTTGGCGGGGGGATGTAAATATGCAGGTGATTTTCGGTTTGTGCCGCAGCCGGCGATGATGGAGGTTCCCGCAACCGTGCAGGGCGGTGGAGGAAATACAGGGGGGCCGGTCGTGACAGCGATGGCTTCAGTCGTGGGGGTACGGAACAGGGACCGAAGGGCAGGGCTACCGTTGTGCGTTGAGATGCGGGTGCGGATCGACAATAACACAGCCGGGATGGTTGTGGTGGACCCGCACGCCATGCGGTTGAACAATGGGTTATTCATGGATTTTGAGCCGCCGATCGTGGATCCGCCGACCGGGCTGACCATGACGCAGGGGCAATCGGCAGCGATGGCAGTCTATTTCCCATTCCCGCCCGGGATGAATCATAACAACACCGACCTGTCGTCGTTGCAATTGCGTTGCGAGCTTTCCGTGGATGCGCGGCCGGTGAAACTGGTATTCGCTTTTACACGTGTGCTCCCCGTCTATTACGATGATCCTTACTTCTACGGATGGTATCCCTGGTATCCGCGAACGGGGGTGTTTGTGCGAGTAAGGCACTGAGAAAAATTTCCCGATGAGTCTCAATGAAAACCGCCAGGATGGCCGAAAAGGATACCAGCGGGCTGCGCATTTTGCACGAAACAGAGGCATCACAATGGCGGAAAATTGGACAGCAATCCTGACGGTGGCAAACAAATCGCTACTCACAAAAGTACCCGGGCAGACGGAAGGGGGGGGGATATCGCGATACGCTCAGGACCGGGCGATGCGAATCGTGCAGTCCGTGGAGAAACTTGCCAGGAGTGGTGGGAATGGAGAGGGGGTGCAGCGGGTGGACTTAGTCAAGGTCGCGGCATTGTATGCGGGGGTAGCACAAAATATGGCCGGAGAGGGGGAGAGGGGGAGAGGGGCAGGGACCGCAAGGACCCCCGACGACAGCCTGTTTGACGACGCCGCAGAACTGGCCGCCGATCAATTAAAGGACCTGCTTCCCCCAGCCGACCTGGAACTGGTCGGAAAAATCCTCCGCGAACATCGCCAGCGGGAAACGCAACTGCCCGAGGCCAAGCTGCTGGCCGACGCCATGGCGCTCGAAGAATTTGGACTGGTAGGCTTATGGAACCTCTGGCGCCAATTCCACGCAGCCGGTAAAACGCTCGAACAGTTCATCAAGCTCTGGAAAGCGCAGCACGACTACTCCTACTGGGAAAGCCGCCTACGGGACGGTTTTCATTTCGAAACGAGCCGCCGCACCGCCAAAGAACGGCTCGGCTACATGCGAGGCATTTACGAAAGACTCCAGCAGGAACAACTGGGCGAGGACGTCGGCGGAAATCCAATGGGAAGATTCTAAGGAGCGATTCCAAAATAACTTCCCGATTCATGCAACAAGCCCAGAGACTGCAGTCCTTGGGCTCACTTACGGAACACGCTCTCAAATCGGGAAGTTATTTCCGACTCATTCCTAACCTCCCTTGTGACAAAGGAAGCAAAGGGGGAGGCAAATTTGGCCGATAAAGTGCTTAGGCGTGTGTGGAGAAGTTAAAAGGTAAAAGTTAAAAGGTAAAGGGTAAAATTCCTTTTAACTTTTAACTTTTACCCTTTACCTTTTATTCTTCTTGCAACGAAAGGTCATACATGAAAATCGCTGTGATCGGCTGTGGGTACGTAGGTCTGGTCAGTGGGACCTGCCTGGCGGCATTGGGGCACCATGTGGTCGCGGTCGACGTGATGGAAGAGCGAGTCAAGCAACTTCGGCAGGGGATCGTCCCGATCTATGAACCGGGCCTTTCCGAACTGATTCGCAACGAGGTCGCCGTTGGCCGATTGAGCTTCGACATCGACACCGCCAAAGCCACGCAGAGCGCCGAAACCATTTTCCTGGCCGTAGGCACACCGCCGGCAAAAGAAGGCGGTTACGACTTCTCCTACCTCTTCTCCGCCGCCGAGATCGTCGCCAAAGCCGCCAACGGCCCCAAAACCCTGGTCGTCAAAAGCACCGTCAGCCCCGGCACCGGCAGCAAAATCGCCCAAATGGTGGCCAAACTTTCTCCGCACAAAATCGAAGTCGTCAACAATCCCGAATTCCTCCGGGAAGGCACCGCCATCCAGGATTTCATGCAGCCCGACCGAATCGTCTTCGGCGCAAGCTCTCCGGCAGGCATTGCGACGCTGCGGGAAATCTATCAGCCGTTGATCGACAAAGGCTACGAGATTTTCTCGATGTCGCGTGAATCCGCCGAGCTGACGAAATTCGCCGCCAACGCCATGCTCGCCACACGCATCAGTTTCATCAACGAAGTCTCGCAATTGGCACAGGCGATCGGCGCCGACATCGAATCCGTTCGCATGGGCATCGGCACGGACAAGCGGATCGGCCCGGCCTTCCTGAAAGCTGGCATCGGCTACGGCGGGAGCTGCTTCCCTAAAGACGTCCAGGCTCTGGTCCACCAAATGAAAACGCTCGGACTCAATCCACTCCTGCTCAGCGGCATCGAAGCCGCTAACACCCGGCAAAAACAGATCTTCGCCAAACGAATCCTCGATGTCATCAACGACAAAAAAGATGCCGTTGTGGCCGTTTGGGGATTGGCCTTCAAAGCCGACACCGACGACGTCCGCGAATCCCCGGCCTTCGACGTGATCGAAACACTGCTCAAAGCGGGCGTAACAGTCAAAGCTTACGATCCCCAGGCGGCCGAGACGGCCAGGAAGGTCCTCGGAGACAAGATAACCTATTGCAAAACATTGGCCGAATGCACCTGGGGCGCCGACGTGGTAGCGCTGGTAACCAATTGGAACGAATTCATCACGCAGAACTGGGAGATGATCGCCAAGCTGATGCGAGGCAAGCACATTTTAGACGGCCGCAACTGCCTCGCCTCCGGCCGAGTCACCGCCGCGGGTCTCCATTACCACGCCGTCGGCCGCCCGGAACTCAAGCCCGGCGAAGGAAAAATGGGCTCCATGGGCGTCGTCTCCGCAGGTTAATACGGCGGGGGGGGAAATTCGAAATTCGAAGTTCGAAATTCGAATCAAATCCAAATGTTCAAATGTTCGAATGACCGAAATATCGCGGCGGCGCGATGTTTCGGTCATTTGGATTTCGAACTTCGAATTTGTTTCGAGTTTCGAATTTCGAGTTTCTTATGGGGGGTTGCTCCGCGTTACCGTAACGGTAGAATGGTCTCATCGTTTCTAGTCAGCTTTTCTTTATTGATTGAGGAGAACGCCTATGTCTCGCAAGTTGTGGAAGGAAGTAGCACTCATCGGGTGTATCGCGGCGGCGGGCACCATGTTCGGGACGCAAGCGATGGCCGCCGACGTCGGAATCGTCAGCCAACTCAAAGTCCTTTCCGAAAACCCCTCCCAGAAATACGTCTGCGAGGACGTCTCCAGCCCCGAGGCCTGGAAGAAAACCTACATCAAAGACGGCATGACCGACGAGCAGAAGGCCATCGCCGTCTGGAAAACCGTCGTGAGGTATCGTTCCCAGGACAATCCGCCCAACGAATATCTCTCGGGCGACAACGTCCACGATCCGATCAAAACCTTCAATGTCTACGGCTACGGCATGTGCTGCTGTGCCTCGAGCAACGTCGAGGGCCTGGCTCGCTACATCGGCATGCCCGCCCAGGGGCGCCAGATCACGCTCCACAGTGTCCCGGAAGTCTGGTACGACGGCGCCTGGCACCTCCTCGATGGCTCCCTGATGAGCTACTTCCGCAACGCCGAAGGCAAAATCGCCAGCGTCAACGAAATCAACAAGAGCATCCGGGATTGGCGGCAGGAGAACCCCGGCCAACTCGCCGATGATAAAGCAAGAAGAGAATTCTCGAAAAATAACGGCTGGAAGAACGGCCCGAAGGTCCTGGCGACCGTCAACAACGACTTCCAAACCTACGACGAAAACGGAGTCAACGGAGCCGGTTGGCACGGCTGGTGGTCGAACATCGGCGAATACGGCAAAATCTCCGACGCTAAAAACGCCTTCGGCTGGGCCCCAGATTTCAGCGGCCAAAAAACCTACGGCGTCTTCGACTACGGCGCCACCATGGGCTACAAAGTCAACGTCCAACTGCGTGAAGGCGAAAAGATCACGCGGAACTGGTCCCACAAAGGCTTGCACGTCAACATGAGCGAAGCAGGCCTTCCGGGCGCCGCCAATCCGAAGGGCTCCCTCAAGTTCCAGCGAACTCTCGGTGACATGGCCCCCGGTCGCATGGGCAACGGCGTGTCAGAATACGACGTCCCGCTCGAAAACGGCGTGTTCCGCAGCGGTGCACTCGTCGTCGACAACCTCCAAACCAAGAGCGAAGGCGCCGCCTCCGCGGTCGCCGTCAAGGACGCCTCCAAGGACGGCGTCCTGATCATCCGCCGTCCCACCAGCTTCATCTACATGAAAGGCGAACTCGCCCTCTCCCCCGTCGTCGCCGCCGGCGGTTCGGTCGCCGTCTCCATCAGCCAGAACCACGGCATGGACTGGAAAGAAGTCGCCAAATTCGACAAAACCGGCGACCAAAAAATCGATATGACTAAATTCGTTTTCCGCAAATATGACTATCAACTCAAGATCGTCATGACCGGCGCCGGCACCGGCCTCAATGCTCTCAAAATGACCGATGACATTCAGCACTCTCAGGCTGTCTTGCCGCTGATCCTCGAAGGCGAGAACAAAATCACCTTCTCCGCTGGCGAGCCGGAAGGCACCATCACTTATGAAGGCAAGGTCGCGCCCAACGACAGAAACCTGAGCTATTTGGACTATCACCCCGTGCTCGAGAACCTCGCCGAGGAAAAAATGCTGGTGCAAGGCGGCGGTCGTGGCACGGCGGTCTTCACCATGAAAACCCCCGGTGACATCACACGCCTCCGGATCGGCGCCCACTATCGCTGCCGCGACTATGATGCCGCCTATACAAGCCCGACCGGGAAAATCCGCGATTACTGGGACATCGAAGCTTCCTTCGACAAAGGCGCCACCTGGAAGAAAGTCGATCAACTCAACCGTGGCCAGCCCGCCAGCAGCAAGTACGTCGTCTTCTCCGACGTCACGCCCAACTCCCGCGAAATGCAGGTCCGCTTCACCGGCGTCCAAGGCAACACCACCTGCATGTTTGATCTGCGAATGGACACCGACTACAAAGAACCCACCGGCGGTTTCAAGCCCGTCAAAATCACCTACGTCTGGACCGAAGGCGGCACCGAAAAAACCGACTCCCACATCTGCTCAACACCGACCGATACCTGGACCATCAAATGCGGCCCGAACACCGTCGCCAAGTCCTACACCATGGAACTGGTCAAATAGTGAATGATAAATAGTGAATAGTGAATGAGGCGGGTCGTTCCAGCGGCCCGCCTCTTTCTTTTAACATCAATAGCGAACGCACGTAGCGACCTCGCTTTGCGGGGAGGAGCCCCGCATGGTAATGCGGGGCTTTGGCGGGCAATTGCGTAGTTTAGAGCATTTTTCACTCGCCCGTAGCGTTTTGGAGCCCCGCATGGCAATGCGGGGCTTTGGCTCTCGCTTCTTGCGCATGTCATCACGCCACGACCACGTGAAAAATGCTCTAGCCGTTGATCGAAGAGGGTGTGGCCATTTTTTATGGCCAATCAGACGATTGCCCCGGAAAATCAGAGCCGCGACCGTCAGGGAGCGACAGGCGTTATTTCCGCATTGTCGCACGGATCGCTCCCTTACGGTCGCGGCT
>WQYP01000225.1 GCA_009781185.1 Phycisphaerales bacterium | reverse complement strand
GCGGAAGAATCCCCCAGCCCCGCCCCAAGTGCCCGTCATACCCCCCGCCCCTCAACCCCCCGAAAAACCCCCCCCAATCGGTCGGCCCCCCCCCCCCCGTCTCCGCCCCCTGCCCGATCGGCAAATGATCCGTGTTCATCGGATTGTTGTCCGAGATGTGGATGTTGGCGAACATTCCTTCCAGCTTGACCAGTGCCAGCACCACGTTTTCCCGCTGTGCCGAGAAATGTCCCGTGTCGAAATTCGCCTTGAAATTGTCAGCTCCCACATCCTGGATTAGCCGGATCATCGCATCCACGGAGCAGATTACTTCTCCGACGCGTGGTTCCATGATAATCACCCGCCCATGACTCGCCGCGATCTTCGCCGTCTCCCGGCAAGACTCCACCAGCACATCCCACAGCCTCTTCCACGAAAACCCCGCCGGTATCCGCGTACGGAACACATCGCCAAACTTATATGCCTTTCCCAATCCATACGGCCGTTCGCCGACATACTCCACCGGCGGTGCATAACTCGCCAGATGCAATGTCTCCGCCCCGAAAAACGCCCCCAATTCCGCCGTCCGCTTGAACGCCTCGTAAGCCTTTCGGCGTTTCCCATCGTCCAGACTCACCAGATCCGGATCCACACCACAGAAGTTATGCACATGAATATGATGATCCGCCAGCGCTCGCTTCAGCTCCGCTCGCTTCTCCCACACCCCTTCGGTATGTCCCGCACCAAGCCCTTCCATCTCCAGATACCGAAACCCCATCTTTTCGATATCCGCGAGTGCCTTGAAATCATCCTCCGGCCTGGGCGGATAACCATACTTGAAAATCGTATACAGATAAGTAATCGAAAGTTTCATGTCACGCATTAAACCGCAAACCTCCGCAGAACACAAACCGTAACGCGGGCATCTTGCCCGCACTTGGTATCGCGATCGTCAGTTGGGTGGGCATCCCAATCAGAGCCGCAATCGTAAGATTGCGAAACAACAACCACACTCCCACGAACCGCAATCTTATGATTGCGGCTCTGATAGTTTCGCGAATGAATCTTGACAACAAATAGCCAACATGCGCTAATGCCGCAGGCATACACCTTCATGGAGGGTTTTCATGTCTCACTCTAGGCGAACGGTTTTTGCTTTTCTCGGTACTGTCATGGCCATCGCCACGTTGTTGTGGGGGTGCCGGGTTGCCGAGCCGATCAAGGTGCCACTGACCACCACCAAGATCGGCAGCAATCGCTACGCGTCGCCGTCATTGGCGCAGTCCGCGGCCGGGTCGAAACATTTTTACCTGACTGAGGAAAATCCCACGGAGAAATTCACGCTCGACGGGATCGCATGCACCGTGAGAGTCGAACTATCAGCCAAAGGTGCGACCGACAAGTTGATCCTCAAAACGCCGACGCGGGAATTCATCTTCACCAACGCCACAAAAGACGAGCCCTTGGAACTCACGCTCGACAACGGGCAGAAATATTTCTTCAACGGCGAGGCCTACTCTTACACAATGCCCTCCGATGACGGCAAAAAGATCACTGTCCCGTGCGGCGTCCTCGACCTGGCCAGCGCCCTGGTCGGCAAAATCGGCGAAACCCCCATCACACTCCTCGCCCCCGACTACGACGGCGGCATCATCATCGGAACGCCAAAGAATTCCCAAATCGTTCAACCGCTCTCCAAATACATCCGCATCCCCCCCCCAACCGACGGCATCTTCGAAATCCTGAACATCGCCAAAGACGGCAGCGAAATGACGATCCGCCCCTACAATGGCCCCACGGCAACCATCGAAGCCCACGCTCCACAGGGATACTCAGGGGCCATCGTTCTGACGTCCGCTGACACGGGCCTCAATGTGACACTCAGCGGCAAGGCGGGCGAAGCGGTCTCGGTTATTCCGGGCAGTTATACGTTGCGGGGCGCGACGCTGAACACCACGAACGGCTCGTGGATGGAGGTCTCGGGGGAAGGACTCATGCCGATGAAAGTGGAACCCGGCGGCAAACAGGCCTTCGTTCTCAGCGGCCCAAAAACGCTTGAATTCCAGGCGGAAATGTCCAACGGCCGAATCCTCGACCCCAAAACAGCTCAACCTCATCCGGACTCCAGCGGCAAAATCCTCTACATCAAACAGGCTTTGCTGCAGATGAAGGGCCAGGCAGGCGAAACCTATACACGGCTCAGTGACTTCGAGCTCGGGGGTCGTCCGCCTGAAGTATATATCAATGTCGATGGGAAAATGACACTGCTTGGGAAAATGGAATTTGGCTGAGGCGGTACCTGCTGGTACTTCGGCGAAGTACCTGCCAGCGTTGATCTCAAAACGGCCAAAGAAGTCACCATCACACTCAAAGTGCAACTGACCGATTTCGGCGAGCTTTCCGCGACCGTGCCGCTGAAAATGCCGTAGCGACTTCATCGTTGGCACGGCTTGAGTGTTAGGCGTATACTTGTTTCATCATGACACGTGTGTACGAAGAAATTGTGGATTTTCTTGCGGGAGGCCCCACGAGCGGCGGTGTGGCGGCGTGGCAACCTTCGGAGCAGGCGCGTGAGCGTGTTGCGGAACTCATCGCAGCGGAAAAGTCGGGAACGATTTCCGTGGAAGAGCGAGGGGAACTTAATCATTACCTGGAGTTGGAGCATCTGATGCGTTTGGCCAAAGCCCGTGCGCATCGGCGGGGAAGAGAGGGAGGGGGACGGGGGGGGGAATGAGCAGCTACGTTCCGATGCATCTGCGGCGACTTGTCGCAGAGAGAGCTCAAGGGCTCTGCGAGTATTGCCTGATCCATCAGGACGACACTTTTCTGGGGTGCCAGATCGAGCATGTCATCAGCGAAAAGCACGGTGGCAAGACAGTGGAAGGAAATCTGGCGATGGCGTGTGTTTTCTGTAACCGATTCAAAGGAACGGATATCGCGACGATGTCGCGGAACAATGGGCATCTGGTGCGACTGTTCAATCCGCGATCCGATCTTTGGGCGGAGCACTTCCAACTGGAAGGATCACGGATTGTCGGCATCAGCGAAGTAGGTGCGGCGACGGCAGCGCTTTTAGGGTTCAACCAGTCCGACAGGATTTTGGAACGCAAGGAACTCATTGCCAGTGGGCGTTATCCGTCAGTGTCTGCTCGGCACCGCATGCAGCGGATTTAGTTTTGGAGAAGATCATGGGCCCGCGTACCAAGCCGGTCATGCATTACGAAGCTGCCTTTGAGGATTATTTGCGGCGGAAGGGGCTGCCGTACATTGCCGTTGATGAAGCGAAGAAAGCGCTCTTCGCCGGGGCCAAGCTCAAGTCTTTTGATTTCGTCGTTTATCGGCCCAATGGCAAGAATTTGCTCGTCGACGTCAAAGGCCGCAAACTTGCACCGCCCTCCCCCTCCCTCCAAAACTGGACCACCCGCGAAGACATCGACGATCTCCGCCAATGGCAGGATATCTTCGGCAACGACTTTTGCGCCATGTTCCTCTTCATGTTCCATTGGCCCGGCGCCCCCGAAACCGCCCCGCTCAAAGACCTCATTCTTCACCAGGAAAGATGGTACGGCATGCTCGCCATCTCCGTCACCGACTACCGCGAATACATGCGACCTCGCTCGGAAGCATGGGGCACCGTGCATCTGCCCATCAAGGAATTCAAGCGCCTGGCAAAACCGTTCGACGAGTGGCTGTGAAACAGTCGAATGTCGAATTGCTTCAGGCTTTGGTTTCGATGGTTCGCAGCTCGTCCCGTAGCCTTGCCGCCTTCTCGTAATTTTCCGCGTCAATCGCTTTTTGCAATTCGCGTCTGAGCCGCAGCGAGGCCACTTGCCGATCTGTTTCCCGCGTCTTTTTCTGCGGCGGCACTTTTCCGATGTGCTCGTTCGCTCCTTCCTGCGCCCGTTTCAACAGCGGCAACAGTTTCCTTTCAAACAATTCATAATCGTGCGGACAGCCCATCAGGCCGGTTTGTTTGAACTGGGTCCAGGTCAGGCCGCAAACCGGGCAGGTCATCGGGTCGGTCGGTGCCTGCGAGCTACCGCGGGTGACCGTCAGGCCGCCGGTCGGAGCCGAAGAGGCCGGCTTCATCGTCGTCGGCAACGCCTCGCTTTCGCCGGAGAGCTTCTTCGCCCCCCCTCCCTCCGGCTTTTTCCCCCCTGGTTTCCCCCCCGGCTTCCCTGTCGTCACCTGCGGCAACAACTCCGAGCCCGGCACCACCAGCCCGGCCTCCACCGCATGGCCCAGGCACAAATGCATCTCCACCGCTCGTTTGACGCCCAAAGCCTCATGAATCACTTCAGTCAGGTGAACAATCGCCGGCTTGGCACACTTTTGACACTTCATAGCAACCAGTCCTCGACGGGTCCAGATAGTATACCGTTCTCCTCCGCAAAAGTTTAGCAGCGAGCCGATAGGCGAACGCTCGGGGAAGCAGGACACTTTCTGCGTGCCGGAGGTGCTCGTTTTCGGGGCATTGCGTAAAATCCGTAAAAGTCGTGGGGAGAGCTTTTTCATGCGATAACGGGACTCGCAAACCTTGCCCCCTCCCTCCACGAATTTTACGAACTTTACGAATTGTACGAATTTTACGCGTGAGATGGCCGCCTGAAGTGTCGTGCACTCGATACGGACATTTGAGGGAGGCGGAGTTGACAGGGCGCGATCGGCCGATTTATTATATATGTAATTAATATGCGGAGGTGATTGATGCCAACAGGTAAAGACAATGCGGGTTTTGTCAAGACGCTTGAGACGCTGCTGGGGGAGTTGGATCGGCCGGCGGGGGCGGGGCGGAAGAGGCTGGGGGGGGGGCGGCGGGGGGCGGGCAGGCCGACGAAGGTACGGGGGGAGACGGTAGCGGTGATTTTGCATTTGTACAAGGATCAGGTGCGGTGGCTGGATGATTATGCGCAGTGGGCTCAAGGGTTGGCGGAGGGGAATGCCAGGCTCAGCCGGGTGGAGATTGTGCGGGGGCTTTTGCTGGGGCTGGCGGAATTCACGGTCAAAAGCGGAGCGACGATCGCGGAGGGAACGTCCATCACAAGTGAGCGTGATTTACAAAATGCGGTGGCGGCGGCTCTGGTGGGGGCAGGTGGCAAGAAAAAGCGCAAGGTGGCCAGGAAGAATGGAGGCGGCATATGATCCACGCAATGAACTGGTACGGCGGATGGAGCATGCTGCTGGCGGCGTTTGGGGTTGGGGCAATTGTGGGATTGGGATTTTGGCGGGAGGAATTCATGGGAGGATACGGGAATTGGCGGCGGCGGATGGTGCGGCTGGGGCATATCGCGCTGGCGGCATTGGGCATTCTGAACATGGTGTACGGATTGGCCGCAATACCGGTTGCGGGAACGTGGCAGGCGCAAGGGGCGGGGATGGGGTTGTTGATAGGCGGAGTGGCGATGCCGCTGGTTTGTTTTCTGGCGGCATGGCGGATGGGATGGAGACATGGATTCGTGGTGCCGGTCTGTGCGCTGGCGGCGGCGGCAGTCTGTGTGCTGATGGGTTGACAAATCAGGAGATACCGATGCGTATTGGACTTTTGGCGATGAGCGGGGTGCGGGCGCATGATGAGAAGTTGATGGCGTTTGGGTTGACGCTGCCGGGGTTTGTGGAGCGGAGCAAGGTGATTGCGTCGCTGCCGAGCCTGGGGCTTTTGTATCTGGCGGCGGTGACGCCGGGGGTGGCGGAGGGTAGGAATGAGGTGCGGTACTTTGAGGCGGAGGGCGACGGGAAGGAACCTGAGGAGATATATCAGTGCGATCTGGTGGGGATCAGCACGTTTTCGGCACAGGTGTTTGAGGCATATGCGATCGCGGATCGGTTGCGGGCACGCGGTGTGAAGGTGGCGATGGGCGGATTGCACGTGACGGCGTTGCCGGAGGAGGCAGCGGAACATGCGGATTATGCGGTCGTGGGGGAAGGGGAGAAGACGTGGCCGGAGGTGGTGCGGGTGTGTGAGGGGGAGTTGGGGCGTACGCTTCGCAAGTCGGGGCGAATTTTTCGGGCGAAGGATTTTGGGGTGGTAGGGGGGGGGGGGGGGG
>WQYP01000224.1 GCA_009781185.1 Phycisphaerales bacterium | reverse complement strand
TCCCGCCTCCACAATCTGCTCGATCGCAATTTTTTCCGCCCACGGAATGATCTTTTTCCGCAGCGCATCGTTAGGCGCATGGAGCGAGATTGCCAGCGTCACCGGCAATCCCAGCTCCGCCAAGGCTGCGGACGCCAGAGACTTTCATGGCATGTGTGAGTGAAACGCGCAGGAGACGTTAACCCTTGCGATTCCTTGCAAGGCTAGTGCGCCCACAGTTTCTTACGCAGTCCCAATCCTGCCAGTGCCAGGGGCAGCAGCGCCAGGCTCATCGGTTCGGGAATCGGCGCAAAGGTGTTATCCGCGAAATTGACCGACGCAAACGCCCCTGCCGTCGCCTGCACGTCGATCGATTTGACGATTCGCAGGCTCGTCGCTTCGGGATTGAAGGTGACCGAGTCGCTCAGGTTGTTGGTCGATCCGCCGGTGCCGTCGTAAAACACCTGCATCTGGTAGGTCTGGCCCGTCGAGAGGTCCGTGAGCGTCTCGCCGACGCTTGCCGACGCGTCTTGAACGACCACTTGTCCGGCAAATAGCAGCCCGGCGCCGCTCAACGGTTCGCCCACCGACGGATCCACCGACACCGTGTAGCTGATGACCGACAGGGCATGTCCCGGCGTGATCGTGTTCCAGTTGGCGGTGAACTCCAATCCGTCGGGCGTGAAAGTGACGTTGACGTCGCTGGCCGGCAGCGAACCGCCGTCGGTAAAGTTGGAGTAAATCAATCCGCCGGAGGAGATCGGCCCGGCGCCGATCAGGCTCTCCAACGTGACCGCCTTCGCTTGCGAACCGGCAGCCAACATGATCACAGCTCCCACAAGTCCCAGTGCATGTTTTTTGTGCAGCATGATTTCTCCTAAAAGAAGCCTCCCGAAATCGTGAGAACCCCACGCAGTTATCCGCGTACGTACAACATGCGTGCCATATGCTTGAGTCTTCCGCTCCCCCGCCTCTTCCCCGCTCCCCGCCTCTGCCGTGCCCGTTGGCTTGAGGTGTCACTTCAAAACGCCATTCACAGCGTCACTGACATGAGGTGTGCCCGAGACATTTCGACTTGACGACTTGACGACTCCCCTCCACCGGGAGAGCCGGGGGCTGACGGTAATACAGACCATATAGCCCCGGCTTTAGCCGGGATGAGCTCTGCAATACTCATTTTTGATGTTGCGCCGTCGTTCCTCCGAGCTTCCCATGATGAACCGCAGGCCAATCCCGGCTAAAGCCGGGGCTATATAACGGAACAGTATTGAGGCTGACGGCCCCTACGCCCGATACGCCGCCACCGGGTCCACCTGGCCCGCCGGCTCCTCCTCCATCGTCGAATCCTCGGTAAGAAACACCGGTACCACAAAGGTGGCGCGATAGTTGAGCCCGGGCACTTTCGCCAGCACCTGCAGTTGCCAATAGATCCGGTCGCGGGAAGGGAGGACGTCCGAAGGTCGGCAATAGCCGGGGATGCGGAAGCCCACGGGTATCGCCGTTCTGGACATATCTTCGTCCATCACACCACGAGCCATCGTGTTTTCCGCTTCCCAAACGGGCGTCTCTTTCACACGGCTGTATCTCCCGTAGCCTGTGATGACGCGGTGAATGCATTGCAGACGAAGATGATAGCCATCGGAAGCGGGTACTTTGTGTTGGGTATAAATCACGCCGACGAGTTGTCCGCCGATGACGCCGGGGAACGTTGCCAATTGCAGCGTCGAGGCGCCAAACTTAACGAGTCGCCATGTGTTTACGCCGGCGTAAATCAGATACGCCGCCCCTGCCAGCGAGAATCCCATGGCGAAATACATCGCGGCATTATTGGAGACGACAATCGCCTGGCGATTGGCACGGGCGGGACGGATTTCCACCGTGTTTTGCTTGTGCGTGAAAACTGTAAGCGGAAAGGCGAGGAGAAACGCGGCGATCAGGTAATTGTGGTACACCTTCGTCCAATCGGAATTTCGAATGCGTCCGCCGGCCCATTTGGCGTTCCAAAGCCACGGCTCGTCCGGATGCCGCCGACGAAACGCGTCCTGACGTTGTATCTGCCTTCCCCAGAACCAGAGGAACGGGCTGAGCACCACCATCGCCGCGCCGAAAACGATTGCGGCGCCGGCGGTGGACCCTTCCTGCAATACATAATCCCCCAGTCCCCTGAGCATCAGGATGCCGCCGGCCCCGGCGAGCAAAAGCGCCACTCCCATGGCGCCTATGCCACCCACGGAGATGCCTGGAGAAACGTGATGGTTCAATGCTTTGTTCATTTTAACAGGTCACCGTCCGCGTGCCGATCAGGCTGATCAGTCCGTTGTTCGGATCCACCGCGTAGACATCGACTTTGTTCACGCCTGTCGGCAGCGAGACCGGGATGGAAAATCCATGCTGCGTCGAGCCGATGCTTGTCAGCAGATCGTTTCGTGTCAGGTCCGCTGTTCCCGTCGCGGTCTGCACGCCGTTGACGTAGACCACGATCGTTAAACTTGCAGTGGAGATGTCCGGGTCGGCGGCCCAGCCGGTGATGGCGGTTGACGTTGCTGATTCGAACACGCCGATCGGGCGATTGTTCGTCACCGTCGCCACGCCGATCAGTTCCGCCACGTTGCCCTGCGATTCCGCGGCGTAGATCGCGATCTTGTGCGTGCCGAACGATAGCGCCGGCAGCGAGATCTCGAATCCGTGCTGCGTTCCGGCATCGCCAAGCGTTGTCGCCAGGTCCGGACGATCCACGTTCGCCAGCACCGTCTTGAGATACGTCCCATCCACGTAAATATCTATTTCCGCCGGTGATGTGGCCGCGTCGGGATCGTAGGCCCAGCCCGTGATCGTCGTGCCCGTCACCGATTCGATCGTTCCAATCGGCACCTGATTGTTCAGGAAATCGTCGAAGAAGACGACCTCCTGCTGATCGCTCACCCGATCGTCCATCACCGTCACCATGATGGCGTGCGAGCCCGGCGGCAGACTCGAGAGGTCCACCGAGAATCCGTGCCCCGGCGCCGTGGCGTTGGGCTGGTTGGCCAGTACCCTCGCAAAGAACTCACAATCCACGTACACGTTGACCGTCGCCGGGAGATTGCCAAGGTCCGGATCGTAGGCGTAACCCGACACCACCGAGGTATTGAGCGTCTCGACCTTTCCCACCGGCGGCGTATTGGTCACTTTGTACGTGCCGATGAGCACCGCTGCTTGCGAATTGGCCTGGCCGTCGATCGCATAGACCGTGATCGTGTGCGTGCCTGGGCGCAGGCCTGGGATATCCACGGAGAATCCGACGTTGATCGCTCCTGCTTTTGCCTGCACATCCGGCCGCGAGATGTTCGCCGTCGTGGTTGCAAGCCACTGGCCGTCGATGAAGACCTGCACCTGCACCGGTGTGTTCATGTCATCCGGGTCCACCGCCCAGCCCGAAACAGTCGTCCCGCTCCCCGACGTGACCGCCCCCTTCGGCGGATGATTGTTCGTCCAGATTAGCACAGGCGTGTTGCTCTGCGCATCGTATGCATAGACTTCAACAACCTTCCCCGCGAAATCCCCTGTCACGTCAAATCCCACGGACATGCCGTTGACTACTTTGCGGGAATCGTTCGCCACGAACGGTTCCCCCGCCACGCCATTGACATCCACTCGCACCGTCAATGGCCCGGTCATCCCCGTGTCCGTCGCATAGCCGGCAATCTCCGTTGCCGTCGCAGTGTCCACCTTCCCCTGCGGCGGAGGATTCGTCAGCACACCCGAACGCAACCGCACCGTCTGACCCGTGCACGGATCCACCAGATCGACCGTCACCGTGGAGTTCCCCGGCGGCAACGTCGGCACGGTGAACGTGAACCCGTGATAACAGGTTCCGTACGTTTTATCCAAACTCGCCACGTACTGCTCCGCCGTGATCGTTGTCGCCACGCCGTTGATCGTGATGACCACGTTCATCGGTGCTGCGCCGCTGGCGGGGTTGATCGCCCAGCCGGAGATCGTCGTCGCGCTGAATGTGCTGACCTGTCCCGTCGGCGGACCGACCTTGATCGTCGAACTCAAGATCCGCTTGAGTTGGCCCGTCGAGGGATCGACGATGTCCACCGTCACCGTATTCGTCCCCGTCGGCAATGCCGGCAGCGCATAAGTAAAACCGTGATTCGTGGACCCGAGCTTCTTCGCCAAATCCGGACGCTGCTCGTCCGCCTGAATCGTCATCGCGACCCCGTTGATGGTCACGATCACCGTCACCGGTTCCCCCTGGTTCGACGCGCTGAAGGCGTAACCGCTGATCGCCGTCTTGCTGATCGTCGCCGAGCCGGTGGGCGGAGCGATCGTGATCGTTCCGCTCTTGATCCGCTTCGTTGCGCCACTGACGGGATCGACCACGTCGATCGTGATCGTGTGTTTTCCGGTAGCAAGGCCGGGCACGCTGTAGCTGAAGCCGTGATTGGCGGAACCTAATTTTTTGACCAGGTCTGGTCGGTCGCCGTTCGCGGTGATGGTCGTCGCCACGCCGTCGATCGTGATGACCACGTTCACTGGCTCGCCGCTATTCGCCGCACTGTACGCCCAGCCGGAAATCGTCGTGCTGTTGAAAACCTGCACCGCCCCCGAACAACTCGCCGGCGCAACAGCCGTAGCGACCGGCACCGTCATGCCGCCCCAAATCGGCATCCCAAAATTAAAATGAAAATTCCCCGGTAACGCCGTCAGCAACACCCGCGACTCGAGCGCTTCCAGCATCAGCGTTCGCGTGGCCGAGCCATTTCTCGCCCGCCGCGCCGCTCGTTTGCTCTTCGAAGCTTTCCACCGTGCCATCGTTCACCTGCTTCTGCCTCTGCGCACCTCGCCCAGCGCGCAAGATGCTCGTTACCTCAAACTTGTAATAAATCGGCAATCGAGGCAACCCGGATAAGATGGGAATTGCCATGCGTCTGATAATAGGAAGAAGCCAGAAGCTAGAAGCCAGAAGCCAGAAGTTTTGAATAAGCCGCAAACTCGAAAACTTCTAGCTCCTAGCTTCTGGCTTCTGGCTTCTGGCTTCTTCTCCCTCGTGCTTGAGCTCTCGCATCATCAAGTCCGCAAGCTGGCTCCGCACATCTCGTCCCTCGTAAAGCACCGCATGGAGCCCCTGGCAAATCGGCATCTCCACCCCCATCGACCTCGCCAAACGCACCACGCTTCGACACGTCGGCATCCCCTCCACCACGCCGGCGATCGACGCGATCACATCCGCCGGTTTCTCTCCTCGCCCGACCCGTTCCCCAAACGTACGGTTCCGCCCTTCCGGACTCGTGCACGTCGTGACCAGATCGCCCAACCCCGCCAGTCCCGCAAACGTCTCGGGCATTGCCCCCATCGCCACGCCTAACCGCGTGATCTCCACGAGTCCGCGAGTCAGCAGCGCCGCCTTGGCATTGTTCCCCGCCCGCATACCGTCCAAAATCCCCGCCGCGATCGCAATCACATTCTTCATCGCCCCCGCCAGTTCCACCCCGAGCAGATCATGGTTCCGATACACCCGCAAGTACGGCGTCGTAAAGAGTTCCTGCACCCACCGCGAAAAATCGCTCTCCTCTTCTGGCTTCTGGCTTAGGGGGAGGGAGGCTTCTGGCTTCTTTTCTTCCGCCGCCGCCACCATGGACGCCGGCAGATGCCTCGCCAATTCCCCCGCGATGCTCGGCCCCGACAGCGCCGCCACCGGTCGCGGCCCCAGACATTCCACGATAATCTCCGACGGCCGCTTGAGCGTCTCGACCTCAATCCCCTTCACCACGCTCACCACCGGAACCCCCGCTCGCACGTACGCCTTGAACCGAGTCAGCGTCCCCCGCATGTACTGCGACGGCACCGCACACAAAATCAGCTCCGCCCCCCCCCCCCCCCCCCCCCCCCCCCACCCCCCCCCCCCCCCCCCCCCCCCCCCCCCCCCCCCCCCCCCCCGGGCCCCCGAAAACGTTCCAGCCGGGGGGGGCGGGCCGAGAGGGTAAAAATCACCCCACGCCAAGGCAGGATACAAGAAGGATGGTGGTTTAAAAAAAAAAAAAAAAAAAAAAGAGAGAGATCGCTTG
>WQYP01000223.1 GCA_009781185.1 Phycisphaerales bacterium | reverse complement strand
TGGCAAATCAGGGCGATCAGAGCCGCGACCGTCAGGGAGCGATCCGTGCGACAATGCGGAAATAACGCCTGTCGCTCCCTGACGGTCGCGGCTCTGATTTTCCGGGGCAATCGTCTGATTGGCTATAAAAAATGGCCACACCCGCCGGCATGCTTGCATGCCGCTCCGCCACCGCTCTCGCAACAGATCTTCGAAACCGCTTGCGGCGTCGCGACCCGTGCGAACGCGACTGATTCGCCCGAAAAAACAAGCGTATCCGCATTCGCCGCCTTGTGAAAACCCCGCAATTTCCCTATAATTTCCACTGGTCAAGTGAAAGGTTCCCCCTCTTTCAGGAACCGCCTTTTTCCCGGAAAAACGCCTCATTCCCAAGGAGCATTCATGGCCAAGGACGAGCCGAAAGTGTCCAATCTTAAAGTCACCAAAGAATACACCACCGACGCCATCCAGGCCCTCAAGGGCCTCGAAGCCGTCCGCCTCCGCCCCGGCATGTACATCGGCGACACCACCAGTCGCGGACTCCACCACCTCATCTGGGAAATCGTCAACAATTCCGTCGACGAAGCCATGGCCGGTCACGCCGGTAACATCTGGGTCAAACTCAACGCCGACGGCTCCGCCTCCGTCACCGACGATGGCCGAGGCATCCCCGTCGGCATGCACGCCAAAGAAAAACGCGAAACACTCGAAGTCGTCATGTGCGACCTACACGCCGGCGGAAAATTCGGTGGCGGCGGCTATAAAGTCTCCGGCGGCCTCCACGGCGTCGGTGCCTCCGTCGTCAACGCCCTCTCCGAATGGATGGAAGTCGAAGTCGCCCGCAGCGGAAACATACACCGCATGGTCTTCGAACGCGGTAGCGTCAAAGAAAAAATCAAGGTCATCGGAAAACGCGCCAAAACAGGCACCAAAATCACCTTCAAACCCGACCACCAGATCTTCCCCGACATCACCTTCGATTACGATCGCGTCGTCGCACGCTGCCGCGAACTCGCCTACCTCAACGAAGGCCTCGCCTTCTTCATCGAAGACGAACGCACCAGCAAAAAAGACGAATTCAAATATTCCAAAGGGATCATACAATTCGTCAAACAGCTCAACGAAGGCAAGGAACCCATCCACACCCAGGTCATTTACATGGAGAAGGAGGAAGCCGACAAAGACTCGCCTCTGCAAGTCGCCATCGCCATGCAATACAGCGACGGCTACACCGAGAACCTGGAAAGCTTCGCAAACAACATTCGCACCCCCTGGGGCGGCACCCACGTCTCCGGCTTCAAAACCGCCCTCACACGCACACTCAACCAGTACGCCCGAAACAACAATTTAGTCAAGGACGAAAAGGACCTCCCCAACGGCGACGATCTGCGCGAAGGCCTCTCCGCCGTCATCACCGTCAAAGTCCCAAACCCCCAATTCGAAGGCCAAACCAAAGAAAAACTCGGCAACGGCGAAGTCGAAGGCTTCGTCGTCCAGGCCATCAACGAAGCACTCGGAACCTGGCTCGAAGAGCACCCCGGCGACGCCAAACGCATCATCCAAAAAGGCATCGTCGCCAAGCAAGCCCGCGAAGCCGCTCGCAAAGCACGCGAACTCACACGCAAAGGCGCTCTCAACTCCGGCGGCCTACCAGGAAAACTCTGGGATTGCTCCAGTCGCGATATGGAAACCACCGAACTATACATCGTCGAAGGCCAATCCGCAGGCGGCACCGCCAAAGGCGGACGCGACCGCGTCTTCCAGGCCATCCTCCCCATCAAAGGAAAAATCCTCAACGTTGAGAAAGCCCGCGTCGACAAAATGCTCGGTCACGAAGAAATCCGAACCATCGTCCAGGCCCTCGCCTGCGGCATCGGCGCCGCTGACTTCACCATCGACAAGCTCCGTTACGGCAAAATCGTCATCATGACCGACGCCGACGTCGACGGCTCACACATCCGCACTCTTCTCCTCACCTTCTTCTTCCGTCAAATGCCCGAACTCATCAAACAAGGACGTGTCTATATCGCCCAGCCGCCTCTATACAAAGTCACGCGGAAGCGGCAAGTCGAGTACGTCAAAAACGAAGGCACAATGCGTAAAACCCTCACCGATCTCGGCCTCGACGGCACCAGCCTCATCGTCCGCGACAAAAACGGAAAAGAAAAGCAACGTTACAAAGGTCAGGAACTGCGAAAAGCCATGGGTTTGCTCGAACAAGTCGATGATTGCGTACAGATTGTCGAACGCCGCGGCTTACCCTTCTCCCGCCTCCTGGAACTCAGACAAGCCAACAAAAAACTGCCGACACATCGCGTCGTGCTTGATAACAAAGAAACAATGTTTTACGACGTGGAAGATTACGAAGAATTTGTCGAGAAGAACAAAGTCGACGAACTGGAGAAAGCCGCCCACGCCGTAACCGACGCCGACAACGGCTCCTCCGAAAATTCCGAAACCAAAGAAAAACAAAAAACCAAAGCCGAACTCCAGGAAGAAAAACGCGCCGCCCAGCGCCGCCTCGAAAAAAACGAAGAGTTCCACGAATCCAAAAAACTCGAAGATCTCTTCACCAAACTCGCGGAGATCGAACTCCCCGTCGAAGACTGGTTCCTGAAAATCCAGGAGACCGACTCCGGCGAACGCCTGGCCACCAAATACGCCCTCGAATCCAGCGACGATTACAAAAAAGAAATCGCCGGCTCCGGCGAAATCGTCCACGAAATCCACGCCATCGGACGACAAGGCATCGAAATCGGCCGCTTCAAAGGCCTCGGCGAGATGAACGCCGAAGAACTCTGGATCACCACCATGGACCCCGCCCGCCGCACTCTGCTCCGTGTCACTCTCGAAGGCGCCAGCAACGCCGAAGCCATGTTCTCCACTCTCATGGGCGAAGACGTCGAACGCCGCCGACAATTCATCGAGCAACACGCCCTCGAAGTCAAAAACCTCGACGTATAGTAGCGGCCCCGCTCCGCGGGGTGGCAATGGTGCATACCACTAACGCTCCTATTGCGCCGGCATGCTTGCATGCCGCTCGCCCACCGCCTTCGCAACAGGGCACTGAAAACGCTTGCGGCGTCGCGGACCATTGAGAGATGAAAAACTACAAATACGCCCAGCACGCCACCCCCCCCGCCACCCCCGCAAACACAACAATACAAACCCGCACACGCATCTGCATACGCTCAAACCTCTCCCTCGCCACCGGCGAACTCTCAAGCTCCCGCAGCAACTCCACTCGTCGATTCACCGAAGGATGCATCCACCCACGATGCTGACGGGACCGATGCGCCAGATCGACGATCGTATCAAGCGCCGAGATAAACATCTCCGCCCCGGAAGCCGGTAGCGACCCCGCTTTGCGGGGTGGCATGGGTACAGTCTCTTCCTGCAAAGCCATCGCCGCCGGCAACGGAACCGACTCCAGATTCGCCTCAACCCGTCCCCCCATATGCTTCGCCGCAAAATAATCCGCCTGATGCTCAAACCGATGCGACACAAACGAAAAACCCACCGCCAGAATCGCCACCAGCAAAACCAGCGACAGCACCATCGACGCATTCTCCGCCCCACCAAAAAATTGAAGCATCCCCTCCGGCAAATGCCCCGCCAGCAAATCCGCCGCCGCACAAGTCAGCACACTCGCCGAAAACAAGCCCGCCAGATACCACCAGAGATGCCGATGATACCCGTGCCCCACTTCATGCGCGAAGACCGCTTCCAACTGCTGATCCGTCAGCGATTCCAGCAACGCATCCGTCATCAAAAAATACCGCGAAAACGGCAGATACCCCAAAATCGCCGCATTCGTAATCGCATTGTGCGTTTTCCATACGAGAATATTGTTGAACCGCAACCGATATCCCGCCGCCAGTGAATCCAACTTCACACGCAACGGCCCAGCCAACGGCACCGTCGTCCAAATACACGTAATCAACCACGGCGTCATCAGCAAAAATAACAAAATCGCAACCCCAACCGCAATCGGCGGCGCACTCGGAAACCGCGGTCTGGCCAACTCCGCCGCATACTCTAGCAACGTAAAAAGCACAATCGGAACCGCCAGATAAAAATTGTGACGCACCTGCATCGAAAGATACTGCCCAAGCGAAGGCATATCGTGCGCCGGTTGCGCCGTCGCAAGACGATAAGGCAGCAACCGCTCCCGATAGGCCGACTCCACAAAGTACTGAGCCGTCCAGAATCCTATCCAGGTCAACAATGCCGGAGCAACATAAATACATTCAGACAATAACGGAATATGTTTCAGGAGTCGTGTCGTCTCAAGAAACGCCGCCAGTTGCGCCGGCAAAGCCCCCCCTCCCATCCCCGCAGGCAAATACAAATAACAACCCGTCAATAAAAGAGTCGCCCATCGCGCAGCGGGAAGCAGCCGATCGAAACTCCCCGCAATCGCCGAAGCGCTCGTCGTCGTCAGATGCAATTGCCGAATCACCGCCCTCGCCCGCATCACAATGTAAAACAAAATCAAAAAATGAGAGACGAGCATCGCCAACACAAGCACCGGCAACTGGTAGCCGGGGAAACTTCCCGGCTGCCGCAACCCATCGCTGGCAAGAGTCGCAGGAAGACGAACGAGCATCAGAAGAAGGATGACTTGGATCGGCGCCATGTTCAGGAAGGATAGCCGGGACGACCGGCAGTTGGAAATCGAAAATCATGGCAAAAACAAAGACAAAAACAGACAAAATCCGACGAAAACAGACAAACACTTCCCATTTCACATTTTTTTTGACTCCGCTGAACCTCGGCCTAAGATGGAACATATGCTATATGGCATACCTTCTGTTGCTTTGTGGAGCAAGGCATCGTGCAATGTTGCTTTTTGGCAACAGACGGCATCGCCGTATCAGAATTGGAACAAACGCCTTTATGGGCACGGCCGATAAAAAATGGGATAAATGGATGTCTACAAAGAATTTCCAAAGGATCGACGATTACGGACACATGGACTCAGCATTGGCATTGTATTTGTTAATGAAGAGAGCAGGTTGGCCTGACTCAACAACTGAGGAGCGAATAATGGACGAAACGACTTTCCAGAACAAATTAACCGAGCTGATGGGCGAAATTTCCTCATTACCCCCCTCCGAACGCGCGCGTCTCGAAACGCTCGCCAAAGAGACCCAGGAACGCCATCAACAGCTCAAAAAAAGCATCAATTCGTTACAAGATTCCCTCGATTGGCTGCGTTTGAGCGTGAAATATATGGTCTTTGACCTCGAAGCGACGCGGCGAGAAAACCAGTACCTCCGACAAATGCTGGAAAGCAGCTCAGAAGAAGGAAGTTTATAAGGGCGAAAAATAAAGGGCAAAATGCCTTTTCTAGGGGTTAAGGGGGGGGGAGGGGAGCAGATAGAGCTCCGATCCACAGGGAATGATGCGGGTGGTCCGAAACGGCCGCCCGCATCTGTTTTTGCAATTGGCATTTTTGCGGCGTCTTTGCGGTTGACGCGTCGCGCGTTATTTGCGACAGTGTTATTGGCCAATCTACATTCCCTTGAATGGCGTAGAGCAAGGAGCAGGAAATGGCGAAAAGGAATCTTTCAATGCTTTAATGTAAATGTGAGGCACAATTCGTAAATCCGCGGACGAATTGGCATCTAGGGACGCGGTACTGTTGCGATGGAGAATGGTCGTGGGTCGTATACAGGGGAAGGTCAAGTGGTTCAATGATCAAAAAGGGTTCGGCTTCATCTGCGGCGAGAGCGGACAAGATATCTTTGTTCATCATACCGCGATAGTGTCCGAAGGGTTCCGTTCGCTCAAAGAAGGCGAAACGGTGGAGTTCGACTGCGAGCCGAGCCCGAAAGGACTCAAGGCGACCAACGTGACGCGTGTTGGCGCCGCGGCTCCGGAGCAGTCGCAGATTTTGCGGTAGCCCGAAAAAGCCAGATTCGACATCATTTGGTACCGCGACCGTAGAGGCAGCGATCCGTGCGACAATGCGGAAATACCGCCTGTCGCTCCCCAATACTGTCCGGTATTTTTTATTTGATCGTGGTCGGAGATTGGATAGGTAGGGTGACAGGGGTGC
This sequence comes from Phycisphaerales bacterium, assembly GCA_009781185.1. GTDB lineage: Bacteria > Planctomycetota > Phycisphaerae > WQYP01 > WQYP01 > WQYP01. The sequence goes on along the minus strand of WQYP01000223.1, from coordinate 12 downwards.
AAGGCTGAGCGT
>WQYP01000222.1 GCA_009781185.1 Phycisphaerales bacterium | reverse complement strand
TTGACTCATCCGAACCGCCTCGACGGCTGCAGTTCCCGGCTCGAATGGCCGAAAATCAAGGAAATGACCTTCGAATTGCCCGACGAGCGCTTCCCTGCGCTACAATTAGGTTACGACGTGATCCGTCTGGGCGGCACCGCGGGCGCCGTGGTCAACGCCGCCAACGAAGTCGCCAACGAATTGTTCCGCAGCCAGAACATTCGCTTCGGCCAGATCGTACATAGGGTGCAGGTCGTGCTCGAGCGCCACAAGAAGTCCGGCTTCGTCGCGGAGCCTTCGCTCGATCAACTCCTGGCCGCCGACGCCTGGGCCCGAAAAGAAACCCGCGGCTTGTAGCGATGTGGCATCGGCGTCCCGCCGATGTCGTGGCACGGGTATCTTGCCCGTGTCACGCCCGAAGGGCGTCAACATCACGCCTGAAAGGCGTTAACATACGTAGCCGGGGGCAACGCCCCCGGTGGTAAATGCCCCGATAGACGTTTGCCCTGAAAGGGCAATACATGAGTCGGGAATGATGAAAATGTTGAACCCCTTCGGGGTTCGAACAATTTCGGGTTCACCGGGGGCGTTGCCCCCGGCTACATATGTTGACGCCCTCCGGGCGTAATCTGTTGACGCTTTCGGGCATCATCCGCCATTCACCACACGAAAGGTAAGTAATGCCAAGCAAAAGCAAAAATAAAAACAAAAATAAACCCCTCGCCCACCGCTTCCGCAACCAGTTCCTCCGCTCTCGCATCGCGCTTTTCTCCATCGCCCTTCCGCTCTTAGCCCTCAATCTGCTCAACTTCGGCGGCTCCGTGCTTCGCATCGTTTACGTCATGCTCGGATTCAGTCTCATCATTTTCTTCCACGAACTGGGCCATTTCATGGTCGCCCGCATCTGCTCGGTCAAGTGTCTCGCCTTCTCCCTGGGCATCGGCCCTCGCATGCTCGGTTATCGCAAAGGAGCAGGTCTGACCTTCGGCTCTGATCCCTTCGACCCCGAAGCCAAAACCAAAACCGACGAAAAAACTCTCGGCGAAAAAGAAGATGACAAATACGCCCGCAAGCCCCTCGAAAACGCTACCGATAAGGTCACGGCACCGCTCGGTGTTTGCGACTACCGCATCTCCTGGCTTCCCTTAGGCGGCTACGTCCGCATGCTCGGACAGGACGACATGGACCCCACCAAGGTCTCCACCGATCCCAACGCCTTCAATCAACGTCCCATCTGGCAGCGAATGTGCATCGTGTCCGCCGGCGTGATCATGAACGTCATTTTCGCCGCCGTCGCATTTACCGTTATTTTCAGCACCACCGGCGTGAAGTTCCCCACCGCTGACATCGGCTTCGTCCAATACGGCATGCCCGCCGACGGAAAACTCCAGCTCGGCGACCGCATCGTCGCCATCAACGGCCGCCAAGCCCGGCCGGGCGGGTTCATCGAATACACCGACCTCGTCATCGCCTCCGCCCTCTCCTCAGGCAACGAAGAAATCAAACTCGACTTCATCCGCCCAGGCGTCGAGGGCGTCCAGCAGGTCGCCATCAAACCTGTTCGCGCCAAGGGCGAGCCGTTCCTGGCGATCGGCGTCTCCGGCCCGATGCCGAGCCTCAACATCGCGTCGCAGGAGAACATCAACGCCCATCAAGAAATGTTCGCCAAGCCTGAATCCAAAGGCGGTCTGGGCGATCCGCAAGACGCCAAGGAAATCGCACAACTCCACCCCGGCGACCGCATCGTCGCCATCAACGGTGAGCCCGTGCACAACTACCTCGAACTCTACAACAAGGTGCAAGCCATCGGCGGCAAGCCTGTCGAAATTTCTCTTCTCAATCCGAAGGGTAAGGGGGAAGGGGCCGACCACACGATCACCATCACGCCTCGCCTCGTCGGGCAACTCGGCGCTGAGTTTCCCTCCATTTTCGGTCTCTCCCCTCGGACGTGGATCAGCTTTGTCGAAGGCCCCGGCCGCATCCTTTTTGTCATCCCCACCGCCGCCTCTCCTGCCGCCAGGGCAGGTATCAAGGTCGGCGATGAAATTGTTTCCATCAACAATCGCCGTTGGCCTACCGTTGAGCAGTTCCGTAACGCCATCACCTCCAGCGGCGACAGGGAAATCGACATCACCGTCCTCCGCGACGGAGAAGAAATCCCACTCAAAGTCACCCCCGCCAACGGCCTCATCGGCGTGGGCCCCAGCCTCGCCTTAAACAATCTCGCCGTCGTTCCGCGTGAAGGCGGTTCCGGGCCGGCCGCGGATGTGCTGGGGCCCAATGCGGAGATGAAGATCGCCTCCGTCGACGATCAGCCTGTCAAAAATTGGTGGGATGTCCTGGCATTGCTGAAGGCTAAAAAAGCCGGAGATCAGGTTACTTTTGCTTTCGTCCCCGCTGCCCCCTCCCTTGTCGCCACCTCGGAACCTGCCACTGAGCCTGCTACGCAAGTTGCCGCGCTGACCTCTGAACCGGCCACCGAACCCGCCACGCAAGTCGTCGCTGTCACCAAGACTTTTACTGTTGACGAGGCACTCGTGCAGACTCTCGCTCGACGGACCCACTACTTGCTCAATCTTCCCGTCGACATGACGCAGCGAGTGCAGCGGGCCGACACCATCCCCGACGCCGCCATGATGGGACTCGAGCACACCGAAAAATTCATCGGCCAGGTTTACATGACGCTCGTCGGACTCGCCCGACGCACCGTTTCGCCGGATAACCTCCACGGCATCGTCGGCATCGGATACATCGGCTACCAGGTCCAGGAACGCGGCATGGCCTGGTTCTGGTACCTCATGGCCATGATCTCCGTCAACCTCGCCGTCGCAAATTTCCTGCCGCTGCCCATCGTTGACGGCGGGCTCTTCCTTCTGCTGATCCTCGAAAAAATCCGCGGAAAACCGCTCTCGCTGAAAGTCCAATCCGCCATCCAACTCGTCGGCATTGTCCTCCTCGCCAGCCTGTTTCTCTACGTCACCCACAACGACATCCAACTTTTCTTCAAATAAAAAAACGATACCACGAAGATACGAAGCATACGAAGACGCACGAAAATGATTCTATAGTTCTTCTTCGTGAGTCTTCGTGTACGTGTCTTCGTTGTTTCGTGGTTTCGTGGTTGAGTTCATATGCAATTGTTTTCTCTGCCGTTTGCTCTCAATTGCCAATCTCCTTTTCACTCCGCACAATACTCTCATGTCTGCCGTTTCCTCCCAATCTCCCTTGGGCCTCATCGCTGGCGAAGGCGGTCTTCCCCTCGAAACCGCCCGTGGCATTCGCGCCGCTGGCCACCGTGTCATCTGTGCCGCCCTCGCCGGCCAAACCCAATCCGACCAGCTTCGCCCACTCTGCGACGAATTCCACGAAGTCGGCCTCCTCCGCATCGGCCAGTGGATTCGCACCCTCAAAAAGCACGGCTGCCGCGAAGCCGTCATGGTCGGACGCGTCCAAAAAACCAACATGTACGCCCGCCACCACCTCTTCCGTTACCTCCCCGACTGGCGAGCCGCACGCATCTGGTTCTTCCGACTCAAACACGACAAACGCAACGACAAGCTTCTCCGCGCCCTTGCCGACGAGTTACAATCCGGCGGCATCACCCTCATTGACGGGAGACCTTACGTGCCCAACGCCCTCGCCACCAACGGCTGCATGACCAAAACCCAACCCTCCCCCTCCCTCCTCGCCGACATCGACTTCGCCTGGCCACTCCTCAAACGCCTCAACGAACTCCTCATCGGCCAGGCCCTGACCTGTCTCGACCGCGAAATCATCGCCGTCGAAGCCGTCGAAGGGACCGATCGCCTGATCGCCCGCACCGGCGAGTTCTGCAAACGCAAAGGCTGGATCCTCTGCAAAGCCGCCAACCCCAACCAGGACATGCGCTTCGACGTCCCCACCGTCGGCCTGGCCACCCTCGAAAACCTCCACCAACACCGCGGCAGCGCCCTCATCCTCGAAACCAACCGCACGATCATGCTCGAAAAAGAAAAACTCCTCGCCCGCGCCGACGCCCTAAAAATCCCCATCATCGGCCACACGTAATGCTCCCTTATTTATTTAGCCGGCATGCTTGCATGCCGCTCGGCCCCAGCAAGGGCCGCAGCTTTTAGCGGTCGCCCTTGGGTGACCCGTATCCAGTTTAGCCGTTGATCGAAGATCAACGCTCGTTCCGCGAAACATGTCTTGTCACGGAATTCATCTTGACAGCAAACACCCACCATGCGCCAATATCACAAAACGTCCAGCACGCACCAACACGGAGGGTCTCTTGATGTTTCACTCCAAGCGAACGATTCTTCTCGGTATCGTCATAGCCATCGCCACCTCGCCGTGGGATTGCCAAGCCGCCGATCCGATCAAGGTTTCGCTGACCACCACCGCGATTCCCGCCGGTGTCTTCTACCGGTCGCCGTTGTTTCGAGCAGTTGGAGAGAAGGAGTTTCGCCTCTCTGAGGCGAATCCCACGGAGAAATTCTCGCTCGGCGGGATCGAATGCACGCTGCGAATCGGAAAGGAGTCCAAGCCTGCAAGGGGCGACGCTACGCCCTACAGGTATTACGAGTTGTTTCTCAAAACGCCGACGCAGGAGTTCACTTTCGACAACTCCTCTAATCTCGCGGGACGCAAGCCCGTGGAACTCACGCTCGACCATGGGCGTAAGTATTTTCTCTCCGGTTCTGATTTCTACTACGCCGCTGCCGACAGAAAATTCAGTGGCACGGGTTGCCGCCTTTACTTCCGAAGCGCCCAAACCGGCAAGATCGGCCTCCCTCCCCATGAAACACCCATCGCCTTGATCGACTCCAACTTGGATGGTTTTTACACCACCAGCGAAGACTGCATCGCCATCGGCTCTGCGGAAAATGCCGACGGCTCCCCCAAAAACTACCCTCTCGTTCAACCCTTCTCCAAATACATCACCACACACGACGGCATCTTCGAACTCCAAAACGTCGCCAAAGACGGCAGCGAACTAACACTCCTCCCCTACACCGGCCCCACTGCAACCATCGAAATCAACGCTCCGCAAAAATACTCCGGCCAAATCATCCTGACATCCTTCGACGCGGGCCTCAATGCAACAGTGAAGCCGGGCGAATCGATTACGGTCATTCCGGGCAGCTATACGGTGATGGGCGCGGTGTTAGACTCGCAGAGGGTCGTTTCGGATGAGCTCTCCGACATGGAGTTGAAGATCATGCGACAGATGCAGGCGTATGAGGCTTCGCGTAAGGGAACGCCGATGCAACAGGAATTGACCCAAAAGTTACAAATGGTCGTTTCGGGCGAGGGGATGTCGCCGCTGAAACTGCAGGACGGTGAGAAGAAAGTGCTCGTTCTGAACGGCCCCAAAACGCTCGCATTCCAAGCAACATTGGTTAACGGCAAAGTCAACATCAAGCCAGAAACGATACAATTCAAGGGCCAGGCAGGCGAAACCTACAAACAGCTCGATTTCGATACGAGACTCCCCTCGGAGGTGCATCTGACTGTCGACGGCAAGACGATACTGCTTGGAAAGATGGCATTTGGCTGAAGCGGCTTGTGCGAGTACTCCGGCGGAGTACCTGTTGACATCGACCTCAAGAAAGCCAAAGAAGTCACAGTCACGCTTCAGGTTCGTGTAGCCAATTTTAGCGAACTATCCGCGACCGTACCGCTGAAAATGCCGTAGGTCGCAACGTGATAAGGTCCGCCGGAGTTCACGCTTTAGCGTGTTCCTCCGCGAAACACGCTAAAGCGGGCTTTACCCGTCAGAAAACGATACGCTTCACATGGTATCGGGGGGAAATCGTAACGGCAACGTGATCACCGGCGGATCTTCACCGGTTGCTCAATCTGCTATAGAATACGGCCAAGAGAAAAATGATGTCAAACGATGAGCAGGTGGCCAGCGACTCCCGGGTGCGTGGCATGAATTGCCGAGGAGTTTGGTACAATAAGTTGTATAGCAGCTCAGGACGAGTTGAGGAGTTAATGCACGGAAGCGAAGGAAGTAGCCAAGGAGGTCAAATCGAAGCGTCAGGAGGCTCGCGAACACGTTTTGTCGAGGGTTCATGCGTTATTGGATCGTATGATTCCAGAGGATAAAAGCCATC
>WQYP01000221.1 GCA_009781185.1 Phycisphaerales bacterium | reverse complement strand
GACGGGGTGCATGACGTTTTAGGCGGCGAGTCTGGGGATGTATGCCGGTCGGTTGGTCCAGTAGCGGTCCCAACGCTGATCTTGAGACATCCATAAGGCTCGCAGAGCCATGATCGCTTCGACGCCTTCACGACTCCAGAACTGATCCGTGCCCTTCACACGTTTGTTACTAATCCGGTCACTATTTGTCGAACATTTTTTGATACTTTTCAAAGTAGCCGATGTTTTGGCGAAGGACTTCTCTTGCGTGCGTTGGACCGTCGGTTGGCTGAGGCGGGCCAAGGTTCGTCGCCTCGCTTTTCATCCAGGCAATGATCTGCTCCACATGGCCGTTGTAGAGCAGACTTTCCAGCGTTTCACCCAGTTCACGGGTCTCCGGCGTCTCTTTACCCTTCAAGGCGCGAGCCACCGACTCGACTACCGCTGAGTCATCCAGACCTGCCAACTCTTCGAGTAATGCCGGCACCATCGCCGGCTTGAAGGACACGCCCTGCATCTCAAAATCGCGAAACGTTTTACCTTTCATCGGCTTGGCCGAGTCCGCCGGCACCAACCGATCCAACTCCGCTTCAAATAACTTGAGCAATCGTTCTCGTGCCTCTTGACGTGTGCGTTTGGCCGGGAGGAATCGCATGGACAAGTACCATCCTCAGCAATCTGTCGCCACAGTCCAGACCAATGACAACCACCTACGGATGGGTGAAAAATGCTCTATATGGTCTGTCGCCGGAGTGCAGGGGTGGAGTATACTGCCGTCACTGATGGGAAAAATAATACGGAGAGGACACGACTCATGAAAAAAAGACAATACTCTTTGTGTATCTTTCCATCGTGTCTGCCCGTGTCTGGGCTGGCGGCGACAATGTTGAGCATGAAATGAGATGTGAGAATATGTCAAAAACGAGGGTGGCCACAATCATCCTTAATACGGACATGTCAAAGTTGTTATCGTATGCCGCACAACTTGAAAAAAAGGGCGTTGCTCCATGTCTCCCTTTGGTTTGTATTTCGTGTGACGTATACGGGTCGCCCAAGGGCGACCGCTAAAAGCTCGAAACTTGAAACTTGAAACTTGAAACTCGTACAATGCGGCCATGCTTGCCAAGAGAATTATTCCGTGCCTGGATGTGGACCGTGGTCGGGTCGTCAAGGGTGTGAAGTTTTTCGACCACGTGGATGCCGGCGATCCGTTGGAACAGGCGATCTTTTACGATCGGTCACAGGCGGATGAACTGGTTTTTTATGATATCACCGCATCGCACGAAGGACGGGAGATCATGGCGGATGTTGTGCGAAAGGTGGCGGACAATGTATTCATGCCGATCACGGTAGGAGGGGGCATTCGGACGCTGGAGGATGCGACGCGTCTGATCCAGGCGGGGGCAGAGAAGGTGTCGATCAACTCGGCGGCGGTGAGGCGGCCGAAGCTGATTACGGAGATTGCTCGCAAATTCGGGCGATGCGCTACGGTGTTGGGAATGGATGCGAATCGTGTGAAGGATGCGGATGGCCGCGAGGTTTGGCATGTGTTCATTAACGGTGGTCGTGTTGATACATGCGTCGATGTGATGAAGTGGGCGAAGCGGGCGGAGGAGGCCGGCGCCGGCGAGATCGTCCTGAACGTGATGAACGCTGACGGCACAAAAGAAGGCTACGATTGCGAGATGACCCGTGCGGTTTCCGATGCCGTGCACATCCCGGTCATCGCCTCCGGCGGAGCGGGCTCGCCGGATCATATGCTGCGTGTGTTGCAGGATACGCCGGACGGCGGTCACGCCGACGCAGCACTCGCCGCGAGCATCTTCCACTTCCGCACGTACAGCGTGGCGCAGGTCAAGGCACATCTTGCGGCGCACGGCGTGTCGGTGCGATTATGAATCTCATTTATGACATCGGCGTCTCGCCCACCTCCCCGTTCATGTTCATCGGCAGGATGCCGATGCCACCAATGTATATAATACACGCATGATCTCGAACGAAGACAAAGAGCGTTTTCGCAAAACGTATCGCGCGACTGCTGAGGCACTCGCGGCCGTTCAGGCTGCCGAGCTGGCGGCGATGACCGACGAAGAAGCGCTACGCCAAATTGAGTCCTTGTCGGTTCTCGAAACTCCTTGGCAGGAGAAGCGGGTTTTATTGATGCGCTGCTTGGCCGCTTTCAGGGCCGGCTCCGAAATGCACGCCAGTTTCGTGTTCTTCCAGCATCACGCCAAAACTTTTCGTGGGCATCGACGTCTCCAAGGATTTTCTCGACATCGCCCGCTCCGACGGCACTCCTGCATGGCGACGTCCCAACGACGCCGCGGGCATCGAGCAACTGGTGCGGGAACTCTGCGATCTGGCGCCCGGTTGCATTGTCGTCGAGTCCACCGGCGGCATCGAGCGCAAACTCCTGGGTGCCCTGCTCGATGCCAATCTGCCGCTGGCTCTGGTCAACCCCGGCAAGGTTCGCCACCTGGCCAAAGGCCTTGGCATTCTGGCCAAAACCGACGCCATTGATGCGAAGGTTCTGCCATGCCGGGGCTGTCTATGGCTCATTTAATACACCAATTCCGCCCCCGCGATCCCCTGTTCCCCGGCATAGGCATAAAACAAGTACCGCCGCCCTTCATCCACAAACACGCAAGGGTCCCGCAATTGCCTTGCTCGTCCGTACACCACGCCCCGCCGCGACGCCTCCAGCGGCAAGTCTCCGCCCTCATACCCCTCCTCCGGCAACAAAATCGTCTCCGTCTCCATCACTCGCCACTTCTTCCAATCCCGATCCAGCCGCACCGTCGCCATCAGAATTCTCTCCGGCATATCTCCAGCATTCGTATAAAATACCCGCAACATATCTCCTTCCACCAACATCGCCGCATGCCGCATTCGCTCCGTAAACAATTCCACTTCAATTCGTTGATAGCCCGACACGCCATCGGTAGTGGGGAGAGCCATGTGGAACACCCCCGGCATCGCCATCGCATAAAACCGCCCGTCCCACACAAAGCGTCGCCAGTACGGCAGCCCGATAAGCCCGTTGATCGTTTTCCACGTCACGCCATCTCGCGACTCCGCTGTCGCCGTCGCTTGCCGATACATCAACTTCTCTCGATCCGACAATGCCACCCCTTGTCTCACAGGTGCATCAGGAATTTCATTCTGGAAATAGCCGCCGTGATAAAACATCACCAGTCGCCTGTTCGCCTCATCTACATGCACATCCGGCGATGCGAGATGCGGCTCCGACTCCACCCCCGCAAACGGCGTCTGCTCCACCCTCAGCGTCCCCGCCTCATGCACCCGCCACGGCCCCTCCACTCGATCTGCATACGCCAGCCGAATCCGATCCCCCGCATGATGCGCAAAATACATATAAAACCGCCCCAGCCGCTTCCCCACCCATTCCGGCACCCGCACCACCGACGCTCCATTCGCATTATCCCCGACTCCTGCCTCCCCAACCCGCACCAACGGATTCGCCCGAAATCGCACCGCACGCATCGTTGCACCAAAGAAGAAGCCAGAAGCCAGAAGCTAGTAGCCAGAAGGTTTCAAGTTTACAGCTTACTCAAAACTTCTGGCTTCTGGCTTCTTTTCTTACTTCTTCGCCGCCTTCGGATGCTTCTTTTCAAACGCTTCCATTTCCGCTTTGAAAGCGGCGGCTTCCGCTTCCGACAGCTCTCCTGCCGCAAGTTTACGGGCCTTAGCGCGACGTTCCAGCCGACGGGCATAACTTTTGGCAGACATACAATCTCCTGTAAGCGAAAAGTTTCGTGACGGTAAAAACTCGGGATTTTATATCACAATCCACCATCTCGGGCAAACGCCTTGCCTACACTTAGTGTCGCACGGGTGCATGGCACTTGAGGCGGCTTGGGTGCCACAGGTCTGCGCAGTTCGCAGACCCGTGCCGCGTGCCCACCGAGCACAGGTCTGGGACCGAGATTGTCCCAGACCCGTGGCACCCCCGCCTCCAGTGTCATACGCCCGTGTCGCGCATCACGGAGCGATCATGACCAAATCATTCAAAGACCTCACGGAACGCGAAATCCTCGCTCTGGCGATTACCTCGGAAGAGGAAGACTCGCGTACTTACGCCGCCATCGCCGATGCTCTGCGGAAGGATTATCCCGGCACCGCCAAAGTCTTCGCCGAGATGCGGCTCGAAGAAGACGGCCATTGGCGGAAACTCACCGAAATGTACATGCATCGCTTCGGCAATACGATTCCGCTCGTCCGCCGGCAGGATGTCAAAGGCTTCGTCCGCCGTACGCCGATCTGGCTGATCAAGCAGTTCGGCGTGGATCGCGTTCGCAAACTTGCCGCCTCCATGGAAACGGAAACCCGCCATTTCTACCAGCGAGCGGCCAATCGCGCCACCGACATCCATATCCGCCAATTGTTGTTGGACCTTGCCGAAGCGGAAAAGCGGCACGTCACCGCCGCCGAGGAACTCGAATCGCAACACCTCACGGAAACCGTGCGAACGCAGGAATCGCAGGCGAAGCGGCGACTGCTGGTGCTGCAAGTGATCCAACCGGGACTGGCAGGTTTGATGGACGGCTCCGTCTCAACGCTTGCGCCGCTGTTTGCCGCCGCCTTCGCATCGACGAAGTTGCATGAATACAACTCCTGGCTGCCGTTCAAAGTAGGTCTTGCCGCATCACTCGGCGCCGGCATCTCCATGGGCTTCGCCGAAGCTCTCTCAGACGATGGCTCTCTCACCGGTCGCGGTCGCCCCCTCATTCGCGGCGTCGCTTGCGGCCTCATGACCACCGCCGGCGGCATCGGACACACACTCCCCTTCCTCATTCCCAACTTCCGCATCGCATTCTGGCTGGCAATCGTGATCGTCGCCGTCGAACTTGTGACCATCTCCTGGATCCGCCATCGCTTCATGGAATCGCCCTGGCTGATCGCCACGCTGCAGGTGGTCTTGGGCGGCGTCATCGTCCTGCTCGCCGGCATCCTGATCGGAAGCTGAAGCAAAACCTAAAGAGTGTGGACATTCTAATGTATCTCCGCATGGCAATGCGGTGGTTTGGCATGCCCCCCAGGAATAGCCGGGATAAAAGGCGTTGGGGATCACCTGACACCATTCCTTTGCATACGAAATGTCCTTTTCCGTGAAACGCTTGACATGGCTTGACATGGCGGCATCATGAGTACATAATGTACTTACAAGAAAGGATGTGGCGTGCACATCATCACCAACAAAGCACTGAAGGCTTTTTATGAGGTTCATGCCGATGCCGCACACTCCCTCATCGCGTGGTACAACACGGCCCGGAAAACACAGTGGAAGAGCGTGATGGATGTGCGAAAGGCTTATCCCCACACGGATACCGTGAGGGTCGCCAATGGCCGAACCGTTACCGTGTTCAATATCGCCGGCAATAAATATCGTCTGGTGACTGGCATTCACTATGATCGGAACAAGATCTTTGTGCTCAAAGTTATGGATCACAAGCAATATAGTCTCAATCGCTGGAAGGAGGCGCTATGACGATGACCGCCCCTATCACCACCCCCCACAAAAAAGGAACCAGGACCAATGCGGAATATGCCGCGCTGGTCCACGGTTTCCCGCCTCGCCCTATTCACAGCGAAAAGCAATACGATGCCACGGTGGAGGTGATGAACAAGCTCGCTGTGCGAGATGAAAACACACTCAGCCCTGCCGAGATCGACTATCTGGATGCGTTGGCGCTTTTCGTGGAACTCTACGATCGTGAACACCATCCCATTCCGGAGGATAAGCGTACACCGCTGGATCGCCTGAAATATCTCATGGAAGAGTCCGACATGAAGACGGCCGATTTGGGGCGGTTGTTGGGTAATCAGAGCTTGGCATCGAAGATCATGCTGGGCAAACGGCAACTCAGCAAGACCCACATCCGTAAACTCGCCGACCACTTTGACCTCATGGCGGACTATTTTCTGTGAGGACTTTCGCCAATCTGGTCCCCCTCGGATACTGGGTACCACGGGTCTGCATAGGTTCGTAGACCCATGCCGCGCGAGTACGGATCTGGGACCGAGGTCGTCCCAGCCCCGTGAAGATATAGGAAGCAGAGGGCTTCTCCGAATCGCAGCGATTAAACTGTGTTTGTACGACGCAGCTATCACTACGAAAGGAGAAGCCCATGCGTACGGAGTATTTTATCGCGAT
>WQYP01000220.1 GCA_009781185.1 Phycisphaerales bacterium | reverse complement strand
GCCAATCAGACGATTGCCCCGGAAAATCAGAGCCGCGACCGTCAGGGAGCGACAGGCGTTATTTCCGCATTGTCGCACGGATCGCTCCCTTACGGTCGCGGCTCTGATCGCCCTGATTTGCCAAAAAAAATGGCCACACCCAAAACCATCAGAGCCGCAATCGTAAGATTGCGGAACAATAACCGCAATCTTACGATTGCGGCTCTGATGGTTTTTAGTGGATGCGTTGGCCGGGTTTGGCGCCGGAGTCGGGTGAGAGGACGAAGATTTCGGTGCCGCCGGGGCCGGCGGCGCAGATCATGCCTTCGGAGGTGCCGAACTTGCCCATGGTGCGGGGGGCGAGGTTGGCGCAGAAGACGACCAGGCGGTTGACGAGGCGGTCGGAGGGGACGTAGGCTTTTTGGATGCCGGCGAGGATGGTGCGCTGGCCGAGATGGCCGACGTCGAGGGTCAGCTTCAAAAGCTTGTCGGATTTCGCGACGGCTTCGGCGGTCAGAACACGCGCAACACGAAGATCAACGGCGAGGAATTGATCGATATTGATCTGTGCGGTAAGAGGTTCCCCGTCCGGATAGGGATTTTCGCCCCCCCCCATTTTCGATTTTTGATTTTCGATTGAGGGGGCCGTGACGGGAGCGGGGGGGACACCTTCTTTCGAATCGTCGATCATGGCGTTGATAGCTTTTTTCTCCAGACGCTGGACTAGATGCTCGAAGGCATTGATCGTGTGCGGCTCCACGGCGTCCTGAATGTTCCGCCATTTCTGCGGAGGGATCGCGAGGCACTTTTCGACTTTGAACGCAAATTCGGGAAGGATCGGCTTGAGGTAAATGGTCAGGATACGCCCGGCTTCCAGGGCGGCGGTCAGCACGCCGCGAGCGGCTTCGGCATCCTCCTTCACGAGCTTCCAAGGCGCCTGGTCTTCGACGTACTTGTTGGCCTTGTCGGCGAGGGTGCAGATCAGGCGGGTGGCGGCGGCGAAGTTGCGGGAATCGTAGGCGGCGTGGATTTCGTCGGCGGCGCCGCGGATTTCACGGAGGATCGGGATCGCGTCCATGGCGGAGATGCCGAGCTTGCCTTCGAGGAGGCGAGAGAGCATGGGGGCGCAACGTGAGACGAGGTTGGCGAGCTTGTTGACGAGTTCGCCGTTGATGCGGGCGGCGAGGTCATCGGGGGAGAGATCGAGGTCTTCGGGGGATGGGCCGAGCTTGGTGGCGTAGTAGTAGCGGAGGTACTGCGGGTCGAGATGTTTGGCGAAGGTGGCGGCGGTGATGAAGGTGCCGTCGCGTTTGGACATTTTTTTGCCGTTGACGGTGAGGAAGCCGTGGATGGCGAGCTTGGTGGGGACTTTGAGTCCGGCGGCGTGGAGCATGACGGGCCAGAAGAGGGCGTGGAAATATTGGATGTCTTTGCCGATGAAATGCCAGCGTTCTAAATCGTCGTCGTTCCAGAATTTTTCGGTTTCGATGGCATCGCAGGCGAGCTTGTTGCCGAGGCTGGCGAGGTAGCCGATCGGGGCGTCGAACCAGTTGTAGAAGAATTTATCTTGTTCGTCGGGGATGGCGAAACCGAAGAATGGAGCGTCGCGGGAGATGTCCCAGGAACGAAGCGGTTCCTTGAACCAGTCCAGCAGTTTGTTTTTGACGGCGTCGTCGACGAAGCCCTGCTCGTAAAGTTTCAGCAGCATCTCGCGGCAAGGTTCCAGCTCGAGGAAAAGATGTCTGGATTTTTTCAGAATGGGTGTGGCGCCGGAGATGACGGAGACGGGGTTGATGAGGTCGGAGGGGTCGAAGGTTTTGCCGCAGATTTCGCAGGAGTCGCCGTACTGGTCGGGGGCTTTGCAGCTTGGACAGGTGCCTTTGACGAAGCGGTCGGGAAGGAAAATGTTGGCTTTGGGATCGAAGAGTTGTTCAATCTCTTTGGCGGTGATCAGGCCGGCGGCTTTGACGCGGGCATAAATCCGTTCGACCAGTTCGCGATTGAGCTCGGAGTGCGTGGTGTAATAGTTGTCGAACTCGACGGAGAACTTGGCGAAGTCGGCTTTGTGCTCGGTGTGGTAGCGGGAGATCCAGGCTTCAGGGGTGACGCCGGCCTGCTGGGCTTTAAGCATAATGGGGGTACCGTGAGCGTCATCGCCGCAGACGTAGGTGACGGTGTTGCCGATGAGTCGCTGGAAGCGGACCCAGATGTCGGTCTGGATGTACTCGACAAGATGGCCGATGTGGATCGAGCCGTTGGCATAAGGCAAGGCGGAAGTAACGAGAATGTTACGTTCGAGAGCAGACATAAAGGCTCCGAGAAACGAGGTCAAGATGGAGAATCATAGCTGAGGAATGGCGAATGATAAATGCCGCCATCCCCCAATGACGCATGAAATTCATTCTCGCGCTGGCGGTCGCAGACGGATGCGACCTTTTTCCACGATGGCCAGCCGCCCGGGAACCATTGCCAGTATCTCCGGCAGGTTCAGCAACAGCTCCACCAGTTCGATAATCTGCGAGCCACGTGCTCCGTCCGGCAGCCCGATAATGATGATTCCGAAAAGTTGTTCCGGTGGATAGGTGCGAATGTCCGCAAAGCCCCAGTCGCCGGTTATCAAGCACAGATGATGCTCGGCGGCATACTGTGCAATGGCGTCATCCAGTGATGCGCCCATGCCAATATCGCGAACATCAATCGCATCATGACCGAAGCTGGCGAATAGCGAGACCAACGTTCGTGGAAGATCCGCATCAATCAGAAATTGCATCAATTCACCGTTATTGGGTGATACGATTGCTCTTCGACGAGTTCGCGAGCGAAATCGACGGCCGCCCGGATGTCGGCTGCGGAAATGCCATAGTCCGCCTCGATTTGCTCAAGGCTTACCCCGCCGGACAATTCGCCGAGAATTCGAGCCACCGGCACCCGCGTTCCGCGGATCACCGGCTTGCCATGATGCACTTTCGGGTTGATTTCAATCCGATCATTCATACCTGTTCCCTTGCAAATGCCGCTCAGACATCAATTGTATCACCCACCACCTGACTTGACGATATGATGGGGCAAGGAGGTGATGCGTGATTGGACGATGGATGGCGGTGCTGGTGGTGATGCTGCTGGGAGGATGTGGGGTGGAGCGGGTGCCGGTGGTGAGAACGTTGGCGGAGTTGGAGGCGTCGCCGGTGGTAATGGTGGATGGGGAAAAGATTCATCTGGGGATAGAGGCGGAGAGGTGCGCGTTGGGGTCGGGGGTGTTGTTGTATTGCGTGCCGGTCGGCGGATCGTATGGGAAGGAAACAAGTGGGAGGGAATGGGAGAATCAGTTGGGGCCGGTGCGCGTGGAGCTGTCGTATCCTGGGGTGCCGGAGATCAGAAGGGAATTCGATTTCGTCGTTCAATGCTTTGAGGATGTAGACAATCCTGTGCTGTTTGTGCTTGGGGTGCGGCCGAGGAGGGAAGGGGTATGCACGATTCGAATTTCGGCGCTGGCGGGTGAGTTGGTTGCACAACGGACGATTCGGGTGCCGAAGCGTGAAGCGTCGCCGTGGATGGGGTTTAATGCGTTGGCGTTGAGGGATGCGGATGGTTTGTTGCGGCGGTATGAGTTGGCGGGTTCGCGCGGGGTGCCGCAGTATGATGGGAAGCTACCGCGGTCGAAGGTTGCGGTATTGCCGCGATTATGGCCGCAGCAGACAGACCCGGAACTGAAAGTCTCCATGGAGCACGGCGTGATTCACGTGTGGAGCAAACCTTGGGTGTATAATGACTTGGATAGTTGGCTGATCCGGTGGTGGATCAACGGCAAACCCGTCATGCATGACATTCCGGGTTCGAAAAAAATAGCCACCTGTAGGGATATCATGGGGTCGATGCGATCGCCGAAGGAATTTGCATTTCGGTTGGAAGCGGTTGTGAAGACGCTTGGGGCAGAACCGGGGGATGTGGTGGAGTTTCAGTTGATGTATTGTCCGGATGGGATTGACTGGGAAGGTAACGCGTCGATGGCCAATATGATTTCGGAGAGAGAAGGCGTGCGGCTGAGCAACAAGGCGCGGTGGAGTCCGTGAGGAGCTAACCCCGCATGACCATGCGGGGCTCCCTTCCCCCTTTTATTTATCAATTGGTTTCATGTGCGTTGTGACCTGATCCCAAGTTAGAAAAATAATCTCGTCCACGTTTTTTTCCCATGTATAAAAACACAAGGCCTGATTCCTCAGGCCTCGTGCATCTTTAGTAACTTTCGCAATGAGCCTTTATTTCGCAAGCTTGGCGAAAACTTCGCCGTATTTCTTAATGACCGAAGCACTCGCCTCTTCAAACGTCTTTCGCTTGCCCGGCTTGGGCAGGGACTTCTTGGGAGTGATGGTTTTTCGGATGGCTTGTGTGGTAGTCATAACATCTCCTGTTGCCTTTATCGGCTATTAAATTCTATGAAATTCGTCCTACGCTTTCCACCGACCGCTCTCCAGGCCTTTGATCAATGTTTCGATCAGGTCGATGCTGGATTGGGGGAATTTCCATTGCTCGATCAGGCGAGGGCTCAGGAGCTCTTTGAGCTGCGGAACCACCAGCATCTCCTTGGCGTCTTCGCTGGTCAGGGCGCGTTCGATATATGTCTGTTCGTCGAAGGTGTCGAAGAAGCTGGCGAGTCCGCGCTGGGCGTCGCCGCCGACTTGTTTGAAATCCTGGCCATAGATGTGGAGGGACATGGCGAAGTCGGCGTAGGAGCCGACCTTGACGGGTTTGTGGGCGATGGCGTGGGTCTGTTCGGCGAGGATTTGCTGCATGAAGGTCAGGCCGATGATGTTGTCGGGCCAGGCTTTGAAGAGGTCGCGGCTACGCCAGGTGGTGGTCATGTTGAGCACAAGATTGCCGGCCTCATCCACCGGGCAGCGGAGTTGCACTTCGCGGAGGCAGGGGACGTCTTCCTTGAGGAAAGGGTCGAGGTTGGGGACGGAGGTGGTGGCCATGGCGCGGCGGGTGTAGGGGGTTTTTGCGACGCGGTCGACGGCGAGGGCCATCTGGTTGACGGTCGAACCGTCGAGATCGGGGTGGTCGAAGAGGCGTTGATGGTACGTGTACGGCCATTGGTGGGAAGCGAGCTCGCCCTGCATGGCGGTCTTCAGCGTGTCGATCGGCAGAACAAAGTGATCTTTCGCCCCCATGATCTCAGCGATGTAGGTACCGATCTCGCAGAAACTCGTCGGCGGGAAGCGTGGCTCCGCGAAAGGATCCGTGATTTCGACGAGCACCCGAGCATCTCGTGACGGCGGATCAATATATTCACCGGCTGAGTTCTTGCGGTCATACTCCGTGCGGATAGCCAAGCCGTGCTCCCAGACGGCTTTCATGGCACGGAAATGGGCCTGAGGAATATTCTCGGCAACGACGTGAAGCGTGGGAAGACGAGCGGTCATGGCGACTCCTTATTGAGGACGACCCCCCGGCAGAGCCGGGGGCTAAATGCAATTGCCGGTCGGATTATCTGCGCCAAGGCGGTGCGGAGCAAACGGCGGAAGAAGGAAATACCCTTGCTGTCGGATTCTCCTCTACCTACAATTGAAGCATGATCGATTGGAGTCAATGTTCTGCAGTGGAACGGCAGCCAGGCAAGGTCAGCGGAGCGTGGCTTTTTAAGGGAACTCGCGTTCCGGTGAAGGCACTTTTTGAAAACCTGGAGGACGGGGCGCGGATTAATGAATTTATAGAATGGTTTCCCGGAGTTACCCGCAAACAGGTGGAATCGGTTCTGGAGCATGCTCAAACAAGTCTGGTTGAAGCATGAGAATTCTCTTCGATCATGGCACGCCGGCGCCGCTTCGGCGGGAAGTATTTGGGCACGACATTCACACGGCGTACGAGATGGGGTGGGCGAGCTTGAACAACGGCGAGTTGCTTAAAGCCGCGGAAACGACGTTTGATGCGTTGGTGACCACCGATAAGAACTTACGCTATCAGCAGAACTTGGCCGGTCGTCGGTTGGCGATTCTTGTACTTCCGACCACCAGTTGGCCAAGAATCCAACAACACATTTCAAAGGTGAACGAGGCGATCCATCAGCTAAAAGCCGGTGATTTTCGGGAGTTGGGTGTGGCCATTTTTTATGGCAAATCAGGGCGATCAGAGCCGCGACCGTAAGGGAGCGATCCGTGCGACAATGCGGAAATAACGCCTGTCGCTCCCTGACGGTCGCGGCTCTGATTTTCCG
>WQYP01000219.1 GCA_009781185.1 Phycisphaerales bacterium | reverse complement strand
CCGAGGATTGGCTTGCCCGGACTCCCCCCGCCCGCGTGTCCGTCCGGGAGCCTTGCGCCTCCGCTTCCCAAAAGGGGGGGGGGGGGGAGACATACGGGGTTTCCCTGTTTCATCGGTGTGACTGAATGGGTTAGGCCCTGCTTGTTCGCCGGGAACCGTGGTGTCTGCGAGACCGGAATGTGAAGAGGTGACAAGGGAGCACCGCAGCCATGCGGAACGTCGTCGTTGTGTATTCGGTTCTGCCAGCATTTTCGCATCCCGAAAAAACTGAGGTTTTTATTTTTTTGAGGGGTGTTCGCGAAAGTGTAGAAAAAATGTGAAGATCGTATTGGCAGAGAGGCGGGAGCGCGGGTACAATAATTGGTTCGAAAAATGGATGGATGAAGCTGTCCTGTGCCGAGGACTTTTTGCAGATGAACGGGAAGCGGAGACGCTTTTCGGTCGTTTTGCGTTCTTGGCGAGGGGCTCGCCTCAGGCGGGTTCAAGGGCGGCTTGTGGAGGTATTGTGACAAGTTCCGCGACGCAAGTTCAACCGCCGGCAACGGTGAATACAGTTCCGCTGGCGAAAGCCGGCGCGAATCTGCAATTGCTGGTGACCAAGGGGAAGGCTCAGGGGTATCTGACGTATGAGGAGCTCAACGAGCTTTTGCCCGACGATGCGATCGCGCCGGATCGGCTCGATGCGCTGATGCAGCAGTTCGACGAACTGGGCATCGAGTTGCTGGATGAGGCGGAGGGGAGCAAGCATGTGGCGGCGCCTTCGCCGGACGATCCGGATGAAGCGATGATGCTTCAGGCGGAAGAAGAAATCGAGAAGATGGAAGAGCCGGTGGACGTGGCGGTGGACGCGGGGTCCAAGCGGATCGACGATCCGGTGCGGATGTATCTGACGCAGATGGGCGAGATTCCGCTTTTGACGCGCGAAGAGGAAATCCGGCTGGCGAAGAAGATCGAGCTCACGAGGATGGCGTTTCGGCGGAAGGTGCTGGAGAGCGATTACTGCATTCAATCGGCGGTGGATATTCTGGCGCAGGTGGAGTCGGGCGAGTTGCCGTTCGATCGGACGATGCGGATCAGCACGGCCGAAGTGGATGCGAAAGGGACGATCTCCAAACGTATTCCGGAGAACCTCAACACGATTCGGAAGTTGTTGGAGCACGATCGCACGGAATGGGCGAGGCTCAACGAGGCGAGCACCAGCGAGAATCTGAAGGAAGAAATTTCGCGTCGCATGCGGAATCGTCGTCGCAAGGCGGTGACGCTGCTGGAAGAGCTCTCGCTTCGGACCAGCAAGGTGATTCCGCTGATGAGGAAGCTGGCGAACATTTGTTCGAAGATGGTGGAGCTCAAGACGCGTCTGGTGGAGAAGAGCAGCCGTTATACGGAAGACGATCGTCAGGCGATGGGCGAGGAATTCGCGGGGATGCAGGACCTGGTGCTGGAGAATCCGGACCATTTGGTGCGTCGATGCGGGGCGATACAACTGGTGTTCAACGAGTATGAGGACGCCAAGCGGAAACTCTCCGGCGGAAACCTGCGACTGGTGGTCTCCATCGCGAAGAAGTACCGCAATCGCGGGCTGTCGTTTCTGGACATTATTCAGGAAGGCAACACGGGCTTGATGCGGGCGGTGGATAAGTATGAATATCGACGCGGCTACAAGTTTTCGACGTATGCGACGTGGTGGATTCGGCAGGCGATTACACGAGCGATCGCGGATCATGCACGGACGATCCGCATTCCGGTGCACATGATCGAGACGATGAGCAAGTTGCGGAACATTTCGAAGAAGTTATTGCAGGATTTGGGGAGGGAGCCGACGATTGAGGAGATTTCGAAGGAAGCGAAGATGCCGGTGTCGGAGTGCCGGCGTGTGCTGAAAATTTCGCGTCATCCGATCTCGCTGGACCGGCCGGTGGGGGAGTCGGAAGATTCGTACTTTGGCGATTTTATTGAGGATGAGGCGGCGGATAACCCGGTGGAGACCGCCACCAGCGAAATGCTGCGGGAGAGAATCGATCAGGTGCTCAAAACGCTCACGTACCGTGAACGGGAGATCATCAAGCTGCGGTACGGTATTGGTGATGGGTACACCTACACGCTGGAAGAAGTGGGGCGGATTTTCAAGGTGACGCGTGAGCGTGTGCGGCAGGTGGAGGCGAAGGCCATCCGCAAACTGCAGCATCCGGTGCGGGCACGGAAATTGGAGGGGTTCCTCGACGGCTCGATTTATGCGACGCTGGGGGCGATTCCGCCGGGAGCGGATGGCGGAGGTCTCGAGGAGATCGACGACGAACATGATGAGGGTGAGCACGAGGAGTAAGGTACCACAAACGCTCCCTGCCGGTCGCGGTACCAATTTTTTTCTTTTTTTTTTGAACCCGGAGGGGAGTTGCGCGTCTGAGTATGATGTGCGACGGGCGTTTGTTCGTCGATTCGCGGGTAAACGATGGATGAGCATGTGCGGAGGAAAGGTCATGATGCGACGGATATTGGCGGTGGCGGCGTTTGTGGTGGCGCTGGTGATGGGGGTTCAGGGGGGCTGGGCGGATGGGTTGATTGTGGTGCGGAATCCGACGGTGACGGTGCCGGGGCATTTCAGTTTTGCGCCGCTGGAGGTGGTGTATCACAAGGTGGCGTGCGAGATTCAGGACCAGGTGGCGATCACGTCGGTGGATCAGGAATTTTATAATCCCAACGGCGGGCGGCCGTTGGAGGGGGAGTACATTTTCCCGGTGCCCAAGGATACGCGGATCGATAAGTTCGCGATGGATATTGACGGCAAGACGATGGAGGCGGAGCTTTTGCCAGCGGAGAAGGCGAGGCAGATTTACGAGGATATTGTGCGGGCGAGCCGGGATCCGGCGCTTTTGGAATATGCGGGGCAGGCGATGTTCCGGGTACGGATTTTTCCGATCGAGCCGAACGGGCGGAAGCGGGTGCAATTGAAATATACGCAGTTGTTGAAGCAGGATAACGGGCTGTTGGATTATCACTACACGTTGAACACGGAGAAGTTTTCGAGCAAGCCGCTGCAGAATGTGAGTATGCGGGTGAACATCAAGACGAGCGAGCCGATCACGACGGTGTACTCGCCGACGCATGAGGTGGAGGTGATTCGGCATGGCGATTTGTCTGCGACGGCGGGGTTTGAGGCGAAGAATGTTCGGCCGGATACGGATTTTCATTTATTTATTGGGCGGAAGGCGACGGCGGTGGGGATCAGTCTGCTGACGTATCGGCCGGACGAGGGGCAGGACGGTTATTTTGTGATGATGGCGGCGCCGGTGGTGAGCAAGGTGGCGAAGGTGATGCCGAAGGATGTGGTGTTTGTGATGGATACCAGCGGCTCGATGAGCGGGACGAAGATCGAGCAGGCGAGGAAGGCGCTCAAGTATTGCGTGGAGACGCTCAATCCGCAGGATCGGTTTGAGATTGTGCGATTTTCGACGGAGGCGGAGCCGTTCTTCGGGGGATTGAAAGAGGCGACGGAGGAGAATCGCAAGAAGGGGGCGGATTTCGCGATGGAGATGCGAGCAGCCGGTGGAACGGCGATTGACGAAGCCATGCGAAAAGCGCTGGAGGCGCGTCCGAAGAAGGATGACGATCGCTTATTCCTGATCGTCTTCATGACCGACGGCCAGCCGACAATCGGCGAGCAAAACCCGGACAGAATCTTGAAAAACGTAAAGAATGCCAGCGGTGGAGCGCAGGTCCGCGTCTTCAGCTTCGGCGTCGGAACGGATGTCAATACGAAATTGCTGGACGTGATGGCCGAGGAGACCCGCGGTTATTCGCAGTACGTGCTGCCTAACGAGAACCTGGAATTGACGATGAGCAATTTCTGGGGGAAAGTGCAGGACCCGGTGCTGGCAGGCCTGAAAATGGATACAGGCTCCGTGACCGTGAGCAAAGTGTATCCGAAGGAACTGCCGGACTTGTTCAAGGGCGATCAGGTGGTGGTGTTTGGAACGTATACCAAAGGGGCGAAGGGGGCGGTGACGATTACGGGGAAGGTGGGCGGGGAGGTGCAGACGTTTGCGCAGGATGTGGTGTTTGAAGATAAGACGGACTCGAGCCGGGAGTGGATCGCTCGTCTGTGGGCGACGCGGCGGGTGGGATACCTGCTCGATGAAATCCAACGCAACGGAGAAAGCAAAGAGCTGAAGGACGAAGTGGTGGCGTTGGCACGTCGTTGGGGCGTGGTAACGCCTTACACGGCGATGTTGATCATCGAGGACGAACGGCGTCGCAACGTGCCGGTGGCGGTCAGAAGCTTGCGAGAAATGGAAGGCGATCGCGTAGCGTTTGCCAACGCGGCGACGGAACTCCATGCGATCCGAACGCAGGAAGTAACGGGCGGCCAGTCCGTGGCACGATCGGTGGGCAACAGAGCAAGCATGCAAGCGAAGAATCTGGAAGTGGCGCAAGACGCGGCGAAGCAGTCGAGCGATCGTTATCGTGATGCGGATGAGAAGAACCGATCCGCGGCGGAGTCGCTGGCGAAAGTGGATGCACCGATGGCGCCATCGGCGGCGCCGGAGTCCAATATGCCGGCGATGACTCGGCGGCTAGCCCTTGGCGGCGGCATGGGCGGTGGCGGAGTGGGAGTGGATGGAAGTGTGGTGAGTGGACCGGGTATCCGCGAGCAACCGATTGCGGGCAAGCCGATGGAGTTGGAAGGAAAGTTGAACCTTGGCAGGAGCACCCTGAGCGGCTGGCAGACGGTGCGGCAGGCGCAGCAGTCCCAGGGACAGATCATCAGCAACGACAAGGAACAGGTGCAGGTGGCCCAGAACACGCAAGGCTATCGCGTGGTCACGAATTACGCCCAGCAGTCGCGTGTGATTAACAGCCGGGCGTTTTTCCTTAACGGCAATCAGTGGACGGATTCGCGGACGCAGAACGCCAAGCCCGAGTCGCACATCAAAGTGGTCTTCGGCTCGACGGATTATTTCGATTTGCTCAAAAAACATCCGGACGCAGCGCAGTACTTTGCCTTGGGAAATAACGTCACCGTGGAGTTGGATGGGAAAATTTATGATATCGTGGAGGAGGAGGCAATGGCGCCGGCGGTGCTGCCGGGGAAGTGACGGAGCTGACGTGATTTCTGAGGAGCCCCGCATGGTAATGCGGGGCTTTGGCTTGGGAGTTTCTTGTGCGCTGGTGGATGTGGCTGATCGGCGGACTGCTGGCGGGCGCGGTGGTGTTATCGCTGGCGCGGCAGCGACCGCGGGGGGATGGAGAGGAACTGCTGCGGGCAATGGAGGAAAAGACGCCCCTGCGAACGGCGTTGATGGTGTTCGATTATCACCCGGAAGCTGATCCATCCGAGACGCGACCGTCAGGGAGCGTTGGGGAAAATTCGAAATTCGAAATTCGAAATTTGAATCAAGTTCCAAATTCAAATGTTCCAATGGCCGAAAACTCCGAGCCGCGATCGTCAGTTGGGAATGTCGTGCGGCGTGGCACAGGGGCGTTGCCGGGAGGATTGCAGGCGGATGCGTCGCAGCATTGGATGGTGTGGCGTGAGGCGGGCGGTGGCGGAGAGTTTACCTGGCGATGGGTCAAGACGGGCGAAAATCCGTTGCGCCAAGCGCTTGCGGGCGAATCGCAAAAGAGGGTGACGCGGGCGCTGCGTCGCATGGGGTATTACGAGGATGCGGTGCGTGGAGCGATTCGCTCGGCAATGGCGGAACTCGATGACATGACCGACGAAATGCTCTTCATGGCGTGGGTGCGGGCGGATCGGGCGGTGATGGCGGAAACGGAAAAATTAACGCGGGCGGTACGGGAGGGGTTGTTGTTGGTGGCGAGGGAGAATGGTGGGCCGGTGGTGGTTTTTGAGGTGCAGGGGCAGGTGATTTATCTGCTGCCGGTGGATGGGTCGGAGGCGGGAAAAAATGAGGCGGATACATGGGTGACACTGGAAGCGTTTCGGGACGGGCGGATGGCGTGGAGGGGAACGTTGCGGCTACTGAGGCATCCGACGCCGGCGACAGTACAGGCGATTGCAACTCGCGTGGCACGGGAACCGGCGATGAATCGGAAAGAAGAATAAAAGTTAAAAGGTAAAAGTGGAGAACCTGCTCTGTCTCAATCCTCCACCATTTGGCCATCAGAGCCGCGACTGTAAGGGAGCGACAGGCTTTATCTCCGCATTGTCGCACGGGTCGCTCCCTTACGGTCGCGGCTCTGATAGAGGATTG
>WQYP01000218.1 GCA_009781185.1 Phycisphaerales bacterium | reverse complement strand
TTTCACCCCCCCAAAGCCCATCCCGAACTCGGGCGCCACTTCCCCCGAGCCCGGGTCCCCGAACCCCTCCCTGTTTTTTGATTTTTTCCCCCCCCCCCCCTCCACCGCCAGCGCAACGGCCGCCCACGCGGTAAGCATCAGGGCGGCGAACAGCGTTTTTTTTCGATTCATGTGAATAGTTGACCTACCTTCGATCACAACGCCCGAAAGTATAGCGAAAGACCGCCGCATTTGACATGAACGTCGCGACTTTCAATGGTGTGGGGTGTGGCTATTTTTTATGGCCAATGGTTATATCAAAGGCGAGGTCCGCGACGCCGCAAGCGTTTTCGATGCGTTTTGGCGAGATCAATGCAAAGCCCCGCATTACCATGCGGGGCTCCCCTAGGCGCATATGCCACCAAAGATGGCTACACCCATGGTTTGATGTTGCTATTACCGGCGTCGCCGAGCGAGGAGGCCGGCTGCGCCAAGGCCCAGCAGCGAGAGGCTGGCGGGTTCGGGAACGCCGCTGGTCGTGCTGCGGATGTTCAGGAATACGCCTGAGTCTCTATTGACGATATCGAAGGTGATATTGCCGCTGAGTCTGTCCCAGCCGGAGCCGAGCATAATAGTGCCGATATCACCGCCACCGATGGTGCCGTTGATGATGTCCACGAAGTTGGCGATCGGGTCGGCGCCGGTGTAGCTGATCAACTGGTAGGTGCCGTCGGTGATGTCGGAGTCAAGGTTGAGGAGTACGCCGCCGACACCTGGCTGGGTGACATCGGGCAGGGTGATTTTTGAAGCATCGCCGGTGATGACGATCAAGTCGCCGAAAGCCACGTTGTTGGGATTCGTGTCAAAGTTGTAGTCCAGAATAGCGCCGGAATCCAGGATCATACCGCCCAGGGTCAGGGCACTGACATCCGATCCTCCCGGCGAGATGCGGCTGCCGCTGGTGGCGGTGAGCACGGAGGAGATGATCCCTCCGCCGGCCATGCTGGCGAGGATACCGCCGTTAAGCGTGACGGGACCTGTTCCGGTGGCACTGCCCGCGGTATTGGTGACTATGAGCGCCGCGTGGTCGCCGTTGATGGTCGTGGCGCCGGTGTAGGTGTTGTTGTTGCCGCTGATGAGGAGCATGCCGCTGTTGACCGTGATGCTGACGGCGTTGGCGTTGGCGGTGCTGCCGCTGATTCTCCCACCGCTGGTACCGCCGATGGTGCCGCTGAGCATGAGCATGCCGTTGCTATCTTGAATGATGTTGGTGACCGCGGAGGTGCCGCCGGTGTTGGCGATCTGCCCTGCGAAGGTGCCGGAGCCTTGGATGGTGAGGTTGGACGTGCCGTTGTTGGAGCGACCGATGAGGGAGTCGGCATCGCCGCTCAGATTGCCAATGACCGGGGAGTAGGTGTTGCCGCCAGCACTCCCGATGTTGAGGAACCCCGAGCCCTCAAGGGTGACATCGCCACCAACGGGGAGTCGTGCGGGAGTGGTGCCGGGGGTATTGACGAAGGCGAGCGTTGCGCCATCGCGGATGATGGTTCCGCCGGTATAAAAGTTGTCAGACTGGAGAGTCACGGTGCCTTGATTGACGATGAAGGCGCCGTTAAAAGGTGCGCTGCTGGTTCCGATGCCGCCGTTGCCGATGGCGAGGGTTCCGGTACCTGTTTTGATCAAATCGCCTGGGTTGGCGCCTTGGTCGATGGAGAACAGGGAAACCGAGAACGTGTTCTGTACGTTGATGGTCACACCGTTCGTGACCGTGATGGCCCGGAAGTTGGGAGTGGTGACGCCGGAGCCGCTGATGACCAACGTGCTGCTGTCCAGATTGAGCTTGCTGTTGGCGTTCGAAGCGCCCCAGCTTGCGCCGCTCCCTAACTGGAGCGTGGAATCGGTGACATTGACGGTACCGATACGGGTCTGGGGTTGGGTCAGGACCAGAGTTGCGCCGTCTGTGACCGTGATGGGGCCAGCCGTGATCCCGTTAGACGCCGTACCGGCTGGCAGCACGGAGGTGAGGGTGAGAGTTCCCGGGCCGCTGACGGAGAGCCCGCTGGTGCTTGTGAGGGTGGCGCTGATGGTGGCGGCAACACCGTTGGCCAAGGTGACGTTGAAGGGTGTCGTCGAGGTGTAAGCATTGATGCCGTTGCCGAGTGATCCGCCAATGATGGCGTTGGCATTGAAGATAATACCGCCGGCGGTGACATTGGCGGCGGTGATCGTCGTGTCAGTGGCAGCGGCGCCAAAGATGGCAGTGCTTGTGGCATCATCCGTCCAGACGGAATCCCAATTGTCGGAGTCACTCCAAGTTGTACCGTCGCCTTTGCCTGTCCAATTGAAGTCTGCCGCCGAGGCCGCCTGCAGCGACATCGCCGCGGTAACCGCTGCCACGCTTAGCACACCATACTTTTTGAACAACCGACCGCTGAAAACCTTGTGACTGGCCATTCTCATCATCTCGTCTCCTCAACAAAAAAGGACTTTCGTGGACAATTCAGCTTCCCAATCCGGGGGGAGGGAAGCAAAAAACACAAAAGGAACGACAAACACTCAAAATCGCGAATGCTCGCGATTTCGAACGCTCTCTCGTTCCCTCATTCTGGTTTTTAACGTCCGAGGCTCAGCTTATGAGCTGCTGGGGCGTATCATGAGCGTGGCATCTTGCCCGTGACGGATGGGCGGGGCGCCCATGCCACAGCGAACACGGCGAACAGCCCGTGTCACACGCATCGTGTCTAAAAGTGAAATTACCAATGTTAATCTGGGCAATTAAGGCAAATTGGACAATTTGATGGGGTGAGGTTGGCAGTACCCTGCGCGATTCGTCGCGGGGGGAGGAGGAGACCGTGAAATTGTCGTAAGCTCGTTTCATTGCTGAACTTAAGTCACCTACACCATACCATGTTTCAGGATGAACGTCACACGACGGGAAGCTATATGTTGAATGTAGCACAGATTTTAGAGAAGACAAGAGGGGCTTTGAATATTTTTCAGGGGGTATGACATTTGAGGCGGGCATCTGACTCGTGAAAGTCGTAAAAGTCGTGGAGGGAGAGGGCAAGGTTTGCGAGCCCCATTATCGCATGAAAAGGCTCCCTCCACGAATTTTACGACTTTTACGACTTTTACGCGTGGAAAGGCATTGCCCAGAAAAACGGGCACGCCCTGCACCCCGGGGCAACTGTGCAACAGGCAACTGTGCAACACCGTTTCTCCACATGCGTTTATCCGATAGAATGGTAAATGCCCTGCGGTGGACGGTTCTCGATCACCAGGAGATGCTGCATGAAAATAATTTGCAATCATCGGCTACGGCTCCTCCCCTTTTTGGCAGCGTTGCTTGCATTGGGATTCTCTCTGCCGGCTCTGGGGGAGGATTTTCAGAACCCCAAGGCTGCTATTCCACCGCAGGCTCATCAAAATCGTATCGCCGGCGCTGAATCGTTTCCGCCGCTGCCTTTGCCGGCGACACCTCTTCGCCGAACCGAACGCAGACGCCCGCCGGCACCGCCCGCTCTCGTGGGTAAAATCAACCTGAACATCGTCGACGGCAAACAGGTCTCCGCGTATCCATCTGTTACGCTTGATATTGAAAACCTCATGAACTGGACGAACGCCCAGCTCAAATTGCAGTACCGTTACGTCGAAACGGATCTGTCCAAATTCAGTTTCCAGCCCACGGAGTTGCCGGTGCTGTATATTACTGGCTGGACTCCTTTGCCGCAGTTGTCTGAGCAGACGAAGGAAAAGTTGCGTGAGTACCTGATGGCCGGGGGGACGCTGGTTGTGCATGCGAACTGCGGGCGGCCGGAATTCAATGAAAGTTTTATCAAGTTGCAGAAGGAGCTTTTTCCGGATCGTCCGATGGGTTGGCTGCCGCCGGATCATCCGATTTATTCCTGCCTGCATCGCATCGATCAGATGCGTGTTCGCGACGGCGACGCCCCCTGGGTGGCCACCAACAAAGACCAAAAACATCTCCTCATGGGCATGAACATCGGCTGCCGTGCGGCGATCATTTTCTCACCCGTCGATATTTCCTGGGGCTGGGACGCCGACAAAAAGCCGATCATCGGCGGAAGACTTTTCGACCAGGGCGATTCGCTTAAACTTGGCTCGAACATTCTGACCTACGTTCTGGCCAACTATGAATATGCCCGTGTCTTCGAATTGACCAAAATCTATCATCAGGCCGACCTTGCAACCCGCGATCAACTCGTCGTCGCCCAGTTAATGCACAACGGCGACTGGGACCCCACCCCCCACGGTCTGCCCAACCTTCTCAAATTCATCGACACCAATTCGACGCTCAACGTGCAGTTCAAACGCCAGACTGTCAGTCTCGATGATCTTGTTGTTTATAAGAATCCGCTGCTGTACATGACCGGGTTGCGGGAATTCACGCTGACCGACAAGGAGCAGAAGCGTCTTGCCGATTATCTGCAGGCCGGCGGAGTTGTTTTCGCGGAGGCGGCCATGGGATCCGAAACGTTCGACAAGAGTTTCCGCGCGACGATCCTGAAGATTATGCCCGAAGCGAAGTTTGAGTTGCTGAAGCCCAATCATCCCGTCTATACCAATGTATTCAAGGTGACGGAGGTGAAATACTCGCCGCTGGTGGAGTCGATCGAGCCGAACTTGCGTCAGCCGCAGCTTGAGGCGGTGATGAAGGACGGTGTGCCGGTGGTGATCTTCAGCCACTGGAGTCTCTCCAACGGCTGGGAGCAGTTGCCCAACGCCTACGCCAAAGGCTACAGCGACGAAGATTCCCTGAAGCTTGGGGCGAATATTCTTGTTTACACGCTGACGCACTGAGCGGCAATCGATTCGCACGTCAGACGTTCGATCGACTCGATAAGTTGTTGGATGTTCAACGGTTTGGTGAAGTGAACCGCGAAGCCGGCCTGCTTGCTTCGGCGGATGTTGTGCTCCAAGCCAAAACCGCTCAGCGCGATGCCCGCAATTCCGCCCCTCCCCTTCGCCGCCCGAGCGTGACGCATCAGGTCGAAGCCGGTTCCGTCGGGCAGGCCGAT
Source organism: Phycisphaerales bacterium (assembly GCA_009781185.1). GTDB lineage: Bacteria > Planctomycetota > Phycisphaerae > WQYP01 > WQYP01 > WQYP01. The sequence continues at coordinate 1,287 of WQYP01000218.1, read as the reverse complement.
GTCGGAGACCAGCAGGTCGTACCGGGAGGCGCCGATCGCCTGAATTGCTTCGGTGCAGGTAGTGGCACAGTCGACGGCAAAGCCCTGAGCACGTAACAACCTCCACATCGCTCTGGCTGTATCAGAATGGTCCTCGACCAGCAACACCCGCACGCATCTCGATGCGACGTTTGCACGTTTGCTTTGCCCTGATCGCCCGACGGTTGACTTGATTCTCTCACGTGACAAGCAGAGTGCGTGTGTCATTCCATTGACTCCTTGCACAAATTCCCCCCCCCAACAAAATTGGGGGGGGCAAGAATCCGGACGCCTTGGCTCCAAGGCATACTCAAGCGGTCTATATGCAAAAAGCAGAGCAGTGCATGAGGTGTGGATATCATGTGTTTTTTTGTGGAAAAATGACTGTTGAGCCGAGAAGATCGAACGGACAATCCGACATATGATGACAAACGGTCGCGTTCAATCTTGGGGGGCTTGAAACTCGAAACTTGAAACTCGAAACTCTTGTGCTGAGGTGATCGATGAAGTTTGTGGTGGCGCCGATGGGCAGTGCGGGCGATGTACATCCGTTGGTGGGAGTGGGCAAGTCGCTCGAGGCTCGGGGACACGACGTGGTGATGGTGGTGCTGGCGGGGATGAGCGGAAGCAGCGAACGAGCGGGGTTGCGGACGATCCGGGTCGGGAACGAGCAGCAGTTTGAGGCGATTTTGCATGATCCGGATTTATGGCATCCGCGGCGAGCGTTCGGATTGATCGCTCAATGGATTCCGCTGGTAGCGAGAGAAATGATGGCGGCATTGGGACCGGAGCTGGACGGAAAGGAGACGGTGATGGTCGCGGGTGGATTGGCGTTTGGGGCGAGGGCGTTGGGGGAGGCTCGCGGCGTGCCGGTGGTGACGATGCAGTTGCAGCCGATGGTGTTTATGAGTGCCCAAGAGATGCCGGTGATGGTGGCCGGCGGGGAGTGGATGCGGGGCATGCCCCAATGGGCGAGACGGATGTTCTTTCGAATGGTGAACTGGCAGATCGATCGGCTCCTGCGGAAAAGCGTGAACGAAATTCAGCGAGAAGCGGGAGCAACAGGGAAAGTGAAAGGCATTTTCCGAGAATGGTGGCACTCGCCCGACGGGGTGGTCGGTTTGTTTCCGGACTGGTTTGCGGCCAAGGCGAGCGATTGGCCCAAACAAGCGGTCACGACGCGATTTGTGTTGTATGACAAGGGGCAGGTGCGTGCAGCGGACCCGCAGCTGGAAGCGTTTTTAGCCGGTGGCGGGGGCGGGAGTGGGG
>WQYP01000217.1 GCA_009781185.1 Phycisphaerales bacterium | reverse complement strand
GACCGGCGGGCCGTTGATGCTGCGCCTTTTTAACCACAACGCTCAGCCTTGCACCCCTGTCACCCTACCTATCCAATCTCCGACCACGATCAAATAAAAAATACCGGACAGTATTGGGGAGCGACAGGCGGTATTTCCGCATTGTCGCACGGATCGCTCCCTGACGGTCGCGGCTCTGATCGCCCTGATTGGCCATAAAAAATGGCCACACCCCCAGGGATTGCAATCCCTGGGCTTCGTGGTTTCATCGTAGCACTGCGGTTATACTCCTTGCTCTATGGCCACTCTTCTGTATCGCACCGGCGGCGAGTCTCACGGATCCGCTCTGATTGCTCTTGTCGAAGGCATGCCGCATGGATGCCCTATCGACGCCGCTTTCATCGATCGCGAACTCCAGCGTCGCCAGGGCGGCTACGGCCGCGGCGGACGACAACAAATCGAAACAGACCGCGTCCAATACCTCACCGGTATCCGCATGGGCAAGGCGGTCGGCTCTCCCATCACCCTGCTCATTCCCAACAAAGACAATCGCCTCAACGACGCTGTCGCTACTCCGCCTCTTTACCATCCTCGTCCCGGCCATGCCGACCTTGCCGGCGCCATGAAGTGGCTCACCACCGATTGCCGCGAGACACTCGAGCGAGCCAGCGCCCGCGAAACCGCCGCCCGTGTCGCCGCCGGTGCTCTGGCCAGATGTCTCCTCAAGCAATTCGACATCGAAGTTTTCGGTTTCGTCCGCGCCGTCGGCCAAGCCACCGCCAACATCGAAGTCACTCCCCACAACTGGCGTGAGCTTCTCGCCAAGCGCGACGCCTCCGAAGTCTACTGTCCCGACGGTGGGGGGGCCGACGCCGCCATGAAGGACTTCATCGACCGGCAAAGAACCAACCGCGACACCGCCGGCGGCATCTGCGAATGCCACGTTTTTGGCTGCCCAATCGGCCTGGGCTCCTGCACCACCTGGGATGGCCGGCTCGACTCTCGCATCGCCGCCGCCGTCATTGCCATCCAGGCTTTCAAAGGCGTCGAATTCGGCTTGGGCTTCGCCACCGCCACCCTCCCCGGCTCACAAGTCCACGACGAAATCGCTTTCGACCCCGCCACCCGCAACACCCCCTCGCTCGGCTTCACTCGCAGAACCAACAACGCTGGCGGCCTCGAAGGCGGCATGACCAACGGCCAACCCCTTGTCATCAAAGCCGCCATGAAACCCATCAGCACCCTGGGCAAACCGCTCCAATCCCTCGACCTTCGCACCAAACAAGCATCCGAAGCCGGCTGGGAGCGTTCCGACATTTCCGCCATCTCAGCCGCCAGCGTCGTGATGGAAAATGTCATCGCTTTTGAAGTTGCCCGTGCGATGATCGAAAAATTCGCCGGCGATTCCCTCACCGAAATGCACCAAAACTACACGGCCTACCTCACTGCCGCCCGCAATCTTTAATCAACCGTGTCTTCGTGGTTCCAATTGACTGCCATTGTGCAACGGGCGCAAAAAAACGCCTCGCGGTACCCTCCGCAAGGCGTTCCGTCTCGGTAACATTCCCCTCAATGTCCGGAGACGCTCACTCCGTCCCCAAGGCAAGAAATCGGCGGCTCACCTCTCCGTGGCCATGACTGGCCCGTTGACCGTGATCGAAATGTCCCGTGAGGTCACCCACGTTCCGTCGGGACGTTGCACGGTCGCCTTGATCACATAAGCCCCCGGCTGATCGGCAGTGAACATCGCGGTCGATCCGGGCCTGGAGTCAGTCGTAATCCTGCCTACCGCCGGTGAGACCGTCCACTTCACATCGCCCGATCCGGCGAGGTCCCGGCTGTGTGCCACCAGATGGGTCGATTCACCGACCATGATGGTCCTGCGACTGGGATCGACGCGGAGATTGGGTTCCAGCGAAGTGGTATGCCTTGGGGTCGTTTGGCAGCCGACGAGTACCGTCGCGAGCACCGAGGCCCCTAAAAGGGCGATGCGTTTCATAAGTACGCTCCTGTAGTAAGAACACCGCCCGCGACGTGCGGGCCCACATCGGGTCTACAGCAGAGCGTATGCCAAAGTGATTGGAAGAGAGTCGCCGCAGCTCCGTCGAGCAGCATGGCGACGTTTCAGGCGGGAGAGGTGACAAGGTGACGGGGTGACAGGGTGACAAGGTGGCGGGGTGAGTCGTCAAGTCGTTAAATCGACTTAACGACTTGACGATTTAACGACTCCACGGCGAATCACGTCGGTTCCATCAGCCGCCGCAGCATTCGGCCGTAATCGACCACCTTGCGAATCACTTCTTCCGACGATTCCTTCACGATCATCCGTTCCCCCGTCGTGAGCGTGATCATCGTGTCCGGCGTCGACTCAATGTACTTGATCAAATCGGCGTTGAGCACAAAACTCTGATGATTCAACCGCGTCAAGGCAATCATACTAATTTCTTCTGGCTTCTGACTTCTGGCTTCTAGCTTTTTACCTGATGGCCGCGAGGAGTTCCTGCAGCATCGTGTTACTGGAGCTGATCACGCGTGAATTGGCGGAGAACGCGGTGCTGGCCATGATCAGCGCGACGAACTCGTTGGAGAGATCGACGTTGGAAAGCTCCAGTGTTCCCGCGGCAATCGTTCCCGTGCCGAGCTGAGACGGAGTCAGGATCATCGCATTGCCCGAGTTGGGCCCCGCGATGAAATTGTTGTTGCCCTGGTCGATCAGTCCCTGTTCGTTGCGGAAGACGGCCAGGGCGATCTGGCCCAGGTCGCGGCTCAGGCCGTTGCTGAAAGTCCCGGTGATCAGACCGTCGGAACCGATCTGGAACGATTGGAGCGTGCCCATGGACAGACCGTCGCGATTGACCATGTTCAGGACGCTGCTGCCTGAGTCGGCGAAAGAGGTAACTTCGGAAAAATCGAGATTGAACGTCAGGTTCGGCATGGCGCCCGTCCCCGCACGATTGACCGTCAGCGAATTGTTGGATGTGCTGATCAATCGCCCGTTGGCGTCGAAATTGAGCGTTCCCATGCCGACGACGGACTGGACGCTGCCGTCGGCCGCGGGCATCTGGTCAGGCGACGTGGCGTAATACGTCCAGGTCGATCCGTCGGTCAGACTCGTCAACGAAGCGACGATCTTCACGGTGACAGGGGCGCCCAGCGAATCGTAGACCTGCATGGTGGTGTACACGGAGTCGCCGTCGGCGGAGGCGGTCTTGCTGAATTGAAGCGGGTAAGAGGTCGCTCCGCCGCGGGTGATCGTCATGTTGCCCAGGGTCAGGTCGTTGGCCGTGCCGAGGTTGCCGTTGATGGTGATGCTTGCGGTGTTGCCGCTGGCGCCCACGCTGACGCCGGGAACGGTCGTGAGGAGTCCGTTGGCGCCGGCGGAAGTGTCGATGCCGAGCGTTCCGTTGATGAACGTGTCCAGGTCGTCCAAAGTCGTCGTTGCGGTCACGGTCATCGTCTGCTGATTCAGGACGGTGGAGCCCTTGGTGCCATCCAACGTGATGACGTCGCCGACCTGGAACATGGGCGTTCCGCTCGCGTCGGTGACGTTCGTGAGCAGCGTGGTGCCGGTCGGCGGATTGACCGCGTCAACCCCGCCGGCCCCGTCGGACAGATACAACGGCCCCGACGTGATGGTGGAGACCGACGTGGGCAAATTGCCCGCGGCATTCAGATTTCCGGCCAACGTGGTGTTGGTGGTGGCTGCCGCGATGGTCAGACTGCCCACGGGAATCGTGATGTCTTGGAGGGCGCCTGGCACCACATTGAAGTTGGCATCCACGCCGTAGCCTTGCACATAGGCGCCGGTGCTGCTGACGAGTTGGTTGTTGCCGTCGAGCTTGAAGGAGCCGTCACGGGTGTAGACCTGCTGTCCGCCACTCTGGAGGATGAACATGCCTGTGCCTTGGATGGCGAGGTTGGTGGGAACGCCTGTGACCTGGAGTCCGCCGTTGGTGAAGTTTTTGGTGATGGCGCCTTGTGTGACGCCCAGGCCGGTCTGGAGGGGATTGGTGCCGCCCATGTCGTCGCTGGGCGCGCTGCCGAAACTGAAATTGCTCAGGAATTGCGTTTTGAAATCGATTCGTGCGGACTTGAATCCCGCGGTGTTGACGTTCGCGATATTGTTGCCGACGACATCGATCTGGGACTGCGACGCGGACAGACCACTCAGGGCGGTGATCATGGAGGAATTGATGCCCATGAGAACTCCTATAAACTCTGTCGGCCTCCAGAGCAGGTCCGGCTTGCCGACGATGGGGGGGGTGACAAACACGACGTGATGGAGCGGACTCCGCCGCTCCGATGGATCACGCCGCGCACGAGACTGGAATACAGGTCGCCTCCAGCGACCCGACATTAACTTTTAACTTCGCAATGCCTGTTTGAATATCCACATAATACAAATACAAATGCGTTTGAGAATAAATGCGACTAATTAGACGTCGTGGTCGTGGCTGTCGTCGCGCTGTTGAGGATCGACGCGTCCGCGATGTCGGTGACGTTCCCCATCGGCAATTCGTCGCCCGTCTGCAGGGCCAGCAACACGTTTTGATTTTCGATCCGTACGCCGATGACCTGTCCTGACACCTGTTGGCCGCTGGCGTCGATGCCGTCGACCAGCTTCCCGATCAGGTTGCCGCCGGCGCCGATCGACTGTTGCAGCGTCAGGCCGCTGAGACTCGTCTGCAGCGACTGGTTCGATTGCAGCGTGCTGATCTCCGCGATCTGCTGCAAAAGCTGGTTGCTGTCGGTCGGGCTCAGCGGATCCTGGTTCAGCAATTGCGTGATCATCAGGTTCATGAAGTCACTGCTGCTCAGGGCATTCCCGGAGGACGTCGACGTCGTGGATGTCGTCGAACTGGTGGCTGGAGTGATTGCTAGCGACATGCTGCACCTTTAGTTATTTTCGATTTTCGTTTTCGGTACTGAATCGAAAATGGAAAATCGAAAATCAAAAATCCTCTTCACGCGATCACATCGACGGGCGTGGCCAGGTTTCGCAGGCTGTTCTGAAACATCCTGGCGAACTGTGAGGCGGCGCCCTGTTGGGGCTGCCGATGGCCGGGTTGTGAGTCCCGCCCGAAGTTGCCGGCGCTTCGCCCGTCGTGATTCGACGCATCGGCAAATGGCGAGTTGGCCTCAGATCCCGCACCGGGAGCCGGCGCCGGCGATTCCACCGCCAGCTTGTCCACGGCCACTCCCTGGCCCTCGAGTACATTCTTCAATTTTTCCATGTGACTCTGAAGCAAGTCACGTACCACATCAGATGGGCTTGTAAACTCCGCCGTCAACGTGCCGTTCGACAAACGTAGCGAGACGTGCAAAGTGCCTAAATTCGGCGGATCGAGGCGGATCTCCGCCTTCCCGTTCTTCGCGTCGAGCTTTCCGCGAAGGCCCAGCACCACCTGCTCGAAAGTCGGATCGCCCTGCTCCGGAGGCAATTGCTGCGCGGGAGTGGCAGACTCTGCGCCTTCCGTCGAGGCGTTCGGAGAGGCCGCGACAGGCAACGTCAACGTCGTCGCTGAAGGAATGGGAGCGGAGGGCAACGGAGAGGCTGACTTGTCTTCCTGCGGCACATTCGCGGTGTGCGCACTCGCGTTCGCCGATGACGCGATCAGGTTCGACGCCGCCTGCGGTGGAACTGGCTGCATGGCGGGTGGCCTCTCCGTAGGCGATCGTTTCGTGTCATTAGATGGCGCTGCGGTTTCGCCGCTCTCTGGCTTCGTTACACGTTTGATTGTGTCAGCAAATGTCTGAGCCTTCTCTCTGTTCGCCGGCGCACGTTGCGGCAGATCGTCCGCCTCGTCCGGTTGTGGCAACTGCACGATCCGGGACGCCGCCGACTGCGAACTCTGAACCTCTTCGGCAGACTTTTTATCAACGAGCAGCGGCGACGATTCCCGAACAACCACCTTCGCCGTCGGAACTTCGGGATTCTCCGACTCGCTCGTTTTTTCGGAAACACCCCGCAAACGAGTGGATCGATCCGAGACGCGACCGTCAGGGAGCGTGGTCTCCGAACGACCTGCGGGCGAGGGCGAGAAAGAGTTGCCGGGCATGCTTCGCGGAAGGCGTTCCTGAAAAACGGACACGTTTGGTGGGAGAGGATTCTCCGCTGTCGGCGAGGTACCGGCCGTTTGCGGCACCGCGCCATCCGGCGTCGATGTTGATGCTGTTGCGGGCGGGGTTTCAAGTTGCGTTGACAGAGGCATTACTGTTTGCGCTTGCATGGGATGAGGAGGAACAGGGGCAGGCGACTGGGATGTCACGAGTGTTTGTGAGTGCATGTGCGTTGGTGTGGCTGGCGTAGGCGTTGTCGGCGTTGACGTTGTTTCTGCCGCCGCCGTTGGCGAAGGCTTCGTCTGCATCGTTCGAGCCGGCGGATTGGCTCCTCCCCCCCCCCCCGACGAATCCCCCTCCAACACATCCAACGCCGAGAAAACGACCGGCATCATCTGCGGTAAAAACCCGGCATAAACCAAGATAATCCGGATTTCGTTTGTATGGG
>WQYP01000216.1 GCA_009781185.1 Phycisphaerales bacterium | reverse complement strand
GGGGGGGGGGGGGGGGGGGGGGGGGGGGGGGGGGGGGGGGGGGGGGGGGGGCGGGGTGGGCGGGGGGGGGGGGATTTTGGGGGAGAGGGTGTGGGGGGGGGGGGGGGGGGGGGTGGAGGCGAACGGGTTGCCGGTGCCACGGTATGACTTGCTGGGGGATCGACCGTATAACCGGTTCACAGTGCAGACGAGTCGGGGGTGTCCGTGGCGGTGCGAGTTTTGTGCTTCGACGGTGATGTTGTGGGGGGGGGGCGAGCGGTATCGGAGGCGGCCGGTGGGGGAGGTGGTGCGGGACTTGGAGGCGATTTTGCGAGTACGGCCGCAGGCGTTTATTGAATTTGCAGATGACAATACGTTTGTGGACAAGGCGTGGGGGAAAGAGTTGTGCCGAACGATTCGGCCATTGGGATTGAAGTGGTTCACGGAGACGGACGTCACGGTGGGTGAAGATCCGGAGCTTCTGGAGTTGATGCGGGAGGCGGGCTGCCGACAGGTGCTCATTGGACTGGAAAGTCCGGCACAGAGGGCACTCGAAGGCCTGGAACTGCGAGGCAACATGAAGGCCAAGTGGCAGTCGCGATACGAGGAGGCCGTGCGGAACATCCAGCGGCACGGCGTCACGGTCAACGGCTGTTTCGTGCTCGGACTCGACGAGCACGGCCCGGAAATTTTCGAAGAAGTGCTGGCCTTTGCCAAACGCACCAGATTATACGAAGTGCAGATCACCACGCTGACCGCCTTCCCCGGCACGCCGCTGTACGAACGCCTGTCACGGGAAGGGCGAGTCATCGAGCATGGCCGCTGGGACTTATGCACACTTTTCGACGTCAATTATCATCCCAAGAGGATGACGGTGGAGGAATTGAAGTCGGGGCTGTATTGGCTGGGAGAGCGGCTGTACAGCGCCGAGGCGGTGGCTCAGCGGCGTGAGGGGTTCTACCGGGAGTGGAAAGAAGCCAGAGCAATGACAACTGCATCCCGCCCTGGGGGGGGGAATCATATCACAGGCTGACGGGCACGACTTTCACCCCCGCCAGCGGCCGAAAGTGCTTGACATTGGCCGTCGCCAGCGGCAAGCCATGTTCCACCGCCGTGGCCGCGATGAGCGCATCGGCCATCTCGACGCCATCCTTCAGAGCATGTTGTTCCACATACAGTACCGCCCTGTGGCCGATGTTTTCAGACAGCGGCAGGACCGTGAAACTGAACCGCACCAGAAACGCCCGCGTTACCGCCAGATCGTGCTTGTCGCGCGCTCCTTGCGCCAGTTCCATCCACGTCACCTGCGACATCGCCTTGTACCCCGGCCTCGCCAGAAATGCGGCGGCCCTGGCGTTGCCACGCAGGTAAGCGATCAGCACATCGGTGTCATAAAGCATAGCGACGTTTCCGCATGCGGCGAACGGCGGCTACCGGATCCGCGTACTCCGCCCGGTCCTTCCACAAGCCAAAGGCAGGGTCAGCGAGGAGGTCGGCGAGGGAAGCCTTGGTCTCCCCCGGCAGCGGCGTAAGGAGGGCGCGATCCTTGCCGCGGTAGGAAATAATGACCGATTCACGGCGTTCGAGCGCCTTGAGAATGTCCGGCATTCGCCGCCGAAGATCGAGAATGGACGCCTTCATGAGTCGCCTCCCATTTCTGAATGCTCACTTGAAGTGTACACTTCAAGAACCGCTGCATCAAGACGGCCATCGATCGCTTGGGTACCCGGGGGTGCGTGATATGAAATGCAGGCAGACATACTTTTAGCGGTCGCCCTTGGGCGACCCGTATCAAGTTTAGCCGTTGATCGAAGATCAACGCTCGTTTTGCAAATATGTCACGCACCCGGTACCCCAGGGCAAACGTATTTGGCGTTCAGAGCCGCGACCGTAAGGGAGCGACTTCGCTGCAATGCATGAATAACGCGGGTCGCTCCCTTACGGTCGCGGCTCTGATGGTCAAATGCGTTCGCCTTGCACAAGCGGCTGCGTGTATCCTTGATGGCCAGGCACAAACTGAAGTAGGATTGTGCCGTTGGATTTCATGGTTCGGTATATTTGCAGGAGATCCGCAATGAAATAATGGCGGTGACGCCACGACATTTTTGAAAATATCGTTCGTATCATTTGGACTGAAAATCTAGCGATTCTCTGGTAGCCACATGATGCGGGCCGCCCCGTAAGGAGCGGCCCGTGATCTGTTGTTACCAGGCCCAGCTAGAGCCTTCAGTCGGCGGATTGCGGTGCCGCTTCTTTTTTTTGCGGTTCCGTGATCTGCTTCATTCGCAACACCTCACAAAGGAATCAGGAAGGCTCCCATGAATCTTCGACCCACTCTTGGTAAGGAAGCTCTTAATCAGGCGATTAAGTCGGTGACCGCTGACATCTTGGCGACCGCCGCCAGAGCCAAACGCCAGAACCTCGATGACCTGGAACATGTTGATCCCGTGCTGATGCAGCAGTTTTTGGCTCTGATCGTGCGACTGAATGAAATCATTGGCCCAGTTGTTCAAGACTACCTCAAGAACAACCGCGATAAACTTGATGAGGAGTCCCTCTACCTTGCGAACCTACTTGAATCGATGCGAGAGCGCCAGGAATAGGCGGGTGTGACCAGGGCGACCGCGTTGCCATGCGGTGCCTGGTACCCAGTGGGCAAGGGTTATGGTAGCATCATCTGCGTGATTTTTGATTTTTCAGGGGAGTTTATGTCGCAGACGAATGGAATGGGGGGGGGGGGGGGGAATTATAACGTGTACGAATCGCCGTTGGTGGCGAGGAATGCGTCGCCGGAGATGGTGGCGCTATTTTCGCCGCAGCGGAAGCATTCGACGTGGCGACGGATCTGGCTGGCGCTCGCGGAGGCGGAAAAGTCGCTCGGTCTGCCGATCACGGATCAGCAACTCGCGGAGATGAAGGCGCACCTAGACGACATTGATTTCGACTATGCGGCGAAGGAGGAAGCGCGGGTGCGGCACGATGTGATGGCACATCTGCATACGTTTGCCAAGGCGGCGCCGTCGGCAAAACCGATCCTGCATCTCGGGGCGACGTCGATGGATATCGTGGACAACACGGATGTTTTGCTGGCGCGGGATGCGATGGCGCTGGTGGCGCAGAAGATGGCGAATTTGATTGATGCGCTGGGGCATTTTGCTCTGCGGTATCGGGATTTGCCGTGTTTGGCGTATACGCATCTGCAGCCGGCGCAGCCGACGACGGTGGGTAAACGCGCGGTGTTGTGGGCGTATGATTTCGTATTGTGCCTGGCGGATATTGAGCTGAAATTGCAGACGCTGATGCTTCGCGGGATCAAGGGGACGACCGGGACGCAGGCGTCGTTTCTGGAATTGTTCGAAGGCGATCACGAGAAGGTGCGGAAGCTGGAATTCGCGGTGGCGGAGCGGCTGGGATTCGCACGGGTGCATCCGGTTTCGGGACAGACGTATTCGCGGATTGTCGATGCGCAGATGATCGGATCGCTGGGGGCGTTGGCGGCGGCGGCGCACAAACTGGCGATAGACGTTCGCGTGCTTTCGTCGTTCAAGGAGATCGATGAGCCGTTCGAGGAGGAGCAGGTCGGTTCCTCGGCGATGGCGTACAAGCGCAACCCGACATTGACGGAACGCGTCACGGGCCTGTCTCGCTTCCTGATGAACCTCGTGGGCAATCCGTTGCAAACGGCGGCGGAGCAGATTTTTGAGCGAACGCTGGACGACTCTTCGAACAAACGCATCACGATTCCGGAAGCCTTTCTGACGGCAGACGCAATTTTGGACATATTGATTCATGTCTCTCGCGGGCTGGTGGTGAACCAGGCGGTGATTCGGCAAAGGTTGGAAGCGGAACTGCCGTTCATGGCGACGGAGAATATCCTGATGGCGGCGGTGAAGGCGGGCGGGGATCGTCAGGACCTGCACGAGCGGATTCGCCGCCACAGTCAGGAAGCGGCCAAACGCGTGAAGCAGGAAGGCAAGTCGAACGACCTGCTGGCCCGGCTACAGACGGATAGCGCATTTGCCAGCACCGACGTTACCAAAGCACTCGACCCGATGCTGTACGTCGGCCGGAGCTCACAGCAGGTGGATGAATTTACCAAGACGATCCTCGATCCGATCCGGCAGCGGTACTCGGGGAAGCTGCAGCGTAAGGTACAACTCAAAGTATAGATGAATGACGAAATTCGAATGACGGATGACGAATCAACCTCTCATTCCGCTGTCTTACGCTTCGCCGATTCCTCTGGCCATTCACGGCGATCTTTTCCAGCAGGCCGATACGCTGATCGTCCGCGATAACACGGTCCTTCCCGAACGCTGCATCCTCTGCGCCAGCCTTGCGCCCTCTATCCCGCGGAAAAATCCTATCATCCTCAAATTCTCGTGGGATGCTTCCTTCCAACGCACACAATCTCGCAGCACGCTTGAACTCCGCCGCGCCGGGTGCATCCACGCTTACCTCTGTCCTGGTCATCTTCGTTCCTATCGCATCGGTCGCATTGCTGGTTTTCTCGGCATGTTCGTCGGCGCTTTGCTCATGATCGCCAGCGCCCTCCTCGCCCTCCTCACCGAAATTTCCGTGATTCCGCGTTACACTCCCCTCGCCATGGCCGGTCTCATCGCGGGATTCGCTCTCGTGATCCTCTTTCTTTTTTTCTTCACGCTCAGAACCCGCACACTTTCCTGCACTAAAATTGAGGATTCCTACCTTCACCTGACCGGCGTTCATCCCAACTTCCTGAAGACGCTTCCTCCGCTTCCCGCGTAACGGCATGCAAACATGCCGGCTCAATAATATGTTGTTTTGGTTATTTATCATTCGTCATTTATCATTGGTGTTATGTCATTTACTTTTTCCATTCTCGCCACGGATGGTCGTGCTCGTCTCGGGCGTATCGGCACGCCTCACGGTTCTTTTGATACTCCCGCGTTTATGGCGGTCGGCACCCGCGGTTCCATCAAAGGCGTCACCCCCGACCAGGCTCGCAACCTCGACTGCCAGTGCATCCTCGGAAACACCTATCACCTCATGCTCCGCCCCGGCCCGGAAACCGTCCGCCAGCTCGGCGGACTCCAAACCTTCTCGGGCTGGAACGGCCCGATGCTCACCGACTCCGGCGGATTCCAAGTCTTCTCCCTCTCCGACCTGCGAGAGTTCGATGGTCCGGAAAATGGTGGAGGAAATGAGGGGGGCGGTGTCACGTTTCGCAGTCATATCGACGGAGCCGTCGTCCGACTCACTCCCCGTGAATCCATGCGTATTCAACACCTTTTGGGAGCCGACATCATCATGGCCTTTGACGATTGTCCGCCGGCTGATTGTCCGCCGGAGCGTTTGGCGGCGGCGCTCGAGCGGACGCATCGCTGGGCCGAAATCTGCAAACAAGCGCACGAAGAATTCACCAACGATCCATCGCGTCTGATGGGCCATTCACCATTCACCATTCACGATTCACTATTCTACCCGCAGGCTCTCTTTGCGATCGTGCAGGGGGGTACCGATCTTGCTGCGCGGGCCAGGTCCGCGGCATTTTTGCGTGGCCTGGATTTCCCGGGCTATGCGCTGGGCGGTTTGGCGGTGGGTGAAGGACATGAGCGGATGATCGACACGATCGACGTGACGGCCCCTCTCCTGCCACACGAGAAGCCGCGGTACTTGATGGGCGTGGGCTATGCGAAGGATATTCTCGAAGCGGTGAAGCGAGGCATTGACATGTTTGACTGCGTTTTGCCGACTCGCAACGGTCGCAACGGTTTGGCCTTTACCTACCAGGGTACCCGCCGTCTCCGCAACGCCGGGTACGCGCTCGATAACGCTCCGCTGGAATCCGATTGCGACTGCTATTGTTGCCGCCATTTCTCCCGCGGCTACCTGCGCCATCTTTTTTCCGTGGAGGAAATGCTCGGCCCGACGCTCCTCTCGATTCATAACATCCGATTCTTCCAACGTTGGATGTCCGACATCCGCGCCGCCATCAAGAACCAAACCCTCTCCACTCTCACCGCCCCGCCCGATGAGCTCCTCGGTGTTTAACCGGACAGTTTTTACTTGCTGAGGATAAAACGGCGGGTTACTTTGAGGGCATGACGATGCCACTGGTTTCCATCTGCATTCCGCTTTACAACAAGGCCGCTCGACTTGGAACGGTGCTCGAGTCGATTCTGTCGCAGTCGCATCAGAATCTCGAAGTGGTTGTGTCGGACAATGGCAGCGATGATGGGTCCTCGGAGACTGTGCGGAAATTTGCCGCTGGTGATTCGCGGATTCGCTGGCACCGAATCGATCACACGATTTCGCTCAATGAGAATTGGCGACTCGTGATGCGTCTGGCGAAAGGGGCATTTTGCAAGGTACATAGCGCGGACGATCCGTTGCATCCTGAGTTTATTCCGCGGATGCTCGAGCCGATGCTGGGGGATTCAGGGGAGGGAGGGGGGGGGGGGGCGTTTGTTTTCCCGGTCTCCCGGGGGGGCCGGCGTTTTCTGGAGGGGGAAGCAAAGATTGGTTTTCCTTCCGGGCGCC
>WQYP01000215.1 GCA_009781185.1 Phycisphaerales bacterium | reverse complement strand
CCGACATAAGTAATTCATCCATTCTGACCGGTATACTCCGGCACGCAATGGGTGACATTTCTATTTCAGCTTAGGAGGGACAATTCTACTTGCATACAACAATGTCTGTGTCTGTCTGTGGCTAATTCCCGTCAAACTCGCTAAAATACTGAATTCGGATGTTTTACCCGACAATTACTCGAGCCAGGATTCATGAGCGACTTACCCATCCGTAACTTCTGCATCATTGCGCACATCGATCACGGCAAGTCCACACTCGCCGACCGACTCCTCGAACGTACTGGCGCCATCACTCAGCGTGAGATGGAAGCGCAGTTCCTCGACGACATGGACCTTGAGCGTGAGCGTGGCATCACCATCAAAGCCTCCGCCGTCTCCGTTTATTACACACATCCCGACACCAAACAGAGATACCTTTTCAACCTGATCGACACGCCCGGGCATGTCGATTTCCACTACGAAGTCGCCAAAGCTCTGCAGGCATGCGAAGGCGCCCTGCTCCTGTGCGATGCCACACAAGGCGTTCAGGCTCAGACCGTCGCCAACGCTTACGCCGCCATTGATCAGTCGCTCGAGATCATTCCTGTCATCAACAAAGTCGATCTTCCTTCTGCTCGCCCAGACGAGGTTGCCGAGGAGATGGAGCAGGTTCTCGGCATCGATGCCACCATGTGCGCTCCGATCTCCGCGAAAACCGGTCAAGGTGTTGACGAACTCCTCAAACTCATCGCCGAAAAACTCCCTGCCCCTGCCGGCAAAGACGACGCTCCCTGCCAGGCGCTTATCTTTGATTCGAAATATGACGATTATCGAGGAGTCGTCGTCTACGTCCGCGTTATGAACGGCGCGCTCACCATCGGCCAAAAGATCCGCATGATCGGCGCCAACAACCTCTACACCATCTCGGACCTGGGCAAATTCATGCCCAAACCGACCCGAGTCGACCGCATCGCCGCCGGCGAAGTCGGCTTCGTCGTCGCCAGCATCAAGACGATCCAGGACGTCACCATCGGCGATACCATCACCGACGCCGCCGACCCCGCCCCGCCGCTTGCCGGTTATCGTCCCCCCAAACAAATGGTCTTCTGCGATTTCTATCCCGGCAAGAACACCGAATACACCCAACTCCGCGAAGCGCTCGAAAAACTCCGCCTCAATGACTCCTCTTTCACCTTTGAGCCAGAAACCTCCGACGCCCTGGGCTTCGGATTTCGTTGTGGTTTCCTCGGCCTTCTGCACATGGAAATCGTCCAGGAACGCCTCGAACGCGAACACCAGATCGAAGTCATTCAGACAGCTCCAACCGTTCCCTACGAAGTCGTTTTGCCTGACGACACGATCAAGACCATCGACTCCGCCTCCGCCCTTCCCGACCCGTCCAACTACAAAGCCGTCCGCGAGCCGATGATCAAAGCCAGCATTATCATCCCCGCCCGCAATATTGGCGACGTCACGCAACTCTGCCGCGATCGCCGTGGCATCTACAAAAAAACTGACTTCATCACTGCCGATCGCGTCATTCTCGAGTACGAGATGCCGCTGGCTGAAATCATTTTCGATTTCTTCGACAAGCTGAAAACGGCCACGCAAGGCTACGGCACGCTCGACTACGATTTCATCGGCTTCCACGAAGACGACCTGGTTAAAATGGACATCCTGGTCGCCGGCGACAAAATTTCCGCCCTGTCGCTGATCGTGCACCGCAGCAAGGCCGAATCCCGCGGCCGCGCCATCATCAAAAAACTCCGTAAAGAAATCGCTCGCCATCTCTTCGAAGTCGCCCTGCAAGCCGCGATCGGCAGCCGCGTGATCGCCCGAGAAACCATCTCCGCCCTCCGTAAAGACGTCACCAGCAAATGCTACGGCGGCGACATCTCCCGCAAACGCAAACTGCTCGAAAAGCAAAAAGAAGGCAAAAAGCGCATGAAACAAGTCGGCCGCGTCGAAATCCCCCAGGAAGCCTTCATGTCCATCCTCGAACCCGGCGAGTAATCGGAGTTCACTTCCACCGTCTCTTTCTGGCCCGCAAATCTTAAAGCAGTCGGAGCCACACATGACCATCCTTGACTATCAATCCTCCAACAGCCTTCGCCCACTGCATCGCCCCCGCCTCGCCTCCATCGCATGCCTGCTCATGGCGGTCGCCTGCGTGCTGCCATGGATTTTGCCCCTCTTCCTATGGATTCCGCGTGGCCAGATCTACCTTTCGACCCCGTTCTCCCTTTCATTCAACTTTTATATGAGTGTGTATTGGATCAGTGCTTGCGGAAGTGCGATCCTCATGTCCATTGGCGCCCTTGGCCTCGCCTGGGCCGACGTGACGCGATGGCGGACTCCCAATGCCTTTCCCTGGCCTCGCCGCCTCATCCCCGTCATCGTTCTGTTTTACACCGCGATCACCTATGTCATCGCCTTGAAAATCTATCCTGTGCTCGTTGCGCCGTCGCCCACAACATCGCCTGCCGGGACCGCCTATTCAACAGCGATGGCACCCCTATTGCCATTGCAATCCATCATCACGCTCGCGCGTTCGCTGACATACGTCTTGGCCTTTGTCTACGCGATTCAGGTCGCCAAAGCCATGCGAAACTCGCTCATCGGCATCTTCGCAGGTACCTTGTTTGCCGCCTCGTTTGTGTTCGGCATGATCTTCATTCCCCTCAGGCTCGCAGAGTCATGGTGGAAGTTCTCCACTCCTATATCTATATGGCAAGCCTTATCGATCATCAACTTGGTACTCGCCCTGCTGCTGGCAGTTTTTTTCCTCACCGCCGGCCTTCGCCTGGCCTTAACCGCGACAAGGCAACCGCCAGGAATCTGATACCCGTCACCCAGCACCCGGCATCAGCGTTCCGCCGATGTCCCACTCAATCTTTTAGCGATCGTCCTTGGGTGACCTGCGCCACGTTTCGAAGGGCGTCAACATACGTAGCCGGGGGCAACGCCCCCGGTTAGCATATCACCCTAGACGTTACGCCCTGAAAGGGCAATACATCGTTGAGAGAAATCGATGACAGAACTGCTGGCGCTTATCGAGCAAGTGTGGGGGTACAGTGAATTGCGACCGTTGCAGGAGCCCGCGATGCGTGCCATGTTGACGCGACGGGATTCGCTTGTGGTGCTGCCGACCGGCGGTGGGAAATCGCTTTGTTATCAGGCGCCAGCGGTTTTGCTCTCACGGCAGGGCCACGGCCCGACGGTGGTGGTCTCGCCGCTCATTGCGTTGATGAAGGACCAGGTGGATTCTCTGCGGGAGCTCGGCGTGGCGGCGGCACAGCACGATTCGACGATCTCCATGGACCAACGCTACGAAATCGAGTCGGATTTGCGGGCCGGGCGATTGAATCTTTTGTTCTGTTCGCCGGAGCGGTTGGTGGGCGGAGGCGGCGACAATGGATTCCAAGCCATGCTGCGTGACGCCGGCGTCAAAACCTTCGCCATTGACGAAGCGCATTGCATCAGCCATTGGGGCCACGACTTTCGGCCTGAATATCGGCAGTTGGCGAATCTCAAGGAAATGTTCCCCGGCGCCGCGGTGCATGCATTTACCGCCACCGCGACCACGCAGGTCCGCCAGGACATCGCCGATCAATTGAACCTCGAGAATCCCGAAGTGTTGGTTGGCAATTTCGATCGTCCGAATCTGACCTATCGCATCCTTCCGCGGCGGGATTTGTACGGACAAATCGAAGAGGTCCTCGCTCGCCATGAAGGCGAAGCGGGCATCATCTACTGTCCTCGCCGAAGAGACGTCGACGACATCACCGCCGCCCTCAATGCAACCCCAAAGCTCAATCGCAAAGCAATCGGCTATCACGCCGGCATGACCCCCGTGCAGCGAAAAAAAGCTCAGGAAGCCTTCATCGAGGAGGAAGCCGACCTGATCGTCGCGACCATCGCCTTCGGCATGGGCATCGACCGCTCCAACATCCGTTTCATCCTGCACACCGGCATGCCCAAATCGGTCGAAGCGTATCAGCAGGAGACCGGCCGCGCCGGACGCGACGGACTCGAAGCGGAATGCGTTCTGCTCCATTCCGGCGCAGATGTCTTCACATGGAAGTCCCTCGTTGAGAAATCCGCCAAGGAAGCCGCGGTAAAAGGAACTCCGGTCTCCGACGATTTCGTCACCTCCGCTCTCCGCCACCTGGACGACATTGATCACTTTGCCCGCGGCGCCACCTGCCGCCACCAGGCACTCGTCGAATACTTCGGCCAGCGTTACGAATTCCCCTCCAATGAAACCGAAGGGGGAAGGGGCGACGAACGCGCCGTCCACGTCACCGGATGCGGCGCTTGCGACCACTGCCTCGGCGACACCACCGCCGTGGAAGGCGCCGCCGTCATCGCCCAGAAAATCCTCTCCGCCATCGCCCGCACCAACCAGCGTTTCGGCATCAAGCAGATCATCGACATCCTCCGCGGCGCCAACACCGAACGCATCCGCAACCTCGGCCACAATCAACTCTCCACCTATGGCCTGCTCGCCTCACACGCCGAATCCGAACTCCGCGACTTCATCCACCAACTCATCGGCCAAGGCGCTCTCGCCCAGGAAAACCTCATCCTCTCCGACGGCCACCCCGTCCCCATCCTCAAATTCACGCCCCACTCTCTCGACGTGATGAAAGCCAAACGCCCCGTCCGACTCGTGCAGATGGTCCGCAAATCCGTCGCCGAAGCTCGCAAAACCCGCGGCCAAACCGTCTCCTGGGAAGGCGTCGATCACGACCTCTTCCAAGCCCTCCGCGGTCTACGCAAGCAACTTGCCCAACAACGCAACGTCCCGCCCTACGTCATCTTCTCCGACGCCACGCTCCGCGAACTCGCACGCATCCGCCCGACCACTCTGCAAAAATTCCGCACCATCTACGGTGTCGGCGAAAAGAAAACCAGCGACTTCGGCTCCACCTTCATCAACCTCATCACCACCCACTGCCAAGCCCACAAACTCCCCGCCGACCTCGCCGACAGCAAGCCCGACGGCAAACCTCCGATCCCCCAAAAACTCGGACCTGTCAATCCCAACCCCCAACGTACCCAAGCCTTCGAGATGTTCCGCCAAAGCGCTTCCATCGAGCAAGTCGTCCAGCAGACCGGCCGCGCTCGTTCTACCGTCTCCGACTATCTCGTCGACTTCATTACGCTCGAACGTCCCGCCTCCATCGCCACCTGGGTCCCCGAATCCACCTATCAGAAAGTCGCCATCATCAAGGAGGAAGTCAACACCGACCGTCTCCGCCCGCTCTTCGAAGCCCTCGGCGAATCCATTCCCTACGACATCATCCGCTTCGTCATCGCCCATCTGCAGGTACGTGATTAAGATTGCTGCAAAACAGAGCCGCGAGCGTAAGCTCGCCATCGGAGTCACTGATGATCTCATACCCGCATCTCCGATGGCGAGCTTACGCTCGCGGCTCTGTTTTGCGATATCGCTCTCGCCATCTTTTCCTCTACTCCTATCGCCACTATACTGTGCCCTTTTAATGAATCACCTTTATTCGGAGCCATCATGACTCAGCCCGCCAAAACTCCCATCGCCATCATCGAAACCACCGAAGGCCCCATCACCGTCGAGTTTTGGCCCGACGTCGCTCCCAACCACGTCAACAACTTTCTCGACCTCGCCAAAAAAGGCTTCTACAACGGCGTGATCTTCCACCGCGTCATCCCCGGCTTCATGATCCAGGGCGGCGATCCCACCAGCACCGGCACCGGCTCCAACGGCAACGTCCGTCTCAAAGCCGAATTCAACAAACGTCCCGACCGCCGTCACACCCGCGGCGTCCTCTCCATGGCACGCTCCTCCGACCCCAACTCCGCTTCCTGCCAGTTCTTCATCATGCATCAGGATTCCCCGCACCTCGACGGCCAATATTCCGCCTTCGGCAAAGTCACCACCGGCATCGAAACCGTCGACAAAATCGTCAACACCCCAACCGGCCCCAACGATCGCCCCAAAAATCCGCCCAAGATCGTTAAAATCACCGTCAACGAATAACGCTATCCCCCATGTATCCGAGACGCGACCGTCAGGCTCCCTGACGGTCGTGTCTCGGATTGCTGAACTCGCAAATCATCAGAGCCGCAATCGTAAGATTGCGCAGTCGTCACCGCAATCTTACGATTGCGGCTCTGATGGTTTGGGTTGTGAAATATTGTTAGGATGGCACGCTGAAGCGTAAACTCCGGACGTGTGGTGTGATGATGACGAAGCGTGTGATGGCGCGTTGGGTGGTGGCGATGTTGGTGGGACTCGCGGTAGGAGGGTGTCCGGCAGTGAAAAAGAACGGGGAGGTTCCGCAGCCGACGACGCAGGAAGGAGGAACTGTGGCGTGGCGAGTGAGAGTGGCGCGGCGAGAGGTGAGTTATGTGCGGCTTGAGTTGCCGGTGGTGACCAAGGGGATGCGGGTGGAGATTGGGCGGGCGGATGGATGGGTGGGAGCGGTGGCGCTTTGTACGAGTCGGGTGTATCGGGGTGGGGTGGAGGGGGCGCTGGTGGATCAGTTGATGGG
>WQYP01000214.1 GCA_009781185.1 Phycisphaerales bacterium | reverse complement strand
TCCAGCGATCATGTACCGCCGACGGTTTTCCAAACCGGCGGATTGGTCGAGTACGTGGGTTTGGCGGTGACTTTCACTGACAGCGCTTCCTCCAATCCTTGCCGTTGCGGGTATCGAGCAGCGGCATGTCGATCACGGCGATGTCCGCGCCGCGCTCTTTCGTGAGGAACCGCCACTGGTCTTGGATTTCGTGATAATTTCGTCCGAGTCGGTCGATGCTCTGGACGTAGACCAGGTCGCCAGGCGTCAGTTTTTTTACGAGTGATTTATACGCCGGTCGCACAAAATCTTTCCCCGACATTTATCCATGAAGATATGCGTCTGCGGTATCTGTAATTGGTCCATAGCGGCGATTTGCCGGTCTTCATTTTGATCGACACACGAGACGCGGACGTAGCCATAAGTGCTCAAACATCATCTCCTTCACAGGACGTTACAATTTCGCTGCCAACCATCACCCGAGCGATCACGGCCCGACGATGGTGCTTTTCCGCCGCAAGTTACACAGATTTTCGATTCCGCCGCCCAACCAAACCCGATCCCTCAATCCCACCCCGTCCCCAAGCCTTCGCCCTTATCGCGATACTGCAACCACCCCGCATCGGCTCCATGTGAACCGCACGGCTTTCTGACGGGTAAACCCCGCGTCGCTTGTATCCCATACCATCTCGAATTCGATGGAACCTTCCTTCAAAGTTCCGGCAGTCGCCTTCCAACCATTATTCGCACGTGTGGTCACATCCGCTTCGCCCTTGGTCAGCGAAAGCGTGACGTTTTTAACATTGGTCAGTTCCAACCATGTAGGCGTGCCACCGATGCCGGCGACGCAGTAGTACAGCTTGGCGTCAAGGCTGAGTTTTATTGGCATATCAATATTCCTTAATACTATTGGCCCAGCACTTGGGTAATCGGGGTTTAACGTTCTCAATCGCTGGCCCCATAAATGGACGTTTATCGAAGCGTTCGCGTTTGTATTTGCCGCCGAATTCGTGGGCTTTCCCGCTGGTGCCGACGTTGGCGACATCCGGTCCGATCACAGCCGAGAGCGGCGATTTGCTGACGGCGTACGAATGGCTCGCAGCCGTTTGAGGCGGGCGGGATTTACCCTCATCTTTGATGCCGCTCTGGCGAGCTGCTGCCGTTGGCTGCGGAGGCGTTGGGATTCTTCCATGTCGCCGGAGGCCTCGGCGGTGGCTATTTGGTTCCGCAAGGCCTCTATACCTCGCTCGCCGCCGTGTAATCGAAAGGCTTGGGGGGAAGAATCGCTTCCATGCTTCACCTCTACTTGCGTTTGCAATTGCATTTGCGATTACAAGTTTACGGCGAGGGCAGCCATTAATGCAATGCAATTGCAAATGCAAGTATGCAGCACGGTTGATTTGAGGGAGCCAGACGATTAGGATGCCCCCATGTCTGAGTAACCTGAATCACGGCGGCAAGCCCTGCAAGTCGAGGCGGTGAACCCCGACAACGGTCGGACCATGATGGTGCTCATCTCGCACGACAAGTTGCATGCCGTGAAAAAACTTGGTGCTGGGCATATTCAGGAAGCCTTTTATCTCGTGACGCACATTCTCCGGAAACCCTCCGCCATCTTTGAAGGTTTGACTCAGGAAGAGGATGAGGATCGTCGCGGCGTCGGCTGGCGGTGCTACTGCGGCATCCCGCCGCACAGTTACCGGACCGACGGCAAGGAAGCTCCACCGTATCCGAGACAGGTTTTTATGGTTTTTGTGAATCAGGATCGCGTTGCCTACAATTGGAGATGGGACAAAGCCGATCCTGACGCACCAGCCTTGCCGAGAAATCATCAGACACGGTTCAAGAGGGGCCTAATATGACCGCCATGACCAACCAGCAATTCGAAGAGTACGTGATGAAGCTGGCGGAATCCGCCCCGCCGTTCGAACCCTTCGCCTACTACAACACCGATGGCGATTGCATCGAGTTCTTCGCCAAGTCCGACATGTACTACGGCGAACGTATCGACGACCTGATCACCGTCTACTACAGCCAGGAGACCAACGAAATCGTCGGATCGCTCATCAAAGGCATCAAAAGACTCTGCCGGAAACTCTCGGAAAAAATGCCCGCCTTCCAAATCGAAATACAGGACGGCCCCGTCAAGCTCGTTCACCTGCTCTATTTCGCAAAGCTGCTCGCCTCGCCGGACAACCAGCCGGAGAACGTGCCCACACTCACCTACCGCAAGCAGGTCTACGACAGGCTCATCGAAGCTGCCGCAAGAACTGACGCAAAGGCGGAACTCGCCTGCGTGTGAAGGGGGAAGGGATGAGTCAGCGGGAGCGACGCCATTCCCAAAGACGCGTTGCTAAATTGCCCACGAGGAAACCCAATAGGCTCGCAAGGAGGTAGGACATAGGGGAAGCTTACCTCGCAAAAATCAACCCAAGAATGATGTACAGGACAAAAAAGACAGTCAAACAGACCATCGCTACTGCAATCGCTGTTTTTGATAGATGCTTCCAGAGCAACAAAAAAAGGAACCCACTCACTGCCCAAACGCAAACAAAAACGATCCACCGAAAACTCATTGACCAATGATTATCGTTAGCCAAGGCTGCGGTCACCCCCGTCCCGATGAAAAAGCAAATAATAGCAAAAAACACGAATACCGCCGTCTTCCAATGCGGCCTCTGCTGTCGCTGCTGATAGAACGTCGCCGCGTTATCCACTACTTTTTCTTGAGTAAAATAGTGCTTACATCGCGGACAAAACCAAGGACGTTCCGCCTGCGGCGGTGTGTCTTGTTTCCGCAGATCGCTATTTTTACAGTCCGGGCATCGAGGATGCCACTTTAAAACACCCCGCATCTGAAGTTGATCGAGAAATGCCGCATAATCCGCGATCCGTTCTTGTGTGAAATGAGCCTTGCAACGCGAACAATACCAAGGCTTTCCCTCAAGCAGCGGTGCTGCCAGCTTCTGCGGATTCCCTTTGTAGCAATTTGGACACTTCACCGACGCCTCCTACTCCATCTCCACGCCTCCAAAGCTCACGCCTGTGGTTTCGGTCCGAGATAAGTAGGTTCTCCAGCCTCGTCCCTGGCGAGTTGAAGGTTTGCGACAGCCTCAAGCTGCTCCATGGGATCGTCGCCATCACAGGCAGCATCAAACCGCTTACGGGCCTCATCGACCCTCTTCTCCAGTTCCGCCTGAGTGATCGCTGGAGATTTTGGGTTAAAAGGCTCTGGAGCCGCTGGGAGCGTGGTTTTGGGGTCTAACATCGCTCTACTCCTTCTGGGGTTATTTTGGCCAAAACTAGACGGCTTTCTTTTGTTTTGTGCATAAATACTCCACCAATATCGCCTTCATCTGTGGAATAAGTTTTGGGTCTGGTCCCTGCATCAAATGAATGATTGTTCTCGCTGCTTCATCGGACTGTGACGAAATCCACACAAACACGACTTCCGTAATTATTTTCTTATTTAGACCTGTTAATTTATGCAGCTTCGTGAGCGCATCGGAGGCGAGTTCATTTACCTGCAATGTATTTTTGTTTTTATCTGTCATCATTTTCGATAACATAAGTCCTTTATTTGTAAAGAGCTAGAACATAACACAACATTTCGCAACACTTTTACTTGCATTCGTTCAATAAGTGTTGTATAGTGTTGTGTACAACATTCAGTCGGGCGTAACCGACCGTCACTTAACCAGAGTCTCAAAATGAGTAAAAAAGCGGAATACTTGTTTTTTCTCTTTGATTTTTTCACGAAGTCGTGCAGATATCCCACGCCCGACTACTCGCGGAAAATTCCCCGCAAACACTTCATCGAGCATTTCGCGGAGTATTCCCCTAACGGTAAAAACGCAGACGAAATCGCAGGTCTGAATGCCACCATAGACATGTTCATACCTCGCTTGTTCGTGGAAGTAAATAGGGAATTGGGGGCAGCCCTTCCAAGGTGCATTTATATTTGTGGAGGACAGGGGTGATCATCCGATTGAGACGGAGTGTTTCAAGGATGATCAGGAGACAGGAATGTCCAGCGTATCGGTGGCCAACGTTTCAATGGTATTCAGCGAACGATTCGAACCGTTTATCAAAGAATGTCCCGTTTGCGTCATGGCTCGCTCCGTGGCCGAAAACATCACAAACCCCAAACACATCGACGCAATCTTCAATCGAACCGCTAAAAAACAGTACACACGAGAACTCCTCTTCTCCACGCTGGCGGATCTGATGGGACAGGTCGTGCTGGGCGTCAAGCCCAGCGTACATGCCGCCTGGCAGGCTCAGACGTAGAGAATCAACGTCTCGGATCAGGCGATTTATGACAAGCTCAACTGTGTCGAACCGGAAGTCTCGGCGGAACTGGTTCGAGACTCCGCAAGACAAGCCACAGCAGTCATCAAAGCGTTGAACGCTTCGCTGCCACAGGTGTTGCCCGGCTATCGCATCCGGATTCTCGACGGCAACCATCTCTCGGCCACCCAGCGCCGGATCAAAGAACTCAGGGCCATCTGGGACGCGCCTTTGCCGGGACAGATTCTGGTTATTCTGGACCCCGAACTGATGCTGGTTCCTGATGTGATTCTGTGTCAGGACGGTCATTCGCAGGAACGTTCCATGCTCGGTGAAGTCCTGCAAATCGTGAAGGAGGGAGAGTTGTGGATCGCGGACCGGAACTTCTGCACGTTCGATTTTCTCTGTGGCATTGAGAGCAAACAGGCAGCCTATCTCATCCGCCAACACGGCAAGACCCAGGGCGAATTGCCCGGGAAAGCCGTGGCTCGTGGTCAAACGTCAACGGGCAAAGAGCCGCCGTCCGAGCACATTTCCCCACGCCTCGCCGGCATGCTCAATCCAGCCCATGCATGCAGTCATGATAATCTGCTCAGTCTGATAGATGGCCTAAACTGGAAATTGCCTGTTCAAAATCCAGATCCGGAGTTGATGCAGCGTATCGCCAAGGCCTTCGGCGTCGATCCCAAAACGCCGCCGGCGTTTGAAGATTTCCTGCCGCTGGACCTCGCGCCCAAGAAAGCTGGCGTGAACGCTAAAACGTTGGATGCAGCCGCGGCGAAGTCATACGCACATTTTACATACACGCCAGGCAGCATCATTACTGACGGCATCCAGGTATTCAAAGTTGGTAACATGACAGGCAATGGCAATACGTTCCAGCTTATTAATAGCGAAGGCGCGTCAGCGTTTTACTCTATTGAAAAATTTAGACACGCCACGAATGAGCAAACCTCCCAATTTGAAGCCGACTGGAAGGAACGCCCAAAATCCAAAGGCAAGAGCAAGAAGTCGTAACCGCGATCGCCACAGAGGGCCGCACGATGCCACTCATGTTTTGCAAAGAACCAGGCTGCGACGAATTCGCTCAAGCCGAAGATGTCACTGTCGCTAACGACGACTCGCCGGTCTGCGTGATGCACGGAGTATCTTGGAAGAACTGGAGACGTGATGAAAGCAATTTCGTTATGGCAACCGTGGACCCAGCTCGTCGCGCTCGGGCTCAAGAAATTCGAAACCCGCAGTTGGTCGACGAACTACCGCGGCCCGCTGGCGATTCACGCCGCCAAGAGAAAAGACCATGGCATCCTCTCCGCCTGCAAGCACCCCCTGATCGCCGCCACCCTGGCTAAATGCGGCATCAACAGCCACGAAGTCCTCCCATTCGGCGCGATAGTCTGTGTCGTCGACCTCGTGCAAGTCTACCAGGTCAGAACTATCCATGGCATCTGGGGGATCAAGCACGAACTTTGGTCAAAAGGTTCCCTCCGCAACATGCCAACCGGCGACGAACTCGCGTTCGGCGATTTCACCACCGGCCGCTACGCCTGGCTCCTGGAGAACGTATACCGCATTCCACCGATCGACTACAAAGGCCAACAGAACCTCTGGGATCTCGACACAAAACTCTCCAATTACCTCCTCATGTATAAACCCTTGACTCTTCCGACCGATAGACAAGCCATGATCGAAAAGGCTGTTTCCATCGACGAAGACTGCATTTCTGCTGGTTCTCTATTCGAGAGAGGAGTGGCGTGAATAAATGCTGCGTATGCAATGGCGACACAAAAGTAAACGGTGTCGACGGAATCACCATTGATGATAAATCTGTCTGCATCGAGTGCTACTCAGACGCAAGAATGCTCGCAACAGCCATAGCAGAACTACGAGCGGAAGCCGCAGAGATCCTGGACGATATAGCCGTCGTCGATCAAGCCCAAAATCGTGTTACTGATGCCGCCAAAAAATATGTCGTAAAAGCTGTTCAACGGGCACTCAAGGCCACAAAGGCGGAGCTGCGAAAGGAAGTGTTTCGTGAGATATATCCCGGTCTTCGATGATCGCGGCGAAGTGAAGTTTTTTATTTACTCCGTCTCCGGACACGCCGTGAAACAAAGATCGGCGGCGATGTTGGGCACGCGGGAAGAGGAGTGGTAATCATGATCGGCGCCGCCCACAACCTCGCCGCCCTCGCCGCCGCCATGCAGCCGTTTCAGAAGCGGACATTCAGGCCGTCGCCGACCCCGGCATCCCCGTCTCCACCCCCTC
>WQYP01000213.1 GCA_009781185.1 Phycisphaerales bacterium | reverse complement strand
TTTTCTTTTTTTTTTCACACTCCCGGGGGTTTGGGTGGTTTGGGGGGTGGGGGAAAGAAAGAAGTGTTGTGGGGGGGGGGGGGGGGGGGGGGGGAACAGCAAGATATCCAAAAGGGGCTCTCACGTGCCACGAATAAACTATCGACAACCCGATTCTTCTCCTCGCCCCAAAGGTTTGCGAGCCTTTCTCGACGATCGGCCGCAGCTTCCCTACCTGATCCCCTTCATGGCTTTCGTCGCGCTCATGCTCCCCGCGACCTTCGGCGATGATTGGAAAAAATTCTGGCATCACTATCACCCATATATCTACGCAGCTAAATCTATTGTTGCCGCGGTCTTGCTCTACTATCTTTGGCACTACTACACTCCCATTCGCTGGGGCGGGTGGAGCAAACTTCGGTGGGGACTGCTTGCGGGTCTCCTCGGAACGCCGCTCTGGATTCTTACCGAATATGCCTGTCAGCACATCGGCCTTGTCCAGCGCCCCGATCCCGCTACTTTCTACAACCCTTACAACGAACTCGGTTCCACCGCCGCGATCTGGGCCTACCTCTTTATCCGCATCGCCGGCCCGACCCTCGTCGTCCCGGTCTTCGAAGAGCTTTTCTTTCGCGACTTCCTCATGCGCGCCCTCATCCGCGGCGCACGCTTCCAGGACGTGCCCGTCGGCTCTTTCACCTGGTTCAGTTTTCTCGGCACCGCTTTGCTCTTCGGTCTCAATCACGGCATCCCACCCGCCGGCGGCTGGCCCCAGGGCATCCTCTACGGCCTGCTCATGGGATGCCTCCTCATTCGCACCAAGTCCCTAGGCGCCTGCATGCTTGCACACGCAGTGACTAATCTCACACTGTACATCTATGTCGTTTGCAGAGGCGACTGGCAGTTCATGTAACGCTGAGCCATCACATGGTCCCGTCAGCCCCTGGCTTTGCCGGGGGTTGGTACCACGCCACCAGCCTTCGGCTTGTCCGTGCCAACACCCCGCAAAGCCGGGGACTAGAGCATTGTTCACTCGCCCGTAGCGTTTTGGAGCCCCGCATGGCAATGCGGGGCTTTGGCTCTCGCTTCCTGCGCATGTCATTACGCCACGACCACATGAAAAACGCTCTAATGGACGCATCTCCCCATTATCAGTAGTGATACCGGGGCCGACCGAGTGCTCCGCTGTCCGTATATCTCATTCCCCAAATTGGAAGAAGAATCGAAATCTTCTGGCTTCCAGCTTCTGGCTTCTTCTCCATCCCTTTTTAAGGTGATTTGGGATAAAGATAGGTTGAAGGGCTTGTGCAAAACATGTCGATACTATATCCCTTCTGCATGTTTTAAACGTCTTGATATGTTTAGGAAGGGAATCCTACGATGGCGGACGAAAAGTGGCGGGTCGGTCTTGGTAATCAGTTGAAGGCCGGTTCCTCGGAAGTTCCCTCGGGCAAGTCAGGTAGCGGAAGGCGGGGCAGGCGGGTTCGCGAGCGAGAGTCGTTCCGCGGGGCGATTTCGCTGGCGGTGGTGGCGAGCGTTCTGGCGATCGGGGGAGTGGAGGGAATAAGCGTGCAGGCGCAAACAGTGGTCGATATTCCGACGGGGGTTCATAACGGAGGGTATGCGGTCCCCTCTTCCGGGACGCTTAATGGGCAGTACATCGTCAACTCGGTGGGGAACACGTTTGCCGTGGGCGCCGGCAGCAGCAGTACGGCCAGCGTGGACGCACTGAAAGTCTTTCTCGGCCCGGCCTCGGGAAACCCCTCCGGCGGCGGCAGCGTCACCCTCAACGTGATCGACAGCGTCTTTACCAACAACCGAATCAATGGCGCCTCGCTTGGCATCAATCTCAGCGTCAATACGGTCCCAGGCAGCGGCACGCTGAACCTCTCCGGCGACAACGTCATCATGGTCGGCAATGCGTCGCTGGGACTGATCGGCAATGGCGGCGGCACGCTGGTCAACACCAAGGGGACCGGCAACGCAACGACGATCGTGGCCGGCACGCTCACGCTTTCCGCCATTACCGCCCGCACGACCGGCACCGGCGGCAGCCCGGGCAAAAATGATGGCATGGAGACCACCGCTCGTAGCGGCGTCGCCACGCTGGACATGTCCGGACTCACCGGCCCGTCGACGGTTTATGCCGACGGCGGCAACGGACTGCTCGTCGATTCGCTCTATCAACCCAGTGTCCCGGCGGGTTCGACCGGCGGCAATGTCGTCATCGTCGGCATCAGTTCCTACCTCACGATCACCGTGGACAACACGTATTTTGGAAGTGCGGCGAGGCCCATCACGGGCTTGGCCTCTCCGATTGCCAATGCGGGCATTCTCGCGACGTCGTTTGGCGTGGGGAATGTGGATGTTCAGGGGACCGCTGCGACGATCGTCACGACCGGGCCGTTGGCGGACGGCATTCATGCGATTGCCCAGGCTGGGACGGTGAACGTCACCAATTTTGGGAACATTACGACGGACGGTTTGGCGAGTCACGGTATTGAGGCGAGCACCACCAACACCGCTTACGATCCCACGCTCTTCGCGGAGGTTGTTCCCGCGATGCCCCGCACCAACACGGGCGCCGTGACGGTGATCAACAGTGGCGTGATCGCGACCTCGGGCACCGGCGCTGCCGGTCCAAGTGTTGCGGGAAGTCCGGTCACGCTCACAGATCCCAGCAACGGCATCTATGCATGGACCTATTCCGCGGATACCGCAACGGCCGGCGACGTCACCGTGCATAACCTCGTCGGCGGCGACATCACCACCTCCGGCGACTACAGCAGCGCCATCATGGCCGCCAGCACGTCCGTCGCCGGCAAAGCGGGGGCCATCACGATCACCAATGACGCGGCACTGATAACCACTGGCAACGATGCCAACGGAATCACCGCCATCGCCAACGGCACCACCGGCGCCGGACCGATGAGCATCACCAACACCGGCTGGATCAACTCGCACTCGGGCTCCGGCGTCTTCGCGGCGGCGACGACTGCTCCGGTTGGTGGTACCGGCGCGACGCTCTCGCTGACCAATGATGGTTCTATCGCCGGTTATATCGGTATCACTATTTCCAACAATTTCCTCAGTGCGCAGATCGACAATACCGGTATACTCGCCGCTTCGAGCGATCTGGCGGTCGATTCTCACACGCTGGCAACGGGGCCGATGACGATCAATAACGCGGGCACCATCGAAGGCTATGTCACGCTGGGCGACGGCATTAACACGATGACCAACTCCGGCCAGTGGTACCTGCGAAATTTTAACAATGCGACAGGCACGCTTGGCGTCGCCGTGGCGGATTTTGGCTACTCGGGCGACAACACCCTCACCAACACCGGCACCATCACGCTGCTTGGCCCGCCGCTGACCGTCACTACTGTCGATACCACCGGCCAGTATCTGCCGCTCAGTACCGGCTCCGTCGCCAACGCCCAGGTCAACAATCCCAACAATGCCATGGCTGCCGCCGGTCCCATGCAGGGGCAGATCCTCGGCGTCCAGACCTTCACCAACTCCGGCACCATCGACCTCACGAACAGTGCGGTGGCAGGCAATGTGCTGATCATCTCAGGCGGCCATACCGCGGGCACCGACGGCGGCGGCGTCTTCGTCGCCGACGGCGGCTCGCTCAAACTCAACACCGTCCTCAACGACGGCGGCCCCAACGCCAAGTCCGACATGCTCGTGGTCGATTCCACGCGGCTCGGCTCGGCACCCACCGCGATTGTGGTCAACAATGCCGGCGGCTTGGGCGTCAAAACCGTCGGCGATGGCATCGCTCT
The DNA here is from genome assembly GCA_009781185.1 of Phycisphaerales bacterium. Classification (GTDB taxonomy): domain Bacteria; phylum Planctomycetota; class Phycisphaerae; order WQYP01; family WQYP01; genus WQYP01. Next base: position 2,884 of record WQYP01000213.1, on the reverse strand, counting down.
GGTCGAAGTCCTCAACAAAAACGCTTCCGCCGACGGCGTCTTCGCACTGGGCAGCCGCGTCGCGGCGGGCGCTTATGACTACGGCCTCTTCCACAACGGCGTCGGCGCCGACGCGGCCGACGGAAATTGGTATCTACGTTCGACCAAGATTCGTCCGGAAGTCCCCACCGACGTTGTCGCCCCGGCCCTGGCCAGCCGCATGGGACGAGGCATGCTCGGAACCTACTTCAGCCGCATCGGCAACTACTACATGGGCAGCAACAACTACGCTTCTTCTGACGCCAACGGTTGCGGCGGAGGCGCGGCCACGCAATCCTGCACCCAGCCAGACACCCAACCCGGCACGCAGCCGGACACACAGCCCTACCAGTGCCAGGACAGCGCCGTGCAATACGCCAATTTGCTCTGGGGCCGGGTCTTCGGCGAGACTGGCCGCGGCGGTGGTGGAGGAGGCAGCGGCAATTTTGGCTTTGGCAAAAATGGGCCGGCGTACTCCTTCGACTACGGCGGGTCGCAAGTCGGCATGGATTTCTTCCGCGGCGAAAAAGATACGCTGGGATTATATGTAGGCGCATCCACGTTACGAAGCAACGTCAATGAAGCCACCGGCAAATTCGCCGGACGGCTGAGCATCGACGCCTTTGCCCTGGGCGGGTACTGGACCCACCGCGAACTCTCCGGTTGGTACACCGACCTGGTCCTCCAGGGCGATTGGTATCAGAGCATCCGCGCTCGCTCCTCCAATCAGCAGGATTTCACCACCAGTGGCCTTGGCCTGACCGCGTCGGCCGAAACAGGCTATCTCATCGACCTGAGCAAGGTGGGGGAGGACAAAAACGACGAGTCATGGAAAGGCCTGAGCCTGATTCCGCAGGCCCAGCTTCTCTATCAATACACCAACCTCTGCGACGGCTCCGACCCCTACGGCCAGATTCATTACGGCTCCACGTCCGAACTCTACGGACGCCTGGGCTCCCGCTTTTCGAAAGTCTGGACCAACGGCATGACGGCCTGGGCCGAAGCGAACCTCTGGCACCAATTCGGCGGCAGAGCCAAAACCACCTTCACCACGCCCAACAACCTCGACCCAACGACCGTCTCCTCCAGCATGGGCGGCACCTGGGCCCAGGCCATCCTCGGCATCTCCGTCCCTCTCACCAAAAACGTCTGCATCTTCAGCACCGCCGACTACAACATCGGCCTCGACCAGCCCGGCCACAGCTTCGGCGGTCAGCTCGGCATCCAAGTCGGTTGGTAATGTTGAAAAAAGGTTCTCTTTCTGCGGCATTATTTAGCCGGCAGGCTTGCCTGCCGTTCGTAGTAATGTTTCGAGCGGAAGTTCGAGCAGGGAGGGGACGATCAGGTCGGCGAGGCTCAGGTCCATGCCGCGAGTGACTTCATTAGGAACAGCGAGGCAGAAAAGTCCTGCGGCTTTGGCGGCAGCAACACCGTGAGCCGAATCTTCCAGAGCGATCGTTTCATGGGCCGGAACACCAAGTTTTTCAAGGGCTTTGAGATAAGGGCCGGGCTTAGGCTTGTGCGTCGGGGTGTCTTCGAAAGTGGTCAGGCAGGCGAAGTAGTCGAGGAGATTGAGGCGAGCAAGGTGGCCGGTGACCCAGTGGTGTTCGGAACTGGAGGCGATGGCGAGCTTGAGGCCGAGACGCTGAGCGTCGCGGAGGTATTCCACGACGCCGTCACGCGGTTGGAGCTTGAGGTTCATTTCCCGGCAGATGCTGCGTTTGCGATCCCACAGGGCGCCGCGGTTGCTCTCCTTACCGAGGAGTTGATCGAGAGCGTCGCAGGGATCGAAGTGGGAATTGGGTCGTCCGACGGCATTGGCCCAGATATCCATGGTGAGTTCGCGGCCCTCCTCGCGGAAGATTTGTCGCCAACCGGCAAGCTCGGTGGATTCCGTGTCAAGAATGAGACCGTCGAAGTCGAAAATAATGGCGCGAATCGCCATGCGTTTGCTTATCCGTTGATCGTTTCGACCTGAACGGCGATGTATTTTTGGCGATGTCCGACGCGGCGATGGAAGCCTTTGCGGCGAGTGAAGCGTTCGACATAGATTTTGTCACCGGCGATCTGACCGAGAATCTTGGCGGTGACCGAAACGCCCGCGACGACAGGTGTTCCGATCTTGACGCCCGCGTCGCTGGAGACGAGCAGGACTTTGTCGAAGGTGATGGTGGTTTGGCCTTCCGCAAGATCGCGCAGGTCGATTTCGAAACGGTCGCCGGTTTCGACTTTGAGTTGGGTGCCGCTGTCTTCGATAATCGCATACGCCATGATATTCTCCTGGTTCTTTGGGGTCCGCTGCCTGGCGGAGGAAAGTCCAACAGTATGGGGGAAAGTTAGCTGAAATGCAACTGTTTCGGTAGAATGGGGTGGAATGGTTTGACGCAAGGACTCGATTATGCTGGCATTGGCACGAAGCGAAGGACAAAGCATCATTATTGATGGGAAAATCGAGGTCAGAGTGGTGAAATGGTCGCGATCCAGTGTCAGGTTGGCGATCCAGGCGCCGCGAGAAGTCACCGTCGATCGGGAGGAAATATGGAAAAAAATGCATCCGGGCGAGGCGAGTCCGCTGGAAAAGGCGGAACGGGAACGACAGGGAAAAATGTAGAAATTGTCCGATTTCATCCAATTTCGTCCGATTTTGTCTGATTTCGTTTTATTTTGTCTGTTCAAAATGCCGGGATTTGTAAAAATGCGGGATGAATGGCGTGACTTGCGGTGTGCGTGGTGATGATGGCAGGAGAAGGGGGGAGTCGCCGTGTGTTTTCGCGAATTTTAGTGGGGGGGGGGGGGGGGGGGGTTTGGGGGGTAGCCGGGGGGTCGGGGTGGGGGGTGCACCAGCTGTGGGCCCGTTGGGGTGGCC
>WQYP01000212.1 GCA_009781185.1 Phycisphaerales bacterium | reverse complement strand
ATTTAGCACGAAAACACGAAGAAACGAAGGAGACGAAGTTTTTTTATTTATTTTTTCTTCGTCTCCTTCGTTTCTTCGTGTCTTCGTGCTTAAGTCGTTTCATGATTTGGTTGCGGCTCTGCCGCGCCGTGTTTGTCTATGGCTGGTTTTTCTGATACCGCCACCCCGCAAAGCGGGGTCGCTACTGGCGAGGAATGACTCGTTACGTTCGTGCCTTGACTTCTACTCGTCGGCCGTCGGGGTCGCGGACTACGAACATTCGTCCCAGCTCGGTGTTGCGGATTTCGCGAGGGGCGAACTGATTCCGCCGCAGGAGCATATGCAGGTCGTCCAATTCGCCGGTGACGAAGCCCAGGCCAGTCTGATCGGGTGCGGCGCCTTCCGTCGGATAAAGCTCCATCACCCCCCCCCCGCTCCCCGCCTCATCCGTACTCGAATAATGCTCCGGCCCATTGCCGTGCTGTTCCAGATTAAACGCCATTCCGAAAAGCTGATAAAAACTCTTCGACCGCTCAATGTCCCGGCAACGCAGCACCAGTAAATTCAAATTCCGCATGTTTACGAAACCCCTTTCTCAATTTCAAGTTCTATATCATACCATCGCGCGTTCGCTCATACACCACGCACTCCAGATCCGCGGCCAACTTCTCCGAACTGACCGTTCGCCACTGCGTCTGGTCCCATGTCGGGAAATATGTATCTCTTCCCTCCCCACCTCTCTCCTGGAACGACAAATCTCGTCGTACGAACGTCACGTACATGCGATCCGCTTTCTCTAGCGCTGTCGCGTAAATTTCTGTTCCGCCTGCGATGAAGCACTCCGTCTCCCCAGCCGCTCTGGCAGACTCGATCGCTTCGTCCAGCGATGTCAACCACTCCACCCCCTCAATCGTCGGTGGATTGATATTGCGACTTACTACCAAATTCCTCCTTCCCGGCAATGCCCGTCCAATCGACGCAAATGTCTTGCGTCCCATCACCACCGTATGTCCCATTGTGAGGTTGCGAAACCGCCTCAAATCCTCCGGCAGATTCCACGGCAATCGTCCCCCCCCATCATCTGCCACCCCAATCAGCCGTTCTGGCGTCATTGCAACGATAATTGATATAAGCATAAGTAATCAGTAGTTGGACCCACGAATTATCAGAGCCGCAATCGTAAGAGTGCGACGTTGTAACCGCAATCTTACGATTGAGGTTCTGATGTTTTCGGGAGGCACGACATGTTTTGCAGGCTCCCCACTTTCCATATCGCATCCAAGGCGATACGAGCGTTGATCTTCGATCAACGGCTAGAGCATTTTTCACTCGCCCGTAGCGTTTTGGAGCCCCGCATGGCAATGCGGGGCTTTGGCTCTCGCTTCCTGCGCATGTCATCACGCCACGACCACGTGAAAAATGCTCTAAACTCTCAATTGCCTGCCAAAGCCCCGCATTACCATGCGGGGCTCCACCCCCGCGAAGCGGGGTCGCTACTTTGGTTTGCATATCGTGTCACGCGGCGCCCCATCCGGACCTTTCCTACTCCACATCTGCATCTGCCCACAATTCACCGTCCGGTCAGCGACCCCGGCGAATCCGCCAGTTTCCCCGGTGCCGCCTGCTTCACCTGCCTCGACGAGACGGTCTCCCATACGCCCCACAGCATAATAAGAGCGAGCATGACGATGCTCGCCGCCATCATCGCAATTCCCCACCATCGTGATCGCGGCGATCGCAAGTACGCTACCACCAGGAACAGCACCGCAATGATCGCGGCTGCGCACACAACCGCGGGCAAAGACCTGGCATAGAGCGCAACAACTATAAGAATGACGGCGATTGTCGTTATAGCCGCAATCGCGGCTCGCCATCGCGATGGCGATGATCGGAAGTATGCCGCTACCAAGAACAGCACCGCAATCATCGCTGCCACATCAACCGTCGAGCAAGGCCATCCCCCCAGCACCAGATGGCCGACCAGCCATCCAATCAGTGCAATTGCGGCCCCGGTTTTGATCGGGCGGAGGCACGCTACCACAAGCCCCACCGCCATAACCGTAGACCACACCACACCACCCACGAACGTGAAGAGAATGTTCCTGTCCTTGCTCAGTTCGTACCAAATCGCGGGGACTCGCATGAGGTGATATACAAATGGCGCCAGGTTATACACAAAGTGTGCTACCCAGAGCAGCGCGGCGGTCCGTACCATCCACAAGAAACAAACTGCCATCCGCGCCCGCATTGAGCTCGCCGGTTCCGACCAGTGGAATTGAAACTTTCCAAACCGTCCGAAATTCAGGTCCGACTTTATCTTCAGCATCTGCTCGCCGGCATCAGGGGCCGTCTGCTCCGCGGTGCGGAATGCATCGCGAATTTCGCGGCGAGAAAGCAGGATCAACGCCCAGATTCCGAAAGGCAGACCCAGGATGATCCCCGGCGTCAGTATCATGGCGAGGATGCAGGCGGTAACCACCGAACCGTAGTTGCGAAGCTGCTTCATCCAAGTGACGCCCAGCAGGAGGAAGACGTTCAAGAAAGCTGCCGAGAGAACGATTCCTACCGCCAGACCGTCAGAGAAATGCGTGTAAGGGAACGGCGTGTATTGCGTGTATTCCGGATGAACATGGAACACCCAGGCTATGAATACGATCACAAGCAAAATGCCAAGGACGGCAGTGAGATTCAGAATGCCGGCGATACGCAGGGCGGCCGAAGGGATGCGAAGCCGCTGGATAGCACGGGCTCTTTGACCTCCGTCGCCTGTTGATAACGCAACTTCGGCAGAGGTTGCCGCATGTCTTTGCTGCTGTGGCTTATTCCGGTACCCCGGCAACTTCTCCAGGGGCAATTTCATGCTCCGCCGAATCGATCTTCTAATCTCCACAACTGCCGTCACCACGATCAGCGCGATCAGCACCATGGGCGGAATCGCAAATGTCGTTACCGCATGCACGATGGCATAAAACAACCATGCGACGCATCCGTAAAACGCCAGAAGAATCATCGTTGCCATCGCCACCTCCCGTCCTATCACTGCCCGCTTCCCTTCCCGCACCCTCACCATCGGCCAACGAAGCGAGAAATCCCGATTATTCCACTCCCACCCCACCGTCACCCCCGGCCACTTTTCGCCCCCAAATTCGGATGTCGTCGTGGCAATCGTCTCCACCTGCGTTTTTACCTCCGTCGCCTGCTGATAACGCAGATTCGGATCTTTCTCGAGAGCCCGAAGCACCACTTCGTCCAGCCGTACGTCCACCAGCACCCGCTTCGACGGCGGTGCAAATTTCCCTACCGGCAACTCACCCGTCAGCATCTGATAAAACACAACGCCAAGCGAATATATGTCCGCCCGATGATCCACCGCGTCCGGATGTTCCGTCTGCTCCGGCGCCATGTACGCCGGCGTCCCCATCACCGAACCCGCCTGCGTCAGCGTCTCCTCCACCTTCTGGCTACTGGCTTCTGGCTTCTGGCTTCCCCCCTCTCCCATCAGCTTCGCCAGGCCGAAATCCGCGATCTTCACACGGCCCGTTTTGTCCAGCAGGATATTTTCCGGCTTGATGTCCCGATGCACGATCCCGGCGTTGTGGGCGTACTGCAGCGCCTCGCAAATCTGCGGCACAATCGCCAATGCCTCCTGAGATGCTAACTTGCCCTCATTCAAAAGTTGCCGGAGCGAGAGTCCGTCGACAAACTCCATCAGGAAGAAGAACAGTTCCCCCTCTTTCCCGCTACGTTCGCCGAAATCGTGGATCGTTACGATGTTGGGGTGATTCAGCCGGGCCATCGCCTGCGCTTCCCGCGCAAAGCGTTCTTTGAATCCCCCCTCCATCTCCCCCCCCCCAATATCCGGCGGCAGGATCTTGAGTGCCACCAGCCGATTGAGACCTTTTTGCCGTGCTTTGTAAACCGCTCCCATTCCTCCGCGGCCGATTAACTCCAGAACCTCCAGTTCCGGAAACGCTCTGGCCACCTCCTCTACTGCCGGTGTATGCCAGTCCCCTCCCATTCCCCCTTTTTCTTCCCGGTCACTGCTTTCACTCGGCGATGTCGGCAGCGTATTCGCCTCCAATCCCCGTTTAAGCAAACACGCCCGGCACAGCCCCTCCGGCGCCCCCTCTTCCAGCATTTTCCCGCATCCTGGACATTGCATTGCCATCGGTTGATCTCCCAAAATCGTCAGACACTCAGAGCCGCGACCGTAAGGAAGCGACAGGCGCCATTCCCGCATGACCGCACGGTCGCCTTACGGTCGCGGCTCTGATTGACTTCCTTATCTACAAGAAAAGCAAATGCCGCAAAACATTACAAACAATTCAGCAGGTAGCGGATTTCCTCATCGATCAGAGCCGGGTCTGCGACCGTTTGGGCGATTTGATTTCGTAGTAATTTCCGGTATGCCCGTCGCAAGCGATGGGCCGCCACCGCTACCGTGCCCTCCGCCATGTTCAGGTCCGCACCCAACTTTGCATACGAAACTTCCCTGCCCCTTCCTTCCGTCAGCACACCCTTGAGCGATTCGAAGAGTTCGCCCTGCCCTTTGGCTTGATAGGCTTCCCGCAGCCTGGCCATCACATGGTCGAGCACCGTCCAGGCCCAGCGTTGTTCGAAGACGCGTTCTGGCGTCATGTCGTCGGCCAATTCCCGCCGATACCGCACTTCGGCATCCCCGGCATCCAGTGAAATCATCCGCCTCCCCCCTCCCCACACACCACCACCGCCACGCTTGAGCGTCTGAGCCTTGTCGGATTCATTGGCCAGGAAGTTCGTCACCGACGCCAGCAGGAATGAGCGGAACTTCCCCTTCTCCCGATCCACCGTCGTGAGCGTTCCCTTTTCCAGCAGACGAGCGAAGAATGCCTGCGTTAAATCCTCCGCTTCCGTTGCTGGTATCCCACGCCGCCGGATAAAGGCGTAGAGCGGATACCAGTACGTTTTCGCCAATTTCTCCAGAGCCGCCCGGGCTCGTGATTCCGTCTCCACCCCCTCCGCATTGACCGCAGCAAGGATCACCGTCCACTGTGTGGGCGAAAACGACACATCTCGACTCGACAATTTGGTAGACATAGCAATCATCTTGACGGTTTCTCTCCGTTCCCGCTACCATGACCGCTTCGATATTGTGGATCAAGTGATTTTCTTACACGAGGTTTGGTGCAAAATGGCTGCTGATCTTTTCAAAGTGGATTCCATCAAGGATGTCGCCCAGCTTGAGGATATGCTGAGCACACCCACGCAAGGTGCCATCGATTCTGTCGGCAAGGCTAAGGGTGACTGGATCGTCCTGGGCGTCGGCGGGAAGCTCGGACCTGCTATCGCACATATGCTTAAGCGCTGCGTCGATGCCGCCGGCACGAAGGCCAAGGTCTACGGCGTCGATAAGGTCTATTCTCCAACCATGGAAAAAGACCTCAAATCGTGGGGCATTGAAACTCTTACCTGCGACATGCTCGACACGGCTGCTCTGGCCAAACTTCCCGACGCCGCCAATGTTATTTTTCTTGCCGGGATGAAATTTGGCGCTACCGGCAATGAGGCTCTTACATGGGCCATGAACGTTTACCTGCCCGCGATCGTCGCACAGCGATTCAAAAACTCTCGCATCGTTGTGATGTCCTCCGGCAATGCCTACGGCATGCGAAATATCCTTACCGGTGGCTCGCAGGAACAGATGCCTCTGAATCCCAACGGCGACTATGCCATGAGCTGCATGGGACGCGAACGCATGTTCCAGCATTTTTCCATTGCTAATAAAACGCCGACCACGATTATCCGTTTGAACTATGCCGTCGAACTGCGTTACGGCGTACTCATCGACCTTGCCACCCGCATCATGGCCGACAAGGAAATCGACCTCTCCACCGGCGTGGTCAACGTGATCTGGCAAGGCGATGTGAGCGCCATGGTTATTCAGTGCTTCGACATCGCGGCAACACCGGCGACCCCGATCAACTTCGCCGGCCCGGAACTCCTGAACGTCCGCCAAGTTTGCGAGCAGCTCGGCCAATTACTAGGCAAAACCGTTCGCTTCGCCGGCGCCGAATCCCCCACTGCCTTCGTCAACAACAGTATGCAGAGTCAGTATCTTTGGGGCTATCCTCGTGTCGACGCCGGGCGTCTGGTCCGCTGGACCGCCGATTGGATCAAACGCGGCTGCCCGCTGCATGGCAAACCGACCCACTTCGCTACCCGCGACGGCAAGTATTGAGAGAAGTTTCGAGTTTCAAGTTGCGAGTTTCAAGAGGAGCCCCGCATGGCAATGCGGGGCTTTGCTTTGGGATGGCAGGTGTTAGAGCCCCTGTAGGAAGCAGGAAGTCAAGAGGGAATCTCCGGCTGCGGCCATTTTCGATCATTTTTTGATCTCCGTGGGGCTTTTTAACCTCTCGAAGTTCGTTTGATCTTCAATAGCGCAGTGGCGGTGGCGGGCGTTAGAATGCCGGTTCATCCCAATCGTTTGCATGTCAGCTCCAGACAGATTCAAAAACAACAATCGAGATACTCCGCAGGCAGCCTCAGGTTCTGGAGATCGCCAATGGGCGGCGTCGGATCAGCCCAATACACCGGCGAGTGAACTCTTCCAGGAGCCGATGGTTCGTGTGATGGCCCGCTATCTCAGGCGTCCCGCTGGCACGCTGAGCGTGGGCCACTTCTGGCGTGGCATGGGTCGTTTGGGCGGCCATCCGGGCCGTAAACGCGGCGGTCCTGTCGGCTGGCTGCGAGCCTGGCGCGGCTGGCAGAGCTTCCAACT
>WQYP01000211.1 GCA_009781185.1 Phycisphaerales bacterium | reverse complement strand
CCTTGGCTATCGCCGCCCTGATCGGCCAACGAATCAACGGCTCTTGGGAGAAATTCTGGCTGTCTCGTCCTCTCCAACGTGCAGCATGACCAAAATCCGCCACTATTGGCGGATGCACCCATCTCCCATTTGCGAGGATTGCACAAGTTGCACGAAGAGACGAAAATCGAAAGAGTCATGAAAATCAACAAAGATATCCTCTCGCGTGCCCAAGGTTGTTTACTCGGCCAGTGTGCCGGAGACACGCTCGGGCAAATGGTCGAATTCCGGTCAAACCAAACGATTTCCGCTGAATATCCGCAAGAAACTCCTTCTTGTCGTCCTCTGACTTCCCCGGCAACTTCAACTTGTATTCGAGCGTCTTGGATTCTGAAACTTCATTCAGCAGAGCATCAATGTCGGCTTTTACGATTTGGTCAAAAGATTTCTGGATCATCGCAACGCTCCATTCATGTTGATCTCTCTGGACAACAACCTGGGCAGCAGGGATCGATGTCCAGACCATTCTCTTTGAGAATGCTGATCATCATGGTACGGCAAATCTTCCTGATCCCCAATTCCCGGAGTTTGCCAAGGATGCGGGTATAGCCCCAGCCGTTGTCCTTGGCCATCGCTTAAGCTCCTCGTATGCATTTATCCGATGCGGGAGAGAAATTATATTGACGATTCATTGACGATTCAGGCACTGCAGTATACCCTTTTCATTAACATACCATTCCGAATTCCTTGGAGAAATTATGCAAACAACCAAAAAAGCACGTCAAGCGACCAACCTTGCTGATAACGCTGTCGCCAAGAAGGTGTTGGAAGAGATTCAAAAGATAGAAGCCGAGGCGAAGCAAAAGAAACTCGAACAACTCGAATCGCTAGAACAGGTGAAAGCGAATATCTCGGATCGCATGGAGGAGTTGAAGCATCAACTCGAACAGGTCGAAAATGCGATAGCGACGATTACTGGGGCGGGCAAACGCGTGTCGGCGTCGCAGCCGCAGAAGCGGGTACGCCGCGATCTTAACGAAGTGCGGGAGCGACTGGTTCGCTGGTTGGAGGGTCGAAAGGGTGAGATGTTCATGGCGGGCGACTTGATCAAGGAATTCCCGGAACTTGAAGGCGTCCAGATCAGCATGTTCCTGAGAACGCTGACACAGGCGGGCACGGTGAAAACAGACGCCAGTGAAGGCAATCGGCGGATGCGGTATTTCGTGTAGTGAACACGAGCTACGTGATTGGCATAGGAAGAGAGATTGTGGCGGAGTTAGCGATGATAATCGAAAAAGAATTGTCGCTATTAGATGTGGTCGCTAATTGCCTTTGTCTCCACCAGTGCATCAGACATATCGATCACAGCAGATTTCGGATCGCCTCAAACTGGCCTTGGACTTGATCCCAAATCGGGAACGGCCCGTAACACAACGTGCGGCACTGTTGCTGGTATTCGGCGGCAATCAAAGCCGCAAGTGCCGACGGCGGAAACAATGCATCGCTTCGGGCGAAGCACATCTCATCCGGGCAGAAGTAACTCTTTGGGAAATGCTCTCGGCTGATCTGATCGTAATCTGTTTTGATCGTGCCATATTCGTCCGATTTCAGCATGGCCAAGACTTCCGCTTGGCTGGAGAGTTGATAGAGGTCGTAGTAATGGCGGGCGTAGCTGCCGATGGGGCGTTGGTCGCGTTTGAATAATTCGATTTTACTGTGAATCGCGAACATCTTCTCAACGAACGTTCGACGAAAATGCAGCAGCCGCATTGAGAACGATGCCTCGTCTTGAGCCCCCAGCGAAAAGCCGGTCTCGGCGAAGAACTGACTGAGGTAGGATCGCAACTCCACGACGGTCGTTGGCTCACGTCCGCTGGCGGTGCCGACTTCCAACAACACGCGATTGACGACTTCGCCGATACCTCCAAAACGTTGATGGTAAGAGAATCGATCGCTGCGTCCGAAGCCGCCGATGGTCTGACTTTCCGCGGACATCATGGTCATCGCCGGGTGTTTGCTGATCGCATCGCGGAGCTTTTTGAGTTCGCGGTCGATGGCGTTCTTACCCAACGTCGGAGTGAAAGCGTGAGGATCAAAGAAAATATCGATGTCTTCAGAAAATCGTTGGATCAGATTCCATCCCTTGGACAAGCTGGTGCCGCCCTTGAAGATGATCTTGTCACCCACGCTGCTGGCGAGAAGTCGCAAGGCCTCGGTAACAAAGTAATCTTTTTCGATGATCGCAGGACGAAGGCCACGATCGCGGAAATGTTCCTGAGCACGAAGGATGGCTTGCTCGAAATCCGGATGTTCAAAAAGTCTCACCTCAACGGCACTCCTTTGCATACCATGACCGTGCGTTGGATAGTCCCGCCAACAGGCCAAAATCAAACCGCGAAAGCGGATTCAATGAGCCCCGAAGCCGACCGATCTGTCGGCCGCTACTGCCGAGTTGTTCGCCCAAGGCACCGAGGATCGCCCGGACACGCGGCGGCTCTGTGTCAGCGACCTTGAGCAGCCGCTCCAGACGCCCCGACTCCGACAACAGTTTCTTGACCCGACGAATGGTATCGCTCGGCGACAATTCACTGGTACGCCCGCCATGGCGCAGAAAATCCAGAAGTGCTGCGTCAGTCTGATTGAGACGTGACCAAGCCTCAGGTCGCCGGGCGCGAATAATGGTGTCTGCTCCCACCAACTTCCGTGGCAGGCTCAGCCCGCTTGTGGCCAGTTCTCTTCGCTGTGGGTTCTGAGTGGTGAATCCCAGGAGGTTAGCTGCCGCAATACCGGAGGGAAACATGCTCTTCTGCCGCGAAGCCAGTTGTTGAATCGCTGCCGGGTTGGGGCGGCTCTTGCCAAAACTGGTCTGGCGGGAGCGGTAATAGGTACCCTTGCTGAGGCGTTCGAGTTGGTCGTTACGAGTCAGCCGCGAGAGTGCCTGAGCCACAGCGGTGAAGGGCAGATCACCGAAATCTTCGAACCGCCACAGCCGTTCACCGCCACGTTCAATACGCTGGCGGACGAGGTCGGCGATGCCGTGCTGTTGGGTTGTTGTGGTAGCGATCATAAAAATAGTATCGGCTCGCCCCGGCATGATGTCAAGTTTTATAGCAAAAAAACTTGACGAACTCGGCGATAATCGTAGCTTGTTCAACCCCCGTTATTCTGGAGGTGGTTTTCACGCCGCCTGACGGTAGTAGTGTTTGAGCAAGCCGCCCAACCACTCTTGGCAGCCGATCTTTCCGACCGGCTCCGTGGCCTCGTTCGCTGGCGGCGGCTTCTCCCTCTCTGGAATCGGCACATTACCTCGTCAGAAAAATGTATACCGTTTTCTGACACTCGGCACTCCAAATCAGTTTGCACAAGCGGACAAAAAGTGTCCTTTTATGCAAATGGATACTTTTTCATTTTCCTCATGTCATCTTTTTCCGTAGACGGAAAATTGGTATATCGAGGAAATCTACCGCGTCGCCACAAGGATCAGATCCGTGCTCGTCGTTTCACAGTATGCCGCATCCTGATAGCTCCCGTAAAACTGCACGCTTGTCGCTCCCGCCAATCGTGCCATCTCTTCCAGTTCCAATGCGGATAATCCCAGAAAACGTGCCGAATCGGCTTGCATCTTCCCCGTGGCCGGATCGATCACCAGCAATTCCACATACCCATCACTCCCCACACGATGCACCCCCTTAACCACCACCTGCGGACTGCCTTTCAACGTCACTAACTTCGACTTCTGCCACTGCACCGCCCCCTCCGGCAATGCCTGCACATTCAACACCTGCACCACCGCCACGCCCCCCGTCCGCAACACCGCCAACATATTGTCCAACGTCTTTCCGACCACCGCCCGATCCCCCGCCAACGCCAACGAATTACCCACACAAATCACCGCATCAAACATCGCTTTCTTCTCTCCCACCCATGGCACATCAAACCCTCGCACCACCCACTCCAACCCTACAGGCGTACCAAAACGCTCTCGTGCCTGCACAATCATTGCCTCCGCCACATCCGCCGCCTCCACCGCCATACCCCACTCATGAAACATCGCCGCATGATGCCCCGTCCCGCAAGCCGCATCCAACACCCGTTTAACTCCCGCCTGAGCAAATAACCGCTTATAGAACGGTGTCTCGTTAGCCAACCGCCTCGGCCAATCAATTATCGCCTCATACGCTTCGACAAACTGTTCAAACATCGTATCTGACCTCTCTGCGCATAATGCGGCCTCTAAGTTCGTCTGCGCAAGTTGTGGTTTTTGGCTGGTTTTCAAGGTGCGGATGGCTGTGATTTGCCGCGTGTTTAAACGCAAGCTGGCCAGTACATCGGTCGTCAGCCAATCTCACCATACGTAAAATCCTTCAGAATATTTGAAGGATTATACGAATCGGACAAGAGAAGTCCAGTCTGGCTGCACCGTACCTGCGAGGCGACGAAGTTGACTAAATATGCCTGCTTGAGCACGTAATCAAGTATGTGGTTTTAGTACAGCTTGAGCGAGCCGTTGGATAAAATCGCTCGCACATATTGCCAAGCGAGAACGGTTTTATCCACCGCTGGCGGCGTTATTCGATTATTGCGTGCCAAGCAATAATCACATAATAACGCAATTGCGACGGCTTGCGCGTGTCACACCCAACTTTGAAAAATTCTACAGAGCTGAAAGCTCAATCAGCTCTACTATTAGATAAAATATTCAAATTGTTTGATCCTGACGAATAATTTAAATATTATATCTAACGAATGGCCGATAGATGCAATATGTCGGTTGTTCGAAAGGAACGAACGATGAAACTAATACCGCAAATTCCCGCTCAGCCTGCCATGCGGCTCATCCGCACGCTGGCCAGCGAAGGAGACCGCATCGTTACGATGGAACGGGCTCGGGCACTTGCGCCGACGGTGGGCCTGTCGAGCAGTTACCTTCGCCAGGCGCTACACCACCTGACCAAGAGCGGGTGGCTGGTACGTTTGCGTCAAGGGCTTTACGCCTTGGCTGCTACGGTGCCGGGAGTCTCCGGCGTTCATGAGTTTGAGATTGCCATGAAGTTGGTACCCAGCGGAGCGATCAGCCACAGGTCTGCGCTGCACCACCACGGCCTGACCGAACAAGCACCACGCAAGGTTTTCGTTCTCACCACTATCGGCACTCCGATTCCGCAGTCACATCACGCCGCGAACGGCCAGGGGGGAATTCCCATCGGCGAGACGATCTACCAGTTCATCCGCGTCAAGCCAGATCGATTCTTTGGTACACAGAAGATTTGGGTTGGAGAGGCGAGAGTAACGATTACCGACCCGGAGCGAACACTTCTGGACGGTCTGATGATACCGCAGTACTGTGGGGATTTTGCCGAGGTACTCCACGCCTTCGCGGTGCGTGGTGAGACTCTGGACTTGAAGCGTATCATCGACTATGCCCTCAAGCTCGACGCTGCGACCATCAAGCGGTTAGGCTGGGTACTTCAACATCAAGGCATCGAGGCGTCGCGCCTTCAGCCGCTTCTGGATGTCCCAATCAAGGGCTACCGCACGCTCGACCCCAGCGGTCCGCGTCAAGGACCGTGTAATCGCCAATGGATGATCCAGGAGAATCTGCCCGGAAAGGTCGCATCATGAAACCACTCCGCACACGACTGGAACGTGTTTCGTCGAATCACATCAAGTCCTGTCCTCAGCACATTTCTCGCACAACCTGTGCGAGAATCCGACGGTTCATTTCTGCAACAGGCTGTTGCAGAAACATTAAATATAACTTACTGGCACAACGCTCACTTCGTTGCCCATCGAAATGAGCTTGTTCGCGGTACAGACGAGTGCGCCTCTACCGCGACCGGAGGCAGAAAGGACATCGAAACTTTGCACCATCTTCGGATTCGGCGTGGCGGTTTGTTTGATTTCGATCGGCCAGAGTTTGCCGTTCTTGTCCAGAATTAAGTCGATTTCTTTACCCTGCGCGTCGCGATAGAAATAGGCGAATGGGCGTTCGCCGTTGTGCCAGTAGGATTTGAGTATCTCGGAGACGGCATATGTTTCAAATAACGCACCGCTCATGGAGTGGTTCAGAGCCATTTCACCGGTGGTAATGCCGGTCAGATAGCAGCACAGGCCGGTGTCCAGAAAATACATCTTCGGCGTCTTAATCGCTCGTTTTGTCAGATTGCGGAAATACGGCGGAAGCAGATAAATCACGCCGGAGGTTTCCAAGACGGAAACCCAGCTCTTGACGGTATTGACGCTGATCTCGATGTCGCGGGAGATGTCGTGGTAATTCAAGACCTGTCCCGTCCTGCCGGCCATCACTTTCAAAAATTTTAAGAAGGCGTGCTCGTTGGAGATGTTTAGAATCTCGCGGACGTCGCGTTCGATGTAGGTGCGGACGTATGCGGAGTAGAACATAGATGGTGGTGTTCCGTCGAATAACTGCGGGAAAGAGCCTTTGACGATCACGTCGAATGCATCCTGCGTTGACCAGACTGGGCGTTTGGTTTGAAGCGGAATATCCGGAAGAAATGCCGGTCGCGTTTCATCCTTTGCCTTTTCGCTCTGAGATAAACCCTGCAAATCCAGAATCGCCACACGACCGGCCAAGCTTTCCGACACGTTCTTCATCAGGTGGAACTGCTGCGAACCGGTCAACCAAAACGAGACTATAGCATCATTACAGGTCGTTTTTTCCTGATCGCTTGTCGTTTTGGCCGATACGTTCCATGATGAAGTGTCATGGAGGATATCGTGATGAGCGGGCCAGGAAGGTATCTCGGGGAT
>WQYP01000210.1 GCA_009781185.1 Phycisphaerales bacterium | reverse complement strand
TGGCCAATGCGGCGGCGGCGCTGTGGGTGGGACATGCGGTGGATTCGCTTGCCGCGGGACTTGCGAAGGCGGCCGCGGCGATCGATTCGGGAGCGGCGAGGCGAACGCTGGAGATGCTTGTGCGGTTTTCGCATGAGTGAGATGACGGTTAAATAGAGCACTGAAACTTTTGGGACGCACAACCCGTTTATGCAGGTGTATTCAAACATGAGCCGAGTATTTGTGAGAGTCTGTTGTGCGCTCCGGCAAGCTCAAAGCATTATTTCCCCAGGCAGTTCTCGTGGCTGGCGCGTTCGTCGGGGGCATAGGATTCACCCTGCATCACGCTGCGACCGGACAGGCTCCGCCGGTGGAACCGACGATAATTCTTCACGCACAATCCGGGGATCAGGAACCGGTGATGTTGGCCGACGAGATTATCCGGCGGCTGCGTCGCTTGGGGTGGAACTTCACGAAAAATCGCATCTCGCGTCCGTACGATCCGTACGGCGAGATTTGTTAGCCCCCGGTAGAGCCGGGGGCTAACGTTTCTCCCGCGGGCAACTTCGGGTATCGTGGTGGGATGAGTGAATTAGCAAATACGCAACACATGGGGGCTGGGGGGGGGGGCGAGGAGTATAAGGTGGAGCTGGACGTTTACAGCGGGCCATTGGAGCTTTTGCTGTATCTGATTCGGCGGAATGAGGTGGACATCCGGAATATTCCCATTGCGCGGATTACCGAACAGTATCTGAAATATGTCGAAGTGATTCGTCGGATCGATATTAATTTGGCCGGCGAATTTCTGGTGATGGCGGCGACGCTGATGGAGATCAAGAGCCGAATGCTCATTCCACAGCAGAAGGCTCAGGGGGTGGAAGAAGGCGGCGAGGGGGGCGGTCCGACGAGCGTGGAAGAACTTGCCGATCCGCGATACGAACTGGTCAAGCAGCTTTTGGCGTACAAGGAATTCAAAGACGCGGCGGGGGATTTGAAGCGGCGAGCGGAAACGGAGGCGGCCCGCTACGGGCGAGGCGTGACCCGGCGGGAAGGCCGTGCCCCGCTCGAGATCGAAGACCTCGATTTGTTCCGCCTGATCGACGCATTCAACGCCATCATGGCGAGCGTCGGCCATTCGGCCTACGGCCACGAGGTGATGTACGACGATACGCCGATCAGTTTGCACCAGGCGGATATTCTTGATCGTCTCACGCGGGAGCTTAACGAGGCGGGCGTAACGATTGCGGATGCCAGGGGACTTACGTTGCGGGAGCTCTTTGAAGGGCGGAAGAGCAAGTCGGAGATGATCGGGCTGTTTTTGGCGACGCTGGAGTTGATTCGGCAAAGAAAAATTACGATTGAGCAGTCGCCGGGCGAAGAGAGCGGCGCAGGAGGAGTGCGGATCAAGCTGCGCGAGGAAGGGGCGGCAGGAGAAACTGCCGAAGGATGAGGGACGTAGTGTGATTGAGAACTTTTAGCGGTCGCTCTTGGGCGACCCGTATAAGGTTTAGCCGTTGATCGAAGCAAAACATGTCACACACCCGAGGCGGGCCATGCGCGATGTGGGAAGGTTGACGATTCTGCCGGCATTTGGCGTGCGAAAGGGGGCGAGGGCGGGA
The DNA here is from genome assembly GCA_009781185.1 of Phycisphaerales bacterium. Classification (GTDB taxonomy): domain Bacteria; phylum Planctomycetota; class Phycisphaerae; order WQYP01; family WQYP01; genus WQYP01. Next base: position 5,164 of record WQYP01000210.1, on the reverse strand, counting down.
ATTGTGCTGGCGCGGAAGTTTTTGGCGGGCGTGGAGGAATATGTGCGTCAGTGGGGCGGACCGGTACGGGTTGTAGTCGAGGAAGGGGCGGGGCAGGCTGGAAACATGGATGAAGTGGAGATTGCGGAAGAAGAGTTGCCGTTTGAGCTGAAGGTGGCAAGGTACGATGGGCCGGAGATGCGGCGAACGCTCGAGGGTAGCGCAGTGGCGCTTCTGGCGTTGCACTATCGACAATTATCGCTGTGTGAATTATGTGCATCAATGAGTATCCCGGCGGTGTACGTGTCGGAGTATTCGCTCAGAACACAGTTGCAGATGCTCGCGGTTTCGCGGGTCAATCCGGTGGTTCGTCTGCGGCGGACGATCTGGCTCTTGTCCATCGAACGCCAGGCGCGGCGGGTGGTGCGAAAGGCTGCGGAAAAGGGCGGTGGGGTGCAGTGCAATGGGACGCCGACGTATGAGGCGTATCGGGGAATTGCCAAAGAATCGCTGCTGTATTTTGACACCCGGGTGCGAGAGAAGATTTTGGCGGACGAGGCTACGCTGGAGCGGCGAACGAAGCGCCTGCGCGAAAAAGGAATTCTACGACTGGCGTATTCGGGACGGCTCATGGCGATGAAGGGGGCGGATCACCTGGTGCCGGTGGCGAAGGAACTCAAGCGTCGCGGCGTGAAGTTTTCGTTGGCGATCTGCGGCGGAGGGGAATTGGAAGCAGGAATGCGGAAAGAGGTCGCGGCGATGGGGCTTTCGCGGGAGGTTGTATTCAAAGGCGTGATGGATTTCGAGCGGGAGTTGTTGCCGTTTGTGCGGGACGAGGTGGACGTGTTTGTGTGCTGCCATCGTCAGGGGGATCCGTCGTGTACGTATTTGGAGACGATGTCGTGCGGCGTGCCGATCGCGGGCTACGACAACGAAGCGTTCCGCGGCGTGGTAGCACACAGCGCCGCAGGATGGCTGACAGCAATGAATCGTCCCGCAGAGTTGGCGGCACGAATTGCGAAATTGAATACAGCGGAAATATTAGAGCACGCTCGTCGAGCATTGTCTTTCGCCCGGGAGCACACCTTTGAAAAAACATTTGGACGGCGAGTGGAGCAGTTAAAACGCATCGCCGAACGGAGCCGTGCGACGGAACGTGTGTACACATTCAGCGGCATTAGTTAGCCGGCAGGAGGGGGAGGCTTGCCTGTCGATTCGTTGAGGAGTTGTTGTCGTCGAAGTTGGTATTGCCGCAATTCCTCCTGATACTTGCCCGTGGCGGAGATGGTTTTCATGCCGAGCGTGATGGCCAGCACGATGAAGAAGACGCCGAAGAGTGACAGACACGGAAAGGCAGAAAAGAAGCACGGTACGTTGGCCGCGTGCATGCCGCCGGCGAAGAGCACGCATACGCCGCTGGCAATGATCGTCCAGATGATGCCGAAGCCTCCCATCACGAAGATCAGGAGATAACCCGCCGCGGTGGTCGGCGGACTGGTTGAACCATCCTTATTCCTGACGAAGAGTTGACCGGATCGAGCGGCCCATTCGCGGTCGAGACGCGCAAGCTCGGCATCGCGGCGGAGAATATGAATGTCGTCGGCCATTGCCATCGAACCGGCGGAATCGGTACGCTTAATTTCAATTTGGGAGTTGCAATAGCTGCATGTGACAAAGCGAGCCGAATCGGAAATTTGCAGCGATGCGACACAGTGGTTGCAGGCGACAGGTGCGAGTTGCATGGTTGCTCCTTCCGGATGTGTGGTATTTTACAGGACGGAGCGGGAATGGCGAATAGTTGGAGGGGGTGGAGGCGGAATGATATAATTGGGATGAGGTGATTTATGACGATGGCAATGTGGACGCCGGTGCGGGAGACGCATATTTATTTGGATGAGAATGGGACTGCGTGCGTGGATTCGCCGCGGAAGAAGGTGAAGATGCTGGTGGAGATGATCCGGGGATACGGTAGTGTTGAGGAGACTGCCGCGGCATACCCACATTATGTGACGCGTGCGCAACTGCATGCGGCGATGAGCTATTACTACGATCATCAAGCGGAGATCGACGAGGCGATGCGCCGAGATGATGAATTAGAGCGGGAGTTGAGAGCCTTACAAGCCTCACGGCCCATGTCACCGGCTGAACTGCGTGTTCGCGAGGCGATGAAACAGCGCGAGGCGATGCGGCAGCCATGAGTTTGCGGCTTCTGATGGATGCGAATGTGGACGCTTTGGTGACCGCCAAGTTGCGAACAGCGGGAGTGGATGTGCTCACGGCACAAGAGGACGGATCGGATGACATCAAGGATCCAGAGCTGCTCGATCGGGCTGGTGAGTTGGGACGTGAACTCTTTACGCATGATCGACATTTTCACGCGATAGGAACTCGCCTTCTGCGGAAAGGAATTCCATTTCGCGGCATTTTTTTCGCGGCTCATTCTCGAAATCCCAACAGGAATCGCCTCTACGCGGAGTGGCTGGAAACTCGTGCGAAATTGGAGAATCCGGAGGATGTGGCGAATCAGGTGATCTTTATTCCGTGAAGCGGCTACTCTGCGAGTTGGAAAGTGCGGGCGATGAGGTCGGCGGAGACGGGCGGGGTGAAGAGGGATTCGCGGAGCAGGTCGTCGGCATTGTTGTCCGCGACATCGTGGTCGTTGTTGTGGGGTTCGATGGTTTTGCAGGCGAGTTGGCGGATGCCGTTGGAGGTGAGGACGTAGAGAATAAGATCGCCGCCGACCGCACCCAATCGCCAATAGGTGACGAATCGTGGGCGGTTGTGGGAGTCGGGGGCGACGAGGCTGGGGTGATTGCCGACGCTGCCGAGGTATTTGAGGCCGTTGGGGGTGATTTCGAAAACCATGTAGGTGTTGCCGCCGGTGCCGCCGTTGCATGGGTCCCAGAGGAGGATGGTGTGGCGCGGGGCGGGCAGGAAGTCGTAGGGATCGGCGTGGATGTTACCGTCGGTCACGTTGGGGTCGCTCATGAGAGATCTGGCCCAGGCTTTGGCTTGTTCAAGGGTGGCGGTGCCGTTTTGGAATTCGGGGGGAACGGTGAAAGTGTCGCCTTTGAAGAATGCGTCGGATTCAGGGTAGGTTTTGATGGGTGCAGTGCAGGTGGAGAATATGCAAGCTGCGAAGATGAGAAGTGCGAATCGGGAGCACCGCATGGTAATGCGGTGGTTAGGTACGAAAGCGGTGCCAAACCACCGCATTACCATGCGGTGCTCCTCTCAAATTGTGACGCCGGCGTGTTTCTGCATGGCTAATTTGTGAGCATCGTGATAGTGCGAGATCAGATTCGACCAATCGAAATATTCCGATAAACGCTCGGTGCGGTTGCGGAGCTCGACGCGGGCACGGCGGTCTTTGAGGCAGAAGTTGAAAAGGATTTCAGTCAGTTGGTGGGCGGCTTGATCCCAGGAGGCGTAGCGGCGGCCGACGATGAAAAGGCCTTTCGAGTTGGGGTCCTGGATGTTTTGCTGGACGTAGGAGCCGAAGCCTGCGAGGTCGCTGGTGACGGCCGGCACGCCGGAGGCGATGCATTCTTCAGGCGTGTAGCCCCAGGGTTCGTAGTAGGAGGGGAACACGCCCATGTGGCATCCGCGGACGAACTCGTCGTAGTCCAGGCCGATCAACGGGCTGGTGGCGTTGACGAAATCCGGATGGTAAACGACTTTGACCGGGTCGTGTTTGGCGTTGAAAAGTTGGCAGGAACGGAGTTGGCAGAGGACGGGATCGGCGGCGTCGTTCCAGAGATCGTGCGTGATGATCGGCGGCTGCTTCCAGGTACGCCATGCGTGCATGGTGCGCTTGAGCTTGACGATCGCTTCTTCGGTCAGGAGTTCGCCACGTTCGGGAAGGCGGCCCTGCGAGACGGCGTGGACAAGCGCGTCGCCCATGTCTTCGGTAACGTTTTCGCAGAGCTTGTTGAGTTCGTCGAACATCGACTGATTGCGAAGGACATCAACGTTGATGTTTTTGCAGGGGGCACGGGTGATGATGAAGGCGACGACGTTGATGGGGATGCCGCCGGCGCGGAGCCAGTGGTTCAGGCGGGCGAGGGATTCGATGAAGAGGTCCATGCCTTTGTTGCGGTACTCGTAGCGGCCGGAGATGAAGAGGTAGATGGTGCGTTCGAGGTCGAAGTTGTACGACGGGAAGAAATGGCCGGAGACGAACTGGTGGATGATTTCCTTGTAGTCTTTGTGGAGGTTCTGGAATTCGTGGATGGCGGCGAATTTCTGGATGTTCAGGCCGTTGGGGGTGACGACGTCGGGTCGGCGACCGAGGAGTTTCTCGGCTTCCAGGCCGGTGATGTCGGAAACGGTGGTGAAAATATCCGCGCAGTGGGCGGAGCCACGCTCGATGGAGTAACGTGCGTAGATATTATAATGGCCTGCAGCATGATCGGGATTAATCCACGGAAGCTTGCTGTAGAAGTCGGGATTGTCGGTGCAGAGGTAGCGGCCCAGAAGCGTGGCGTGCGTGGTGAAGATGGTGGCAACGGGAAGTTTCAGGTGTTTAATGCGAAGGAGGCCCAGACCTGACATCCATTCGTGGAAGTGAGCCATGACGGGGAGTTGGAGGTTGGGGACTTTGGTGAGTTCCTGGAAGAAGAGGCCTACGAGGAAGGCAAAGGAGATGACGTTGGAGACTTCTTGGTCGTTGTCGGGAGCCTGGATGCCGTGGTCTTTCCAGAGGTAGTATTTGAATTCGCCGATACGGTCGAGTGCGGCTCCGAATTCCAGGAGGATGACGCGAGGTCTGCCGGTGACGAGCCAACGGCCGTGATGGACTTTGATGCCCATGGCTCGCAGGCGGTCGATGGCGACGGCGACAGGTCCCGAGCCCGGGCATTCTTCGAGTTCGACGGCCGCGGTCTCGCCGTTGTAGGGGCCGATGAGACAATAGCGATCGCCCCAGGCACGCGTCATTTGCGGCGCTTTGGAGCGGATGACGGTGTAGATGCCGCCGAGCTGCCAGCAGACTTCCCACGCGATCTCGAAGAGCAGCGGCTGCATCGGGGGAGGGGGAACGTGGGAAGCGGGAGGAGCGGCATGCGGCGGAGCGTGGGAGGCTTTGGCCGGACGGGGGGAGGGGAGGGGGAGAGGGGGAGAGGGGGAGAGGGGGAGCGAAGAGGCGTCGATTTCGGCGAGAATGGGAACGGGGGCGGCGGTGAGG
>WQYP01000209.1 GCA_009781185.1 Phycisphaerales bacterium | reverse complement strand
CTGACGCTTCGATTTGACCTCCTTGGCTACTTCCTTCGCTTCCGTGCATTGACTCCTCAACTCGTCCTGAACTGCTATACAACTTATTGTACCAAACTCCTCGGCAATTCATGCCACGCACCCGGGATCATCAGAGCCGCAATCGTAAGATTGCGGTTATGATGGCGCAATCTTACGATTGCGGCTCTGATGATTGTTTTTCCCATGAATTCTGGAAGGAACCCGTATGCGACGCCACATACTTCCCGTGATCATCACTTTGGCCTGCTTCACTTCGTTTTCCCACGCCGCCCCCACCACCGCTCCCGCCATTTCCCTTGACCCCGGTTACCAGACCAACCTGCCGCTCCCCGGCAGCACCGCCAACCAGACCTGCGAACTCTACGTTCCCCGCACACCCCAAAAAGCCAACACCAGCCGTCCCGTCCTCTTCGTGCTCGGTAAGAGCACCTCGACCACGTCCAAGTGGATCAACGCGATGGGCCTTACCACGTGGGCCGAAGAAAACGGCGTCATCATCATCGGCGTCAACCAGCTCTTCGTCGCCACCCCGCTGGCCACCACCGCCCCCGTCAAAAAAACGACGATTCCCACCATCCCCACCGAAGAAGCCATGGACGCTTACATGTCCTTCGCCGACTCCCTCCCCGGTATTCACCGCAACATCCGCCTCGTCGTCGCCGACGACACCGGCATCACCGGCCAATTCCGAACACTCGCCGTCGCACAACGCTACCCCAATCAAATCGCCGGCCTCGCCCTGGGCCCGCAACTCTACCCGCGTCTCTACGAAAACACGCCGCCCATCCAACTCGGCGCCGGCACCGGCGTCGCCATCGTCGCCGTCTCGTGGGAAGCCTACGCTAAGTCTCATCCCACCAAGCCCTACATCATCGGCACCGATGATCCCTTCGGTTACACCAAATTCGAATCCACCATCGGCGACGCCCTCCGCCTCGCCCGTACCCCTCTGAACTATTGCGACACCGACGATTTCGCCGCCCTCAAGCCCGACCGTCTCCATGCCGGCCTTTCCTGGCTTCTCGCAAACGCCTGGCTCAGCAAACCCGGTGTAACCAAAGACGAACTTGCTTCCGCCAAGGCCGCGATCCAATCGCAGCTCAAAAAAGCCGCCGCAGAGTCCGACGCCGCTCTCCGCGAATCCCATCTCCGCGACCTGCTGTTAATCACCAACGTTCCCACCAACGACGGCAAATCCTATCTCACCTCTTGGCGTCAATCCGTCCTCCCTGCCGCCGAAACCCGTACCCATGTCCTTTTCAAATATCTCTACTTAAAAAAGGCCGCCGACCTTCCGCTTATGAAGGGTTCCCCCGAAGCCGCGCAGCTCAACGCCAAAATCAAGGCACTCGAAGCCGACCCCATCGCCCAGAAAGAAATCGACGGCGAAAAACAACTCCGCGCCCTCACCCCCCAAGTCGCCACCCTCGGCATCGACGGCAAAACCGTAGACAAGGCCACCCAACTCCAAACCGACTTCCAAAACCTCATCGCCGACTTCCCCGACACGCTCGCCGCCCGTGAAGCCAAGGACTGGTCCGACCTGCTCGATCGCCGGATCAAATCCATCAGCAATCGCCCCGGCCGCCCCAAAACGCGTTGAAGAAAAAGGCCGAAAGCGATCTAACAAAAGGAAGTCACGATGACAAGCCTACCTTTTTCGTCCATGAGGTTAATCAGAGGTCTCGAATGACAAATCAAATACAAATGTTCAAATGACAGAAACACCCAAAATGTCGCATTGAGGCGGCCTCATTTCGTCATTCAAACATTCATCATTCGAATTTGATTTGTCATTCGTCATTCAAATCTCGTCATTCTTCTGGCTACTATAGCGTTTTGGAGCCCCGCATGGCAATGCGGGGCTTTGGCTCTCGCTTCCTGCGCATGTCATCACGCCACGACCACATGAAAAACGCTCTAGCTTCTGACTTCTGGCTTCTTCACAAGATAGTCATGTATAGCAGCGGCATTTTTTTTACCGTCGCCCATCGCCAGGATCACGGTCGCGGCCCCGCGAACGATATCGCCGCCGGCGAACACGCCGGGCTTGCTCGTCATGTTGTTTTCATCAACGAGAATGTAGCCGCGGTCGCTGGTTTTCAGCTCCGGCGTGGTTTGAGTCAAGATCGGATTGGAGCGCGTGCCGACGGCTTCGATGACGACCTGGCAGGGAATTTCAAAATCGCTGCCGGGAATGGCCACAGGCTTGCGGCGACCGGACTTGTCCGCTTCGCCCAGTTCCATCTTCTGACACTTCAACGCACGCACCCACCCTTTGTCGTCGGCCAGGACCGCAACGGGATTCGTGAGCATCTGGAACACGACGCCTTCCTCTTCCGCGTGGTGAACCTCTTCCAGTCGTGCAGGCATCTCAGACCGGCTGCGGCGGTAGACCAATGTCGCCGGATCAGCTCCCAATCGTCGTGCGGTACGGACGGCATCCATCGCGGTATTACCGCCGCCGATCACGCAAACCCGCTTCGCTTTCAGCACCGGCGTCTCGGCCTCTGGCTGGTAAGCCTTCATCAGATTTACGCGAGTCAGGTATTCATTGGCGGAATAGACGCCTTTATAACTTTCGCCGGGGATGCTCATAAAGACCGGCAGCCCAGCACCATTGGCGATAAAAACGGCCGAAAAGCCCATTTCGTTCATCAAATCGTCAATGGTGTAAGTTTGGCCGATGATGACGTTGCATTGAATTTGAACGCCCATGGCCAAGAGGGTTTGGACTTCTTTTTTGACGATGGTTTTGGGGAGTCGGAATTCAGGAATGCCGTAGACGAGAACGCCGCCGGGTTGGTGGAGTGCTTCGAAGATAGTCACAGCATGTCCGCGCCTGGCGAGTTCTCCGGCGCAAGTGAGCCCCGCAGGCCCGGAGCCGACGACGGCGACTTTGAAGCGTGGCACAGGCGCCCCGCCTGTGTTCACGGGCGAGACGCCCATGCCACGTTGTGATGCCCAATCTGCGACGAACCGTTCGAGGTACCCGATGCCGACGGAGCAGCCCTTAAGTCCGCGGATGCACTTGGATTCGCATTGTTTTTCCTGCGGGCAAACGCGTCCGGAGATGCCGGGCAGCATATTGGTGCGGTACAGCACCTCCGCAGCAGCCGCAAAATCGCTCTCTGCAACCTTCTCAATAAACCCAGGAATATTAATCTGTACCGGGCAGCCTTGAATGCATTTCGGATCCTTGCACAGCAGACAACGCTGTGCTTCGGTGACGGCCGCACGCTCAGCCAATCCAAGATTCACTTCCGAAAAAGCCGCAGATCGCTCGACAGCATCCCGCGCCGGCATCGACTGCCGCTCAATCTTCATCCGTTCGGAGGGTTTAAGTTTTTGCATACGATTATTTTAAGGACGATGGTGGAGAAATGCCAGATGGCGGGTCAGGGAACGGTCGAGAATAGCATCGGATACGTGGAATCGCAGCGTTCGAATTTTTTGGTGGACCTGTTGCAGGTCGGTGATTAGTCCTTCATTTGCGGCTCGCTCCAGTACGCCGATAGCACCAACGATTTGAAGGCCGTGTTCCAAAGCGGCCGCTCGGCCGTCCTGTTCGTCGATCAGAAGGATGGAGGAGGTTTCGACAGCAAGGCTGATGGCTGCGGCTTCTCCGGCATCAAGTTGCGGCAAAGTCAGCATTGTCTGCGGTGAACGAATATGTAGCCACGCTGGCGGAGCCGCCAGAAAATCACGCACCGCCTGCGGAGCTTTCGGATGGCGCATTTCGTTGGCGACCTCGCAAGGAATCAACACCTGATCGAAAAGTTTCGGCAACACATGCGCCAAGCCCACACGTATCAGCAGATTCAGAGGTGAATTGTCAGAGACGATAAGGCTCACTTGCGGCCCCCCCACACTCGCGGATTTTTTCCAAAGTACGACCATCCGCTTCGAGATCTTCCAGGGAATACTGCAAGTGCAGCCCGTGAGCACCGAGCCATTCTTCCGTGTCCCAGCGATTATCAAATCCGAGCAGCTTCTGCACATCGAAGCGGCTGAGCTTGCAGGTGCGATAGCCTTCGATGGCCAGAGCTTCCAGGGCGGCACGATTCAGGTTCTCGCCAAAAGCGCTGCGCAACACATCCTGAGCTTGATCGGGCAGTTGCAGAGATAAGGTCATTGGCCACCTCGTATAATCGTTACGAATTATAGCAGAAATCCGCGAAATTCGCCAAAAATGGACTTTCTCTGTTTAGACCGTAAAGCACCGGTCTGGGACCGAGACCGTCCCTGACCTGTGGCACCCGCGCCGCCACGAGGCCGGGGCCATTCAGGTGCTCAACGTGACTGATCGAACAATGCGTCCCATGCTTTGGGGTCGCTGGCGATTTCTTTCGCGTCACTTTCGGTTCCCACGACAAAAAGATATTGGCCTGAACCCGGGCGGGCGGGGAGTTCCATCACGTGGAGTATTCGAACGGCGATGCGATTGGGGTCGGCTGCTCCGTACTCGCCGTGCTTTAGAATGCATGTCCCGCTTTTATAAACGAACCTGCTCTTGCTCAAGCAAGACCAGTCGAGTTCGAATAGCAAAGGTGCCGCGTCGATCCTGATGTAGCCCGAAGGCGATACCTGAAAGGTGAAAGTTCTTTTTCCCGGTTCATCCTGTACGCGTGTCTTCGCGGGCCGCAGGTCTATCATGAGCGGGCCGCGATAGCCATCGGGGACGACGAAGGTAATCTCCGGCAATGGCTCCTTATACAGGTAAACGTTCACGGGGTTCTGCGGTGTGCTTTTTTGGCCTGTCTCCTTGGGGCTATCCTCGATATACCCGTGGGCGGACACTTCCACGCGGGTACCCAAGAGGCCGAAGCCGAGGCAATCCTTGATACACATCTGGGTGGACGCTTCCTCGCCCCAGGGCGTCGGCATGTCCAGTTTCGCCCGCCCCGACCGGTCGGTGGTGGCTCCGCCCCGTCGGGGTGGGTTGTGTATGGAGAACAAGTTCGCCATGTACCTCACATGGACACTTGCACCGGCGATAGGCTGGCCGGTCTCGGCATCGTAGACAGCGAAGTGGATCGGCTTGTAGCTGTAAAAGGCGATGCACCCCCCAAGCCCTGGCGTCAGAAGAACCAAAAGGGCCAGCGGCAGGAGTACGGAGCGATTCATGATGCACCTCTGTCTTTCTGTCATCAGGTTAAGGTCGGCAACTTCGGAAAAGGTTCATTTGGGACCTCTGATGAACCCATATAGCCCCGGCTTTAGCCGGGATAGGCGTTCGTTTTCTTGCGGTTTTTCACGTCGTCACGTCGTTGCGCCCTTGAGTTGCTCGGCGATGCTGGCGAATACCGCAGCCCATTGCTTGACCTGGCTTTGCCGAAACAAACGCATCGTCGGGTACCAGGGCGAGTCGCTGCGGTTGGTCAGCCAGCGCCAGTCGCAAGCTTGCGAAAGGGCCAGCCAGGTCGGACGGGCCAGCGCGCCGGCAAGGTGCGCCGTGGCCGTGTCCACGGTAATGATCAGGTCCAGCAGCGTCATCATCGCCGCGGTCTCCGCAAGGTCCGCCGGGGCCGATTGCTCACCGTCAGTCGGAACCAAAATCGCGTTGCCCACGGCTTCTTGGAAAGCGGGGATTTGCTCAATGCCCGGCCCGCGCTGGAGGCTGACCAAACGCACACCGGGAATTGTCACCAGCGGCTCGAAATCCCTCAGCCTCGCCGAACGGAACTGGTCCCACTGATGATGCGGATTGCCTTGCCATGCGATTCCCACGAGCCGCTCGCCTGGGGCAGTCGCGCGATTCAGATAGTCTCTCCATCGTGCGATGCGTTGCGGATTCGCCCGAAGATAAGGCGTTTGAGCAGGAATGGTTTCCAGACGCGTATGGAACAATCGCGGCAAAGCCATCAGCGGAACGCACAGGTCCGCCTGTGGCAGCGGTTGCCCCTGAATGATCACTTCATCGATGCCGTCGCAGCTCCGCACCACTTCGGCCAGAGGCAGCGGAATCTCCAGTGTGATCCGCCCGGCGCTCCGGCGAAGCATCGCCGCGTAGCGGATGAATTGCAGCGCATCGCCCAGCCCTTGATGCGCGGTGAGCAGCAGATGCTTGCCCGCCAGCGGTTCGCCGCGCCAGCTCGGCTGCGGATAGGACGGTTCCTGATGCCCCAAAGCGCACCAGTCGTAATCGATCCATCCGTCAGCAAAATCCCCCATCGCCAGATAAGCCAGCGCCCGATTCTTCCGCGCTGGCGCATAGCTTGGCTCGATCGCCAACGCCACATCAGCGCAGGTAACCGCATCCTCATGTCGCCCCATCATAATATATAACTGAGCCAGATTATTGTGCGCCGGAGCCCAGTCAGGCTCTCGCACAATCGCTTCAAGAAAGGCATCCCTCGCCTCATCAAATCGCCCCAGATCGCCCAGCGCCAGCCCCAAATTGCTGTACAATCGCCCCTGTTCCTCAGCGAGTCGAATCGCTCTTCGCAAAATCACCGCCCCTTCCGCCGGCCGACGTGCCCGAACCAGCGCATTCCCCAATTCGCACAACACTCCCGCATCGTTCGGTCGCCCCGCCGCCTCCACCTGCAATCGCTCAAGTTCTTCCGAAAAAAACATCCTCTCATTCTAATCCACCTCAGGCTCATCTTGGTACCACGACCGTAAGGGAGTGCCGGATCAGGGTGTGGCCATTTTTTATGGCCAATCAGACGATTGCCCCGGAAAATCAGAGCCGCGACCGTCAGGGAGCGACAGGCGTTATTTCCGCATTGTCGCACGGGTCGCTCCCTTACGGTCGCGGCT
>WQYP01000208.1 GCA_009781185.1 Phycisphaerales bacterium | reverse complement strand
GGCGGCTGCCGCGACCTTGTGGGACATTGCCGGAACATGTTCGTCCGCATCGCCGCCAATCGCGTGGCGAATCGACCCGGCCGAATCGAACCGAGGGTGATCAAACGCCGCCGCCACCACTATTCGCTCATGACACGACCAAGACATGCTGATCGCAACGGGGTATAGTCATGGCAGTGCCATTGGGGGCTATATGGAGACGTTGCGTTTGAAGTGGAGGGTGCCGTCGGGGGTGCGTTCGATTTTGACGCGGTAGATGGGTTCGAGCACAGCAGGAACGAGGACCTGCGAAGTGGGGCCGTCGGCGAGGATTTGGCCGGCGTCCATGACAATCACGCGAGTAGCGTGGTCGGCGGCGAGATTCAAATCGTGCGTCACCAGCAACGCAATACGCTCCCCCCCCTCTTCGCGGGTCATCTGGTGGAGTTGCTCCATGAGTTCAAGCTGGTGGAACAGATCGAGCGACGAAGTGGGTTCGTCCAGGAGCATGATGGGGGTGTTTTGGGTGAAGGCGCGTGCAATGGCGACACGTTGGCGTTCGCCGCCGGAGAGTTCGTTGATAGGGCGGTCGGCGAGATGGTGGACGTCGGCGTTCCACATCGCTTCGTTGGCAAGTTGAAGATCGTCGGCGGTTTCGAAGCTGCGGGAAGAAGCCAGAAGCCAGAAGCCAGAAGCTAAGAAATTTTCGATTTTCGATTTTCGCCCCCCCCCATTTTCGATTTTAGTTTCGTCATTTTTTCTGGCTTCTCCGATGGCGGCGTGGCGGGACATGAGCACCATTTCGCGAACGGTATAGCCGAAGGGGGCCTCGGTCATCTGGGGCACCAGCGAAAGCCGCCTCGCTAAACCGAGACGCCCAATGGCGCGGGTCTCAGCACCGTCAATCGTGATACGTCCCGCAGCAGGTGTGAGCTCTCCCACGATGAGCCGCAGCAGCGTAGACTTGCCGCAGCCATTAGGACCGACGATGGCGATCCGCTCGCCAGCGTTGGCTTTGAAAGAGATCGCGTTGAGCACCGAACGGCTACCGTAAGCAAAACCGAGTGATTCGATGGCGAGTTCGTTGACCTGAATCCGGGAATCGGGACCGCGATAATTCAGTGTCTGCGTCACAATCCACCTCCTCGCCGGTTGTGCAACAGGATGAGGAAGAACGGTCCGCCGCAGAGAGCCGTGACGACGCCAACGGGGAGTTCGCCGAGGGAGAAGCAGCCGCTGGTGCCGCGGACGAGAGTGTCGGCAAGCATCAGGAAAATCGCTCCGCAGAAAGGGGCGGCGACGGTCAGTTTGCGGTGGTCGGCTCCGACAAGTCCGCGGGTGATGTGTGGGCAGATCAGGCCGACGAAACCGATAGGGCCGGAAAGAATGATCGCGGCGCCGGTCATGACGCTGGCGCTGATGAAGCAGAGTGTTCGCAACTTGGCGACGTTGACGCCCATGCTGGTGGCTTCGACGTCGGACAGGCTGCCGATGTTGAGCGCTCGGCCGGAAAGGAGGATCGGCAGGTAGCCCAGCACGATCACTGTTACCGCGAGCCAAAACGTCAAAGGTGTCACGTTTTTTTCGATGGAGCCCATCATGTAGCTGATCAAGTCGGCTTTCACGCCAGCGGGGGCGAGCCAGTTGAGCACCATCAGCACGGCTCCATTGATCGCGGAGACGACGACGCCGACGAGGAGCAGGGTCAGACGATCCATGCCGCCGGAGCCTTTCCGTGGGCGTGCCAGGGCGAAGACCAGCAGGCATGTGATCACCGCTCCCGCCACCGCCGGCCCGATCTGCCCTTGTTTGAGCAGCCAACGTATCCACCCGTCTCCCTTCCATGTGACCGAGAGCAGCAGCCAAGCCATCACGCCGACGGAACTGCCGGAGGAGATTCCGAGGATGTACGGGTCGGCGAGAGGATTTCGCAGGAGCGCCTGGAGTGTGACGCCGGCGGCTGCGAGGGCGAAGCCGACAACTGCGGCTCCGAGCACGCGGTCGACGCGGAACTGCCGCACGTTTTCCGCGGGCCAGTAGAAGCCGACCCCCTTCACCTCCGAAGCGACCATCATGCACAGAAAAAATACCGCTACCGCGGGCAGTACCCAGACAGACCACATTTGTAGATTTAGTGATCTGGTGATCTGGTGACCTGGTGATTTAGTCATTGCCAATCCCTCAATATCACCCAATTCCAAATCACCAAATCACCAGATTTACTTATGTATCAGCTCGGCGAGCATGCGAACGTGTCGTGGCAGCTGTACGGAAGCCATGTGGATGTCGCCGTCGGTGACGAGGTAGACGTGTTTGTTTCGCACGGCGGGGACGTCCAGCCGCATCCAGTTGTCGAGCCTCGGATCGGACATCCCCTTCCGTTGTGGCGGTTCGTCGGGTTTGCCGATCAACAGCACATCAGGATTCAGTTTGACCAATGTCTCCATGCTGATGGTCGGGAAGCCGTTGCCGACTTCGGCGCCCGCGTTGGTTCCACCGGCCATCATCAGCATTTCGTTCAGGATCGTCTCGCCGCCGACGATCATCAGCGAGTCGCTGATCACGTACACCACCCGCGGATGTTTTTGATCTTTGTATTGCTCGGCGATATTGGCCAGTTCCTGCTTCGCCCCGGCGACGGCCGTTTCGGCGTCCGACGCGTGCCCGGAAATCTTTCCCAGCGTTTGGACCATGTCCCACAGATCGCTGGTGTTCTCGAGTTTGACGTTAATGATTTCAAAGTGCTGCTGGGCCGCGAGGTCTTTCAATCGTGCCGGTATGCGTGGCTCGGCCGTCTGAATGACCACGACCGAAGGCTTGAGTTCCACGAGCCGCTCGTAATTCAAACTTCCGTAGTCTCCGACCACCGGGAGATTCTGTTTCGCCTCAGGCAGGAAGATGGTATCAAATTTCGAGACGCCCACGAGCGAATCGACCGCTCCGATTCGCACGAGATTGAGCGTCGCCGCAGGCACCGTGCAGACGATCCGCGGCCCTCCTCCCCCCGGCGCCGTTGATGCCGTCGTCTCCGATCGCCCGCACGCGGCGAGCAACATCCCCGCCATCGCCAAAATCACAACACAACACAATCGCATCACGATATTCTACACGATTTTCGCCCACCTGGCTCACTGCCCCCGTTCGCCCATTTTTCCGGGTGTGCCTGTTTTTCTGGGCAATGCATTTCCACGCGTAAAATTCGTAAAATTCGTGAAAGTCGTAAAAGTCGTGGAGAGAACCTTTTCATGCGATAATGGGGCTCACAAATTTTGCCCCCTCCCTCCACGAATTTTACGAGTCAGGAGACTTGCCTGGAAAAACGGGCACATCCATTTTTCCAGGGTCATCCATGTTCCGTGTCGCCGGTCGATGGCGATTGGCCATGAGTGCTTCGATCACCGCGAGCATCAGCACCATCGCCAGCACCCCGGGCGCCAGCGTCGTGCCTTCACTCTGTTTTTCCAGGTGGCCGAGCAGTTCCGACGCGTTGCCCGCGATAATCGTCGGCCGATTCGTCCCGACCTCCCTCGCCAGTGCATCCAGATCGCAAGGCTGCAGTTCGACCTCCTCGCCTGGCGGATTCACCACGAACATCCCAGTATGTTTGCCATCCGATCCTCGCCATGTGTAGACGCCTTCCGTTTGTGTGCGATCGAACCACCATGCGGGGATATCGCCGAGTTTCTGCGGCCGCACGTTGATCACGCCTTCCGTGGGCGTTTTGACGTCGATGGTCATGCCGCCCAAGTTGCGATCGCCTTCCGCTCTGCCGCGGCTGCCGGTGACGGGGATGTGCAGGCCTTCGCCGGTGACGACGCTCGTTTCGCCGCGAGCTTTGCCCGAATCGCCCATCGCCATTCGCGAGACCAGCGGGACCATCAGGACCGTCGCTCCCAGGTTTGACCATGTTGCTGAGGGCGAGGTGAGTAGCGTGTAGACTTCGCCGTCGCTTTCGCCGGTCTGGCTGTGCTGTGTGATGAACACGTTGCCGTCGGCGAGTTTTCCCAGCGGGCGGCCGCGAACCACGCCGCCGTTCAAACTCCACCGCCCGGTCACCACCACCGACCGGAACGGCTCCTGGTTCTCAAACAAATTAACAAATACATCCGACTTGATGTCCACCCAGTCCACCGTCGAGCCCATCGCCGAGCTCAGTGGCTCGCCCAGCGTCCCTGGCAACAACTCCCTTTCCTTACCAAGCACATCATTGTACACCGCCGCATTCACGCTTGGTCCCAGCACCCACACCACGCGCCCGCCGGCCTTCACGTACTTCGATAACCCCTCCGCCAACGCCTCCGATATCTGCGGCACGTCGCACACAAACACGGCGCTGTACCCCGCCAAAGCGCCATCCTTAATCTCATCGACTCCGCGATAAGTCGGCTTGATTGACCAGCGTGGCACAGGCGTCCCACCTGTGCCGCCAAACGGCGAGAGCGCCGCATCCACATAGAACGCAGCGGAGCGAGCGCGAATCTTCGCTTCCGGTCCGATCACCAGCACTCGCATCTGATCGGCGACATTGAGCACCAATTGCCGCTGATTATTCCAATCCACCGCATCCTGCGTATCCGCCAACCGCAACGTAAAGCGATGAGCCCCCGGCTGCGTTAACCGATACGCGATCTTAATTGTCGCCCTCGCCGCCCCTGTTCCCCCGGCTCCCAACGTCACCCGCGGCCGAACGCTTTCCACAGGCTGATCGTCCACTTCGAAGAGCAAATCCTTGACTTCGCCGGCATCGCCGTTGTTGATGATCTGTGCTTCAAAAAGAATCTCACTGCCGACGACCGGATGCCCCCCTCCTCCGCCCTCGGCAACAATAAAGCTCGCAATGCCCACATCCGCTGGCGGACTTCCCTTGCCCATCGGCATGAGCACCACCTGCAAGTCTTTCACGCCATTGCCGTTGCCGGCCTCTCGAATTCCTGAGAACACGGCAGCATCTTCAAACGCGGGCCTCGCAAAATCGCTCACCACGATCAGCAATTTGCCCGGCTGGCGCGAATTTCCCAGCATCGTCGCCGCCGTGCGGATGCGATCCTGCATCGGCCGAGCCTTGCCGGTCGAGCCGAGTTTTTCCACGCTGCCGAACAATCGTGTGATATCGCTCGTCAGTCCATCGGTGGCGGTTTGCCCACCTCCTCCCCCACCTCCCATTTCCGGATTGGTCGGCAGCACCGCCGCCTCCGCGGGCACAATTTTTTCCCCCAGCATCTGCCGCACCTGTTCCTTCGCCCTCTGCAATCGCGAAGCGCCGTCTTCACGCGCCAGCATGGACTGCGAATTATCTATCACCATGACCGCCGCAGTCGCCCGCCCTGTGAACTCGCCGCGATCGCCGGAAAAATACCGATCCGACGCTAAACCGAACGTGGAATATCCCGCCAGCAGAATCGCCGCCCCCATCGCCCCCGCCGACAATCCCCAATATTGTCGCTGCTCTTGTTTTCCTGTCACCCTGTCACCTTGTCCCCTTGTCACCTTGTCTTCCTGTCTCTTCTCCACCGCCGCCGCCCCCCAGACCCCCGCCATGACCAGCATCGTCATCGCCGCCAAAAACATCACCACAAATCCATACGCCAATGCCGCATTTCCCCCGCGAATCAGCGGTCGCGAGATCGCCATCGCAATCATCGCAAACACCGCCATTCGCACCAGCAAAAGCAGGTATTGCTGCACCTGCCGGCGCCGCGACGTTTTTTGTGCCGTGATTTTCAAAAATCGCAGCGTGGGAAACGCCACGATCGGCGAGCGTATCCGGTTCAGCAAATGCAACACCACCGGAATGCCCGCCGCCGCCAGACCTGCCAGCATCACCGGATCCGAAAAAGAAATCGCCGCGAGAATCATGGCTGACAAGCTTACCAGCAGAAACATCAGAGCCGCAATCGTAAGATTGCGATTATGACGGCGCAATCTTACGATTGCGGCTCTGATGATTTGCTGACCCTCTTACCGCAGGTACCGATCATGAAAAACAAGGCTCTTTGGCTCATCGGCGTCGGCCTCCTCGCCAACGCAGCCGTCCTCCTGTTCACCCGTAGCGGAACGGAAATCTCCTTTGACCACGCCGCTTTCGCACAAGCCATGCCTGGCGCAGGAGGGGCAAACATGCTGGGCGCCCGCGGCATCTACATGACCCCCGCCCAGCTCGGCCCCTTCACCTGGGGCGCCATGCTCCTCGACCTCGACTCAAGCACCCTGACGGTCTATCGTTTCAACGCCGATCGCAACCGTCTGATTCTCGCCGCCGCCCGCACCTTCCGACACGACCGTTTCCTTGAAGACTACAACAGCGAAGGCCTCACGCCCGCCCAGGTCCAGAAACTCGTCGAACAGCAACGCGCCCGCATCGGCCTCAAAACCAAAGACGATCAGCCGACCGTCGAACAATCCCCCCACCCCGACGAAAACAAACCCGACGGCAAATAATTCGTAAAATTCGTGAAAGTCGTGAAAGTCGTAAAATTCGTGGAGAGGGGTGGACAAGAGATTCGCGGTTCTCATCATCGCATGGAAAGGATCCCTCCACGAATTTTACGACTTTCACGACTTTTACAAATTTTACTTTTCTCTCATCGCCACCCGCAGCAAATCCCCATTCACCGCCACATACACCCCCCCCTCCCCTTTTCCCCCTCCCTCATCCACCCACATCTGCATACTTGAAAACCGCAATCCCGGCAATCGCAGCACCGGCTCAAACGCAAACTTCTTCGCATCATAACGTCCCACCACCATCTCGTCCTTCTGATAATCCCTCTTCGCCACCCACATCTCATTCTCCCGCCCCCCCCCCCCCCCCCCCCCCCCCCCCCCCCCCCCCCCCCCCCCCTCCCCCCCTCC
>WQYP01000207.1 GCA_009781185.1 Phycisphaerales bacterium | reverse complement strand
TGTGACGGCGCGTTGGGGGTTGGCGGCGGCGGCGATGCTGGTGGGACTCGCGGTCGGAGGATGTCCGACGGTGAAGGATATTCCGCAGGCGGCGACGCAGGGGGCGGGAAAAGAGATGACTGTGGCGTGGCGAGTGAGAGTGGCACGGCGAGAAGTGAGTTATGTGCGGTTGGATTTGCCGGTGGTGACCAAAGGGATGCGGGTGGAGATTGGACGGGCAGGTGGATGGGTGGGAACGATTGGGCTTTGTACGAGTCGTGTGTATCGCGGGGGGGTGGAAGGGCCGATGGTGGATCAGTTGATGGGACAGCCGAAGTTTGGGACGGATGCGGGGTCGTATCTGGTGCCGCTGGCGGAGGAGAATGGGAGTTATGTGGTGGGGGAGCCGATGCCGTTGTATGTGCGGGTGGAGGTGGCGCCGGGTCAGGAGGCGGGGGAGTATGTTTTTCCGGTACGGGTGATGTCGGGGGCGAGCTCAGGGAGTCAAACCCAGGGGCTGCAGTCCCTGAGTTTGGCGGTGGAAGTTTCGGAGGTGGCATTGCCGACGGAGCCGCGAGTGCTGGCGGCCGTGACGACGACGACGGAAACGCTTGCAAAGATTTATCCGGAAACGTTCGGAAAGATCATTGCAACGTATTTAGATCGGAATGATCCGGAGCATGCCGAGGCGGTGGCACAATTGGACCGGCTGATGACCGAAGCGCAGCGGGAGGGAGGAGGGATGGGATTGTTTGTGGAGGACATTGGGCCGCGGGTGAAAGTGGACAATGTCGGAGCGGTGCAGTTGGATTGGGATGCGTATGATCGCGTGATGCAGCCGTATATGGATGGGACGGCATTCGCGGATCGTGTTCCGCTGCAAGTATGGCTGGCGCCGGTCCCGCCGCGGCGGATACGGGATTCGGTGACGCAGCTTCGGCAGTATGTGGCGGCATGTGCGGAGCACTTCGCCGCCAAAGGATGGGTGGCGACGCCCGCATTGATGCATCCGGCAATGGTGGAGGCGATAGGCAAGGATGAGAAGGCGGCAAAGAAACTGCGAGCGGATGTGGAACAGGTGTTGAAGTTGCACATGACGCGTGACATGCTGGCAGTGACGACTCCGGACGGGCGAGTGGAGCAGTCGCGGATGTGGGTGGTGGACGACAGCGATCCGCGGTTGCCGCCGGCGGGGGCGATGGGGACGGAGTTCAGCGTGCGGGTGTGGCCGTGGGTTTGCGCAGCGCGGGGCGTCAAAGGATTTGTCTGGCGGGATGGCGTGGGAGTGGCGGGAGAGGGTGAGAAGGCGTTGCTTGTCGTGGAGAAGCCAGACGCCAGAAGCCAGAAGCCAGAAGAGAAGGGGGAAGTATTTCCGACGTTGCGGTTGGCGTGGTTGCAGGCGGGATTGAATGATACGGCAATGCTGGGATTGCTTGAGCGTCGGGCGGAAGCGGGGATGGTTAATGAGGTGCTGGCAGGTGTGGTGGGGCGGACGGGCTTGATTGAAATCCCCTCCCCCCTCAATCACCAGATCACCAGATCACCAGATTCCCAAATCCCTCTACCGATGCCGTCGCCGGGGTTTTTGTATGCGGGGTGGTTGCAGGGGAAGGAGCAGTGGGCGATGTTGCCGGGGATGCTGGATCGGTTGGTGGCGGCGAACGATCCGGGACAGGAATCGGTCAAGCGGGATGATCCAATGTACTTGGCGGCAAAGCTGTGGCTGGCGAAATCACGCCGTCCGGTTGCGCGGGTGGCCGGGTATCGCTTTGCGATGAAACAAGCGGAGGCCGGGCTTGGGCTGGTGATGGACGCGGAAGTCCTGGTGGAGAATCCTGTAGCCGAGGCGGTGGAGATGGAGGGACGGTTCTTGTCGCTGCCGGGCGATTTGAACCTGCTGGAGGCGTTGAACGAGGTGAAGGGTCGGCGAACGGCAAAGGTCGGAGCAAATGGATTGTCGCGGATGGTCTTTCCGCTGGCAGGCTATGTGGAAGGATTTCGAGAGTCGCCCAAGCCAGCGGAGCTGGAATTGGCGGAGAAGACCGGCGGAGCGAAGTTGAACCTGGCGGTGGGGGTACCGGTGTATCGGATGCGAGCGACGGAGAATCCTCCGAAGATTGATGGGAAGGCGAGCGATTGGCCGGTGGATGCGCAGGTGCGTGTGTACGGAGAGATGAAGGTGGGGACGCGGTATCTGTCGCGGCCGGATTTGCTGTCGGCCTCCGGCTCTGCCGGAGGAGGAGGGGCGGAGGGAAATGCAAATGTCGCCATGCGAACGGACGACGAAACGGCAACGGCCAGATGGATGTATGACGATGAAAATTTGTATGTGTTGATCAGGTGTCCGCAGCGGGTGGTTTCGGATGAACGGAATACGGATTGGCCGGCAGGGGCTGAGAAGCGGTGGTGGGGGACGGATGGGGTGCAGATTCAGCTGGCGTCGCTGAGCGTGATGGGAAGCGATGGGAAGAAAGGGGAAGGAAAAGTGATGACGATCGCGTTCAAGCCGGGCGGTGTGATGCTGACGCGTACGGCGGAGGTCAAAGGCGGTGAGGTGATCAAATGGACTGACGGCCCGACGGGAGTGAAGTATGGCATTTCGGTCGAGAAAGAGATGGGGTCGGTGAAAGGCTATTTGGTGGAGGCGGCGATCCCGCGAAAGTGGTTTGGCAAGGAGCAGGAGGGGGGGGGGGCGGCATGGCGGGTGAATGTCCTGCGGCATCGAGCGGCGGATATGGCCAGCATGAGCTGGAGCGGACCAGTAGTCAACGATGATGACGTCGCCATGATGGGGGTGCTGATCGGAGAGTGATTTTGAATTTGGTGATCTGGTGATTTGCGCTGCCGCGTATGCGGAAGTACCATCCAGTTGCCAAAGTCAAAAATCACCAAATCACTCAATCACCAGATCACCAGATTCAAAATTTTGACGAATTTGGATTTACGCTGGGTGCACGGGCGGCTATTCTTACGGGTGATAACTCCGACGCTCCCTGCTGTTCGGGTGGTGCATTCGAACCGCGGCGGGCCTTGCAGTGAAAGTTCTCGGGTTCATGGAAATAAAAAAAGGTATCGGCGTCTCGACAGGGGTGGTCGTCTGTCAGGCTCTTCTGCTGACGGAAGACGAGCTGCGCATCGGCCGCCGGGCGATCGCGGCTCAGGAAATCGAAACGGAACGACAACGCCTGGCCAACGCCTTGGCCGCATCACGCGCCGATATCCGGGCACTCAAAGAACAAACCGCCCATGATTTCGGCCGGGAAACGGGCGCCATTTTCAATTTCCATCTCGGCTTGCTCGACGATCCGACGCTTTTGGACACCTTTTATCAGGGCATTGAAAAGAATCGCTTCACCGCGGAGTACGCGGTCTCGCAGTCCCTGCGAGAATACTCCAAACAATTCCTGAAACAGACAGAAGCGTACTTCCGCGACCGGGTCAAAGACATTTACGACATCGAACGGCGACTGGTCAACAAACTGCAAGGACGGGAACGAGTAACGCTCGCGGACCTGAAGGACCCCGTCGTCTTGATCGCGCACGACCTGACGCCTTCGCGGACCGCATCGCTGGATAAGTCGAAGATCAAGGCGGTTTGCATTGATGCCGGCGGACGCACGAGCCATACGGCGATCATTGCCAATTCAATGGGCATCCCCGCGGTCGTCGGACTCGATGACATCACGAAGGAAGTCACCAGTGGCGACCTGCTGATCGTCAACGGACATTCAGGAATCGTGATCATCAACCCGGACGCAGGGGCATTGGAAGCCAATAAGCGTTACGAGGAGAGACAGGCCGAGTTCGAGGCGTCGCTCAAACAGTTGCGTGATTTGCCGGCGAAAACGAAAGATGGAACAGAAATCACGCTGCTGGGCAACATCGAGTTTCCGTATGAAGTGGACAACGCGCTGGCATACGGAGCGACCGGAATCGGCTTGTATCGCACGGAATTTTTGTATCTCTCGAGCGAGAAGGAGCCTGACGAGGAGGCCCATTACCAGGCATATGCGGAGGCGGTGGAGAAGGTCGGCGGGCGGCCGATCATTATTCGAACGCTCGATTTAGGGGCGGACAAGTATACGCCGTGGCAGGCGAGGGATCCGGAGGATAATCCGTTTTTGGGGTGCCGATCGATTCGACTCTGCCTGGCAAATCTAGATATGTTTAAGGTGCAGCTCAGGGCGCTTTTGCGGGTGAGCGTGCTGGGGGATGTGCGGGTGATGTTTCCGATGGTGACCACGCCGATGGAGTTGCGCCATGCGAAGATGGTGCTCAAGGATGTGATGGAGGAGTTGGGGGAGGAGGGGATTGCGTACAATCCGTATTTGCCGGTGGGGGCAATGATCGAGGTGCCCTCGGCGGCGCTGATGGCGAATTCGTATGCCAAAGCCTGCGATTTCTTTTCGATCGGAACCAACGACTTGATTCAGTACACGCTGGCGGTCGACCGCGGCAACCAGAAAGTGGCGAATCTGTACACGGGCGCGAATCCGGCGGTGCTGGCGCTGATACGCAACGTGATCCGTGTCGGCAACCGTGCGAATATTTCGGTGAGCTGCTGTGGCGAACTTGGTGCGGACATCGAGTTTACGATTCTGCTGGTAGGGATGGGTCTCAAGACGCTTTCGATCACGCCGCACTCGATTCCGGAAGTCAAGAAAGTCATCCGATCGATCAACATGGCGGACGCCCAGCGAGTGGCCCGTCGCGTGATGAGCTTCGAACATTCCCAGCAGATCCTGAATTACCTGCGTGATGAGACGCGAAAGGTGATCCCGGAAGCGTACGAAGATTAGATGAGTTTCAAGTTTCACGTTTCGAGTTTCAAGAAATCAGTAACTTGAAACTCGAAACTTGAAACTGGAGGGACGTGCATGGCGTTGGATGTGCAGCCGTTGTCGCGGAGGAGACGAGTGGTGATGCTGGTGGTGCTGGTGGGCATATTGGCGGCGTCGCTGGGTTTGGCGGAACTGCTGACGGTGCGGGCTCGTGAACGGATGCAGGGAGGGAAGCAGGTGGGAGGGCGGCGTGCGGTTGACGTTCGGCCACCGGCGGACGATGAAGAGTGATGAATTTTCCGGTGGGGGGGCAAAATTGGTCGATGAGGTAATGATGAGCAAGAATATTGGGCAGTTGCATGTGACAATCCGAGCCGCGACCGTCAGGGAGCGACCGTGCGGCAATGGAGGGTGGAGGGGAACGGCGCCTGTCGCACCCTTACGGTCGCGGCTCAGATTTATTGTCCTGATTTTGGCGTTGGCGTGGGGGGGAGCGTGCAGGGTTGCCTGTGCGGCCAATGAGCTGGGGCCGGGCGGAGAGGTGATCAACGGAGCGGGGGCGGAAGATGCGGCGGATGAATCGAACAAGTACCTGGGAAGCGTGTACAAGGATGAGGTGGCGGGGATCGTCATTGCGCCGCCGGCAGGGTCGCGGGTGGTGGCGAGAGCGGGGCGGGAATTGATGAGTTTCGTCAATGAAGCCAAGCAGTGGGTGGGCAGCGTGCAGTCGCTGACGCTCAAGGACAAGATGGACGTGAAGCAGTACATGCAGCAGAGCGTGGATGCACTGAACAAAGAGTTTCGAGGCGTGCAAATCGACGACAGAAAAGAGATCCAGTTCCAGACATTTGAAGCGGGACGATTGACCACAAAATTTTCGGGAGGGGAGGGGGGCAAGGGGCAGACGGGAAAGATAACGCTGTATCGTCAGGACTTGGTGGTGCGGACGGGTGACAATCAGTTCATGCTGTTGACGATGTACACGCCGCTGAAGGATCGTGCGGAGGCGGAGAAAACGTTTGACGCGATGATCAAGTCGTTTGTGATTTTGGATAAGAAGGTCGTGGCGGAGAAGCGTTACGCGGCCTCTTTGCTGGGAAAAAAGTGGTTGGCGGATCGGAGTGCGGAGGAGTTGAAAACGAAGCTGAGCAGTACGCCGCAAGTTTTTCGGATTCAGGTCGGTGGGATGGGTGGTAAGCCAGGCAGCGATGTGGGTTTCGTGCGATTTGACGCGATGGAGAAACAGCAGAAGGAAGGTCCGGGGGTGATGCTGGTCGTGAGCACGCGGACGTGGCCGGCGGATGGGGCGGTGCAGGGCGCGAACATTGCTTTCTGGCGGTACAAGCGAGATGGCAAAGAAGATCGCCCGGGTTATTCCACGTGGGAGAACTCGACGAAGTACCTGAAGCGAGGCGAGAATCTGCCGGGTGGAAAATATACGTTCTGGTACACGGAATTCGGCATACTGATGGAGGAAGGAAACACGCGACTGGATGAGGCAACGCTCAAGGAACTGCAGAAGGAGCGGGAGGATTTGCTTCAACGGAGAGACATTCCCGCGGATCGGATACCGCCTGCGATCGAGCCGATCCAGAAGATGAATCATCTGATCGTGTCGTATGCGGGCGATCCGACGCAGGGGTTTAACGATCCGAACAAGGGAACGGATGTGCGGATTCCGGAAATACGGCCAGCGGTGCTGCCGAAAATACTAGAATACACATGGACGCGTGTCGTGGATTTGAGCAAACCGTCGGAGATGCTCTTCGTCGTGTACAACTCGGCGACGCGGAAACTGGCGATGCGGACGTTCTCAGTGGTGGGACCCTCAGTGATCACTCTGGACGGCAGAAGCGTGAGTTGCGTCAAGTGCACCGACGAGATGGAGAGTGCAAGCACGACGCTCTGGGTGGATGGCAGCGGAAAGGTCTTGAAAATGCTCACGAGCGACCAGTCGATGCTCTCGTCGGCCGCGTGGGATGATGTGGCGAAAATGTGGAGGACCCGTGAGGAGTTCGGTGTTTGGGAGAGAGGGGCGGGGACGGGGATGGGAGTAGAAGGGGGGGGGGGGGGCCGGGGAGGCCCAAGTTTGGGGGGTTTATTGTGATTTTGTTGGTTG
>WQYP01000206.1 GCA_009781185.1 Phycisphaerales bacterium | reverse complement strand
CCGGAAAATCAGAGCCGCGACCGTCAGGGAGCGACAGGCGTTATTTCCGCATTGTCGCACGGATCGCTCCCTGACGGTCGCGGCTCTGATCGCCCTGATTGGCCATAAAAAATGGCCACACCCACGGGCTAACAGGCGCCCGCGGAACACTTGACTTGGTTACGTCGTCCCGTAGACTAGAGATCTCCCGCCGACTCGGAGCCCCTTTGAGACCGAATCGGCTGGCGATAAGGGCGTGTAGCTCAGTTGGTTAGAGCGCGTCGCTGATAACGACGAGGTCCCAAGTCCGACTCTTGGCACGCCCAGTTCCCTTGAACTCATATAGCCCCGGCTTTTGCCGGGATGGGCGTTCGTTTTCTCGCGGTTTTTCACGTCGTGCCGTCGTGGTTTGGTGAGTTCGACGTGCCCTTGGTACCACGACCGTAAGGGAGTGCCGGACCACGTATTCGATTGGTGGGGACGTGAATGGCGGTTGTGCTTGGGTTGGGTGTGTCCATCTTTTGTGGCCTAAGCGTCAAGTGGAGTCCCGCATGGTAATGTGGGGCTTGACGTTGATCTCGCCAAAGATCACCGAAACCGCTTGCAGCGTCGCGGAACTCGCCTTGCATATGACCATTTGCCACAAAAGATAGCCACTCCCGCCTGGGTTGAGCCGGTTTCGTTAAGATTGACCACTCAGGGCGGTTCAGGTATCGTAAAACGCCTGTAGCTCAGGAGGACGATACCCTTAGCCCAGATCGGGCCCGATCATAAGGTCTTCGTTTCGCTTTGGGTTCCTTCTCCGCTTGGATCTCTCCGATCCCCGTGGGGCCGCAAGCAAGGATGACACGATGGCACAAGTGCAGAACCTTCCGCCCCCCTCTTTTGTCCCTCCGCTGCGCGGCCAATTTGGCGCTGTGCCGGTCCCTCAACGTAAAAATGTCGTCGTCCCCGAAGGCCTGTGGCTCAAGTGTCCGGAATGTGCCGCCATCATCTATCGTAAAACCATGGAAGAGCAGCAGCACACCTGCCCGGACTGTCACTATCACTTCCGGGTAGGGGCGGCAGCACGCGTGGACATGCTCGTCGACCCCGGCTCCTTCGAAGCAATGGACGCCGACCTGACGCCCCGCGATCCGCTGAAATTCGTGGATAAGAAAACGTATGAACAACGCTTAAAGGACGAGCAGGCCAAAACCGGTTCGCCGGACGGTTTACTCGCTGGCCGCGCGTTCATCAAAGGCCGATCGATCATGCTCGCGGTCATGGACTTCATGTTCATGGCCGGGTCCATGGGCGCAGTCGTGGGTGAAAAGATCACACGCGCCGTGGAGCGAGCGACCAAAGAAAACTTACCGCTGGTGATCGTCTGCTGCAGCGGCGGAGCACGCATGCAGGAATCCACCATCTCCCTCATGCAGATGGCCAAAACATCCGCAGCCCTCTCGCGCTTCCACGCCAAAGGCGGACTGTTCATTTCCGTGCTCGCCGATCCAACCTATGGCGGAACGACCGCGTCGTTCGCCATGTTAGGCGACGTGATTTTCGCCGAGCCCAGGGCTCTGATCGGTTTCGCCGGCCCACGGGTGATCGCCAACACAATTCGCGCGGAGTTACCGAAAGGTTTCCAGACCGCGGAGTTCCTGCAGGAGAAAGGTTTCGTCGACAAGATCGTCTCGCGCCAGGAATTGCGAAGCGCCATCGCCCGAGTCATCGACTATTGCGGCAAGTAAGCGCATAATGTGGGGCCTCATTCTCAAAGGAGCCCCGCATGCGAATTCTCTACATCGACATCGACTCTCTCCGCCCGGACCACCTCGGTTGCTACGGCTATCATCGCAACACCAGCCCGCACATCGACGCGATCGCCAAAGAATCCCTTCGCTTCGATAACTTCTACACCCCGGACGCCCCCTGCCTTCCCAGCCGCACCGCATTCTACTCAGGACGCCTGGGCATCCAGACCGGCGTCGTCGGTCACGGCGGCACCGCGGCCAACCCAAAACTCCAAGGCAAATTCCGAGGCTTCCGGGACTGGTTCGGCGAAGAAGGACTCGCCCGACAACTCCAAAAACTCGGTCTCCACACCGCCATGATCTCACCCTTCGGACAACGACATTCCGCACACTGGTTCTACGCCGCCTTCAACGAAATCCACAACACCGGCAAAAACGGCTGGGAATCCGCCGAAATGATCCAACCCACCATCGACCAATGGCTCACCTCCAACGCCAAACGCGACAACTGGTACCTGCACATCAACGTCTGGGACCCGCACACCCCCTATCGCGTCCCCGTCGAATTCGGCGAACCCTTCAAAGACGATCCAATTCCTAAATGGCTCGACAACGACGAAGTCATCAAACGCCACATGAAGTCGGTCGGCCCTCACAGTGCGCTCGATATCATGATGTTTGACGATGAAGAGGATCCCACGCTTCCTCGCCAGCCCGGCAAGGTCACCGACAGGGCGTCGATGCGGAGGCTCATCAACGGCTACGACACCGCCGTGCTCTACGCCGACGCCGTCGTCGGCCAAATCGTGGCACACCTCAAAAAAGCAGGCGTGTACGACGATACCATCATCATCATCTCCGCCGACCACGGCGAAAACCAAGGCGAGCTTGGCGTCTACGCCGAACATTCCACCGCCGACGTGCCCACCTGCCGCATCCCCTTCATCCTCAAATGGCCCAACGGCCCCAAAGGCAAAGTTGACACCGACTTCCACTACAACATCGATTTCGCCCCGACGCTGATGGACCTGCTCGGCGGAGACAAGCCGGAGCTCTGGGACGGACAATCCTTCGCCGGCGCCATCATCCCGGGCAAACCCTCCGCCGCCCCAAGAGAAGACCTCGTCATCAGCCAATGCTGCCACGTCTGCCAGCGCTCCGTACGCTTCGGCAACTGGCTCTACATGCGTACCTATCACGACGGCTTCCACCTCTTCCCGCAGGAAATGCTCTTCGACCTGGCCACTGACCCGCACGAACAACACAATCTGGCCGCCAGCAGAACGGACATCTGCCGCGAAGCCGCCTGGCGACTCGCCCGCTGGCACGACGTCCAGATGCAAAAAATGGCCATCCACTGCTCCGACATGACCGACCCGCTCTGGACCGTGATCCACGAAGGCGGCCCATTGCACGCACTCCACGACCCCGGCCGCAGCCGATTGCCAACGTACCTCGAACGTCTCGAAAAAACCGGCCGAGCCGACAGCGCCCAGGCTCTGCGCGAAAAGTACGCCCGCTACCTGAAGTAAAAGCAGAGTTCACGCTTTAGCACCTTCACGGGTAGCAACCCCGCTTTGCGGGGTGGCGGAGCCCCGCATGGTAATGCGGGGCTTTAACTGCCGGAACGAAAACTGACATTGATCTCGTGAACGGGCAGAGTGAACGCATTTGACCATCAGAGCCGCGACCGTAAGGGAGCGACCTGCGTTATTCACGCATTGCCGCGAGGTCCCTCCCTTACGGTCGCGGCTCTGAACCCCAAATGCGTTTGCCCTGCGTGAACTGGCGCCGAAAAACGCTTGCGGCGCCGCGGACCGTACTTCTTCAACACAGAGGTCGTCATGAAATGCATCATAGTCATGTTCGATTCCCTGAATCGACACATGTTGCCGGGGTATGGAGGCGAATGGGTACATGCACCCAATTTCCGGCGGTTAGCCGAGCGAACAGTACGTTTCGATCAAGCGTACGTCTGCTCAATGCCCTGCATGCCGGCCCGCCGGGAACTGCACACAGGCCGCCCGAATTTCCTGCACCGAAGCTGGGGACCGCTCGAACCCTTCGACGATTCCATGCCGGAGATACTCAAAAACGCCGGAATTTACACGCACCTGGCAACGGATCACCAACATTACTTCGAGGACGGCGGCGCCACATATCACTCACGTTTCTCAACGTGGGAATTCTTCCGCGGCCAGGAAGGCGACCCGTGGCGAGCCGGCGTGAAGCAGCCAATCATGCCAGAGCTGGTCGCCAGGGGGGTGGATAAAACAGAGAGGCAGGATTGGATCAACCGCAGCTTTGTAAAAAGCGAAAGCGATTTCCCGCAGGCAAAAACATTCGCCGCCGGACTGGAGTTCATCGAACAAAACCATGCGGAGGACCGATGGTTCCTGCAGATCGAAACCTTCGACCCGCATGAACCGTTCTTCGCGGATGACAAATACCGCGATTTGTATGCGAAGCATCACAATCAATATCGCGGCAAGCCCTTCGATTGGCCGCCGTATCGCAAAGTCAAAGAGACGCCAGAAGAAGTAGAGCATTGCCGATACGAATATGCCTCACTCCTGTCGATGTGTGATGCCTACCTGGGAAAAGTGTTACGCGCAATGGACCGCTTCGATCTGTGGAAAGACACCATGCTGATCGTCTGCACCGATCACGGTTTCATGCTCGGCGAGCACGAATGCTGGGCAAAAATCTGGCAGCCGTTTTATCAGGAAATAGCGCACGTACCGCTGTATATCTGGGACCCACGCTGCGGAAAAAAAGGAGAAAGCCGAATGTCGCTGGTGCAGACAATCGATTTTGTGCCGACGATCCTGGAATTCTTCGGCGTACCCCGAACGAAGGACATGCTGGGCAAAGTACTTCGCAACACAATCGATCAAGACTCCGCCGTACGAGAAGCAGGACTCTTCGGCGTCCACGGCGGCCAGGTAAACGTCACCGACGGCCATTGGGTCTACATGCACGCACCCGCAAACGCAAACAGTCAGCCTCTGTTCGATTACACCTTGATGGCAACGCACATGCGTTCACGTTTCTCCCCGGCGGAATTGCAAAAAGCAACGCTCGCCCCCCCCTTCGGATTCACCAAGGGATGCCCAACACTGAAACTGCCGAACCACACAGGCGCCCGCGGCTGGGAGCACCCGGAACGATTCCGCACACGATTATGGAACGTGGAAAACGACCCACAACAGCTCCACCCGATCGAAGACGCAACCGCAGAAAAAAAAATGCTCGAACACCTGATTCGCCTGATGAAAGAATGCGACGCCCCGGCAGAGCAATATGAACGGTTGGGTCTTGAATGAACGAATGGACAAGTACGGAATACAAAATGCAATGTAGCGACCCCGCTTTGCGGGGTGGCGGGGGTATCTTCCCGGCAAAACTTTGGAGATTACAATGAAATGCATCATGGTCATGTTCGATTCCCTCAACCGCCGAATGCTCGCCCCCTACGGCTG
This sequence comes from Phycisphaerales bacterium, assembly GCA_009781185.1. GTDB lineage: Bacteria > Planctomycetota > Phycisphaerae > WQYP01 > WQYP01 > WQYP01. Next base: position 1,762 of record WQYP01000206.1, on the reverse strand, counting down.
CAAGGGGGGAGGGTGGACCCACACCCCGAACTTCAAACGATTGGCTGAAAAAACGCTGCGTTTCGACAACGCCTACGTCTGCTCACTCCCCTGCATGCCCGCGCGCCGCGACCTGCACACCGGTCGCCCGACATTCCTGCACCGAGGCTGGAGCCCGCTCGAACCCTTCGACGATTCCATGCCGGAAATACTCAAAAATGCTGGAATCTATACGCACCTGGTCACGGATCACTTCCATTACTTCGAGGACGGCGGCGCAACGTACCACAACCGCTACTCCACCTGGGAATTCTTCCGCGGACAAGAGGGCGACCAATGGGCCGGCTTCGTCAAAAAGCCCTCCCCGCCGGAAGTCGTCGCTCATCGCGACCACCGATATTTCCATCAACACTACGCCAACATTGAACTCATGAAATGCGAGGACGACATGCCGCAGGCAAAAACCTTCGCCGCAGGCCTGGAATTCATCCGCCGAAACCATAAAGAAGACAAATGGTTCCTGCAGATCGAAACATTCGATCCGCACGAGCCGTTCTTTTCAGATGACAAATATAAGGATTTGTACGCATCACATTATGATAAATATAAAGGCCGGGCATTCAACTGGCCGCCGTACCGAACGGTGCAGGAAACGCCGGAGGAAATCGAGCACGCGCGAATGGAGTACGCATCGCTGCTGTCGATGTGCGATGCGCATCTCGGACGCGTGCTCAAGGCAATGGACCAATTCGATCTCTGGAAAGACACCATGCTGATCGTCTGCACCGATCACGGCTACCTGCTCGGCGAACACGATTGCTGGGCCAAAAGCTGGATGCCCTACTACAACGAAAACGCAAATGTCCCACTCTTCATCTGGGACCCACGTTGCGGCAGGCGTGGCGAATCGCGGCAGGCACTCGTCCAAACCATCGACTTCGCACCAACAATCCTCGACTTCTTCGGCATCCCACCCACCAAAGACATGCTCGGCAAAATCCTCAAAGACACCCTCGCCAACGACTCCCCCGTCCGCCAAGCCGCCATCTGGGGAATCCACGGCGGACAAGTGCACGTCACCGATGGCCGATACGTCTACATGCGCGCACCCGTACGAAAAGACAATCAACCCCTCTTCGATTACACCATGATGCCCACCCGAATGGAAGAACGTTTTCACCCCAGCGAATTAGCCGGAAACGTGGAACTTGGCGGACCTTTCAGCTTTACGAAAGGCTGCCGCACAATGAAAATCCGCGCTCAAGGCGTCAAAGGCTACGAACATCCGGACAGATTCAAGCATTTGCTCTTCGATTTGCAGACAGATCCAGACCAATTGAGACCCATTCAGACAAAAACAGACAAAAACGTCGAAAATCAAATGATCGCCCACCTCTCCCGCCTCATGAAGGAATGCGACGCCCCACCCGAACAATGGCAGCGCCTCGGCCTTGATTTTTGATTTTTGATTCGAAAAAATCGCTTGCTTTTCCCAAAATTTGTGGCATATCTGACGTAGAGTGGCCCGCCGCGCGGCGGTGACGCCAAAATAAGTTCTGGCAAGGGTGACGTAAGTTCAGCAATGATGTGGAGTTGGAACATTTTCTCGGCCTCCCCCGTTCATCGCGATAAATCGTGGGTAGCCTTGTCAAATCCACTCCGTCAAGTTGCCCAGTCTGCCCCCCCCCCCCAATTTACCTTTTTTATTTTTCCTTTTCTTCCAAGGCCTTTGCCACGGCCGTTTGCCCAATTTTTGCCAATGCCCACAGGGTGGAAAACCGGT
>WQYP01000205.1 GCA_009781185.1 Phycisphaerales bacterium | reverse complement strand
TCTCACTCGGCCACTTTGATGCGCAAGAGCGCCGTTTCACAAGAGTTTTTGGAGGAGATTTGCGAAGGAACCGCATTTTTGATGGCTCCGAGCGGTTGAGCTAAAAGATTGATCCGGTAGCAGGTATGGTCGATGGCGGGGCTTTCCGGATAGTTTTCCGGGCTTGCTTACGGCAGTGGAATCGGTGACGATAACCACGATGGGCTGCCGATAGCCGTTCAGCAACGGCTGGGACGCCCGTTTGTTCGCACGTAATGGCCCTGTCATGTTCATCCTGAACGAGATCGAGAAAGGCGTGATCGCATGGCGAAAGTGAAGCAGATCACCGCCGCGACGAATGAAAGCCAAATCTACGGCCAGATTAAGGAAATTCTGACCTCGGCACGGGCGAAGGCATATGCTGCGGTCAATTTTGCGATGGTCGAGGCGTACTGGCTCATCGGGAAGCAGATTGTCGAGGCGCAGGCCGGGAATGAGCGGGCGGAATACGGGACGCAGTTGCTCAAGTACCTCGCCGAACAACTGACACGCGATTTCGGAACAGGATTCACGGTCACAAATTTAAAGTACATGAGGCAGTTTCACCTCACTTTTCCAATTCGTCACGCACTGCGTGGCGAATTGGGTTGGACGCATTACCGCCAGATAATGAAAGTGCCGGACGACAAAGCCCGTGCTTTTTACATCGACGAATGCGTGAAATCCCGATGGAGCACCCGCCAGCTCGAACGGCAGATCAACACGCATTTTTACGAACGGCTGCTGTCGAGTCAGGACAAGGAAGCGGTCGCCGCCGAGATTCAAACAACGGCGACACCGCCCGATCCGAAGGACTTCATCCGCGACCCGGTCGTTTTGGAGTTTTTGAATATCAAGCCCTCGCCGGACCTGTACGAGAAGGATTTGGAAACTGCCGTCATTACGCATTTACAGGATTTCCTTCTTGAGATGGGCCGAGGCTTTTCCTTCGTCGCCCGCCAAAAGCGCCTTTCCTTCGACGGCAGAGACTTCTACGTCGATCTCGTCTTCTACCATTACGTTTTGAAATGCTTCGTGCTGATCGACCTGAAGATGGACGATCTGGCTCATCAGGATTTGGGCCAGATGCAGATGTACGTCAACTATTACACGCGGGAAATGATGAACGACGGCGACAATCCGCCCATCGGCATCATCCTGTGCGCCGACAAGAGCGAGGCGGTGGTCCGCTACACCCTCGCCGAGGGCAACCGTCAGATTTTCGCATCGAAATACATGCTTTACCTGCCCACCGAGCAGGAATTGAAAAACGAACTTTATCTGGCGATTGGCATGGAAGAAGAGAAGCATAAGGAATGACCGGCGGACCTTGCGACTAACAGACGAAATGCGTTTTTGTGATGGACCAGAACTACGAAAAGACTGATCGAAAGCACGCCGCAGCATTCTTCCGGCATGAGGCGGCAAGCATGCTTAAGCAGATGAATTCGACAATGAAAAGACTGAAGTCATTGAAGAAAGTGTTGACTCGCCGACCTGCTCCCACCGTTTCGAAATTACGACGCGTAGTACTGCCCACGACGTTACTTCATTTTCTAGGGCGTGATCCCAACGAGTACGACGTATTATCATCGGAACCTATCCCAACTGACGACGAACTCCGAAAAGCAATCGCTAATCCCGATGCCATTCTCAACCGCTGGAAACAAAAAAACATATGGATGATAGGGTATGATTCGATTGCTAGCGCGGCGCGGCACGTGCTGCGAGCCTCACGTAATGGCATATGGGAGTCTCTCACCAAAGATGTCCACCCCTGTGATATCCCCCACGATAATGAGGACGATGATGTTTCTACTGTTGATATTAATGTTAAATGGCGAACGTATTGGGAGGCAATCGTTCTCAAAGAGTCTAAGTTGACGTATCCTAAATATTTTTCATCGGAGGCCGATCCAGAAACCGATCCATGGCATTACCTCAAGGAGCGTATTCAGGCTTTTGAACTGTGGGCGGATTTAATCGAAGGTAAAATTAAAACCACTCAACCTACGCCGCTGTCTACGAATGACGACAGCGAAAAGTCGGCATCCCCTGAACCTGCACAAGGGGAAGCGCTGGGAGACCAAGACGTCCCAATCAACGATCGCCAACAAAGTATCTTGAACGCTATGTTAGAGCTAAAAGCGTTCGATAGCGATTCTCGCTGTACCACTACGAAGATTGCCGAGAATGCCAAGGGGTGGAAAGCAAAACCAGAGAGTTATAAGCAACCGATGACGGAATTGAGAAAACTCAAACTGGTCAATACGAAGGTAGGTTCCCACGGCGGTTGTTGGTTATCTCAGAAGGGACGAGAGCGAGCCCAACGGCTCAAAGGAAAGACGTAACACCTTTTTACACCTTTCCACACCATTCCAGTCCTGTTTAACACCTTTTTAACTGCATACTGTTTCCTGTGATGACCGTCGCGTTGGCGGCCATCAACAGTCCTCATGAAGGAGTAGCGTATGGGTTCGAATGTGGAAAGCAAAGATCGACTGATCGACGTGCGAGCCGTGGCCGACAAGCTCGGCTGCGATCCGCGAACAGTCTACCGTTGGGCGAATGATGGCAAGATGCCGCGAGGCAACAAATGTGGCGGCCTGCGGCGGTGGTGGGAAAGGGAAATTGATGAGTGGATCGCGGGCGGCTGTAAGCCGGTGCGTGAACTTGACTCCGTGAACGCTATAGGGCATAATTAACTACCATGAGAAAGAAACAAACAATGACCTCAGTATTACTAAAAAACATCAACGAGAGTGGACAGTCACTCTACGCAATCTCCAAGGCCACCGGCATTCATAAGACGGCGTTGGGAAGGTTCGTAGCCGGTAAGCAGTCACTGCGGTTAGATATCGCCGACAAACTGGCGGTGCATTTCGGGCTCGTGCTCAAGAAGGGGAGGTAAGTTATGGCTACCATCGTAACCTACGGTGACGGTCTGCGGCGGATTGAGTTCTCTTTCATCGCCAACGGGCCACGAAAGATCATCCGGCTTGGCAGGATCAGCAAGAAACAAGCGGAGGGGTGGCTGGCGAAGATTGAGGCGATTTTGGCGGACCGGCAGCAGCGGCGACCGCATGATCCAGAGGTGTCAAACTGGCTGGCTCAAGTGGGCGAGGGGATGTTGAAGCGGTTTAGGGCCGTGGGGCTGGCGGAGGGCGTGGGATTGGCCGATGTAACCTTGAGGGCCTTCCTCGACGACTACTTTGCCCGGATGCCCGGCAAGCAGTCCACACGGACGTTCTATGGCCACACGCGGCGGAACCTGACGGACTTCTTCACCGAAAGCCGAATGATGCGGACGATCACGGAGAAGGACGCGGATGCGTGGCGGCGGTGGCTGGTGGACGATGAAAAGTTGGCACCCGCGACGGTGGCGAGACGGGTGAAGGCCGCACGGACGCTGTTCACCAAGGCGAAGAAGTGGAAGGTGGCAGAAGAGAATCCGTTTGCCGAATTAAAGGCAGGTTCGCAGGTGAACGACACCCGCAAGAGATTCATCCCCGCCGCCGACATCGACAAGGTGATCGACCAGTGTCCCGACCTCGAATGGAGGGTGATCGTGGCGTTGTCTCGTTACGGCGGGCTGCGGACTCCCTCAGAGACATTCGCCCTCCGCTGGGAGGACATCAACTGGGAGGACGGCAAGATTCTCATCCACAGTCCCAAGATGGAGCACCGCGAAAATTTCGCCACACGTATCATTCCGCTGTTCGAAGAAATCGAACCCCATCTTCTGTCGTTGTTTAACGAAGCGGAGGAAGGCTCGGAGTATGTCATTAGCCGCAACCGACTCATTTCAAAGAACTTGCGGACACGCTTCGAGAAGATCATCAAGCGGGCTGGGCTGGTGGCATGGCCGAAGCTCTTCCATAACTTAAGAGCGAGCCGGGAAACGGAATTGATGAAAGATTACGACCTCAAAACCGTCTGCCAGTGGATCGGCAATTCCCCGGAGATCGCGGCAAGGCACTATGCGATGTCTCAGGACTTGGATGCGGACTTCCAGCGAGCGACGGGACGAACGAACAAGGCGCAGCAAAAAGCGCAGCAGACAGCGGCTGGCAGGGCTTGTCACGACGTGACATCGCCATCCGTCGATGTTCCCGAAACCACTGAAAACAAGGCAAAAGTCGCTAATAGTCAACGCATGTCAATATCTGACAATGAGGCTGGATGGGCGATGAGGGACTCGAACATAGGCCCAATTTCCAGGGAAAAACGATGTGTTTGTGAACGCGCGGTGCATATTCCGGTGCAGTTGTTTTCGTGCGTCTCAAATAGCGCCATATTTGACGGTAATTCCAGATAGATAATGTTCGATCATTCTGTTGTCGTCGGTATCGACGCTGCGGTAGCATGTTCGCGTGAAAGCCTATTGTCGGGCTACCGAGACTTGATGTGAGTGACGATGGACGAACAGAAACTACAAACTCTGATCCAAAGCGGCGAATCGCTGACGGTTGAGTTTAAGTCCGACCGGCAGCAGATCGGTGACGCTGTGATCTATGAAGAGGTCGTGGCGATGGCCAACACCAAGGGCGGGACGTTGCTGATCGGTGTCGAGGATGACGGCACCATCACGGGAGCGAAGCCACGTCACAGTACCAGCACTGATCCGACCAAGTTGCAGGCTGCGATCTTTAACAACACGGTTCCCAACGTGAACACACGGATCAGCGTCGTGCGGCATCCCAAAGGGCCAGTGATCGTGATCGAGGTCGATATCTATCCCGAGCCGTGCGCCACGACCGGTGGCAAGTCCGTTCGCCGTACCATCGGTGGGGATGGCAAACCGCACACTGTACCGTATTACCCGCGCGATCAGCGATCGCGTCGTACCGACATGGGTCTGTTGGATTTCTCGGCACAGGTCGTTGAGGATGCCACGATGGATAGCCTCGACCCACTGGAATTCGAACGGCTGCGCCAGACGATCTCCCGCCTTCACGGCGATCAGTCGCTCCTCCAACTTTCCGATGGCGAGTTGGCCAAGGCGCTCCGACTGGTGGAAACTCAATCGGATGGCAGAACTATTCCGAATATCGCGGGATTGCTTCTGCTGGGGCGAGAAGCGGCAATCCAATCGTTGCTACCGACACACCAGTTGCATTTTCAAGTGCTCGACGTCCAAGGCAACGTCAAGGTCAATGATGTCTTCGCCCTTCCGCTGATCCGGGTTCTGGCGGAGGTGGATTCGCGATTCGCTGCCCGTAATGAAGAGCGCGAAGTGCTGATGGGGATGTTTCGGCTGCCGGTGCCGGATTATTCGCCCGATGGTTTTCGTGAGGCGGTGAACAACGCCATGCTGCACCGTGACTATACGCGGCTGGATGACATTTACATCCAATGGCAGCCCGATCATTTGCTGATCACCAGTCCCGGCGGACTGCCGGAAGGTGTGACACTGGACAACTTGCTCGTCCACGAACCAAAGCCTCGGAATCCACGGCTGGCTGAGGCGTTTCGGCGGATCGGCTTGGTCGAACAAACAGGTCGTGGCATCGACAAGATTTTCGCTGGGCAGTTGCGGTATGGCCGTGCGGCCCCCAACTATGGCCGTAGCGACGCCACGGCGGTACGTGTGGTATTGCGTGGCGGACAGCCGTCGCTTCAATTCGCCGCATTCGTTTATGAACAAGATAAAGCCGGTACACCACTGAGTCTGGATGAAATGCTGGTGTTGAATACGCTGTTCTTTGAACGGCGGATAGATACCGAGCGGGCAGAAAACCTCATCCAGAAGGGAACCACCGAAGCACGCGCAGTCTTGGAACAACTACACGAACGAGGCATGGTCGAAGCCCGAGGCGAGAAACGCGGTCGCGTCTACCACCTGGCCGCATCACTCTACCGCCAACTCGGCCAAATCCCAGCCTATGTGCGATCACGCGGGTTCGATCAGATTCAACAACGGCAGATGATCCTGAATTTTGTTCAGATGGAAGGCCAAATCACGCGTGCAAAGGCAGCAGAGCTATGCCAGATCAGCGGGCTTCAAGCTTCGTATTTATTACGTAAGATGTGTGATTTCAATGAGTTGGAGAAGGCGGGAAAAGGCCGCCGCTACATATTTTATCGCCTTGCAAACGCGCGCGTATAGTCCAATACGCGCGCGTATAGCCCAATACGCGCGCGTGATTAGAAACGCTCGCACGTGATCTGAAACGCGCAATACGAGTTTATATGCGTTTCCGCATGATTCACAATGCGGTTAGGGTGTTGTACATGATGTGCGTTAGTTCGGCGTTACGGCTGAGATGACTATTGTAGTTTCTACGAGTCAAGCTGCCTATTTTTTGGCATCATTCAGATACGCTGCCTTCACCACGGCTTCCATTTTTGACACTTCCTCGTTGGTCAATTTCTCGAAGTGGCTCTTGCGTTTACCAGCAGAAAGCGTTCCGTGGTTTTGCAGACACAAACGGATGAATAGATCGATGAATCGATCCGGCATATCCACAATCTCCTGCAATGCTTCTTTTGTGGTGTCGTAACTTTGAAGGAATTTCAGTTCCTCCACCAGGTCTACTTCGATCACTCGCTGAATGAAGCCGAACAGGGCCTCGGTCTGCGCTGTCATATCGATGTAACGATAATGACGTGCGGTGTCATTCTGGACGGTCATGCGGCCATGATCGTCCAAATCGTATTCAACCAGAGGCATCAATTCGGTGGAAAATGCTTCCAATGCCCGGTCGTAGGCGTTTCGATCTTGAAGCATGACGGCGGAGACTGGAAAGATCATTCCGTGCGGTGTGAATTTTCGGTGTGCCAAAATATTGTGGATCAGGAAGCGGTGAATGCGGCCGTTGCCGTCGTCGAATGGATGCATGAAGACAAATCCAAACGCTACCACAGCCGCATGGATCACCGGATGTCCCCCCCCCCCCCCCCCCCCCCCCTCCCCCTCCCACCCCGCGTGGTGAGCTCTACTCGTCTCCCCCCTCCCCGCGTCCCCAACGCCCGTTGCGGCGGGTGTGCAGACATCTCCGGC
>WQYP01000204.1 GCA_009781185.1 Phycisphaerales bacterium | reverse complement strand
GACCGGCGGGCCGTTGATGCTGCGCCTTTTTAACCACAACGCTCAGCCTTGCACCCCTGTCACCCTACCTATCCAATCTCCGACCACGATCAAATAAAAAATACCGGACAGTATTGGGGAGCGTTGGGCGTAATCTGACGAAAACGCTCCATGGCGGTCGCGTCTCGGATTGGCACATCTCGGATTGGCCATTCCCTTGTGGTCACGACTCGGATAGACTGGAGCAGATGAAGGACAGCATTGCAATATCCATTCTGATATTTGTCGCCCTGCTGCTCATTGTCGGACTCTACCTGCTGATATCCGGCTGGCGTGGCAGACGAGTGGGGAGCGAGCCGCGATGTCGCAAGTGTGGGTACATTCTCTTGCATCTGACAAGTGCTCGTTGTCCCGAATGTGGCACGACAATCTCCGCCCCAAATACTGTCATCGGCGAACACCAACGCCGCTGGGGACGAGCCACCACGGGGATCATTCTGATGATCTTGGGTTGTGTTCCCATGATGGCTCCTGAAGTGCGAAACAACAACTGGTATCGCTACTTGCCCGCCAGCTTTGTGCTTCGCGGCTTGGATTTCCCGGCCACGTTTCAAAAATCCATGTGGGAACTGGAGCGTCGTGATGTATTAGAAAAGACACTGCCGGAATCAGCCAAACAGAAGTTGATCGACAAACTTTTGCAGAAACAAGTCGAACTTTCTAAGTCTCCGACTGGTCATAATAGCCTGGTGTATCTCAGCAAAGCATTTATGGACGGGCATCTGACTGAGTCGCAGATGGAACTTTTTTTAGATCAGGCGATCCTTGCAACGATAGCTGTTCGTCCCATTGTGACTGAGGGAGATCACGTTTCGTTCAGCGTGCGGTATACAGGCAGTATTCCACCAGGATTCTCGCCGTGGTTCTGGTGTCAGCACAAGGATACGCTATGTAAACACGACGACCAGATCGAACTTCTGCACAGGGGCGACAGTAGCTCGTTTCGCCTTGGCTCTCTGGGCAATTCTCACGAACTCAGTGTGCCGGCAGGTGCCGTCGGCAAGCATGTGATCGAAATTGAATCCACCTGGACCATCTGGTACGGGGCATTCCGCGACGAGGCTGGGAGCCGTAAGCTCGACACTCGTACACGCACCATCAAGGCTTCCTACGAAGTGGTCCCTCGATGAGTGGCCAAGGTCGGGTGTCACAGGTCTGGGATGATCTCGGTCCCGGACCTATGCTTGGTGATCGGTCATTGATGTACAGGCGACAGAGCCTCTTCCGCCGCCTTACGTTGGCGCTCAGTCAACATGTGCCCACGCCGGCGCAGGATATCCCGCATACGCTGTGGGTCGTCACAGGCACGGATTAACTCGTCTTCCTTGTCGTGCTGCAGCGAGCCTTGCTCGAACCGGTTGATCGTGGCCTGGCTCATGCCCAGAAGCGTCGCGAAGGAAACCTGGCTTAGATGCCATTGCTCTCTAATACGGCGAATATCGCTTGCGAACAGTAGCCCGTGCCGCTGGCGGTAGATGTCGTACACCTTTTCGAGCGGATCGCCGAAGGCGTCGTCGACCTGCGTTTCACCACAGGTCGGGCAAACCCACAACGGTAGCGTCATTTCAATCGTCTCGCCACGGATGTCATACGACTCCTTGCGAACTTCATAAGAGTGGTTTCGCTCAGCCGCACACATATAACAAAACATATTTTTCTCCACTAGACACCTCCTCGCAGTGGATATCGCATCAAATACTCAGCCCGGTGGAACGACCAGATCGCGCCATGAAGCAGTTGGTTGCGTGGTTGTGGCATCAGGCAGAGCTTGATGTAGATTTCGTTAGGGGGGGGCCTTCATAGTCGCATCCAAAAATCCAAACATCCAGAGCCGCGTTTACGTCATTCGGGCTTGGCCCCGCAGAGTAGTGCTCCGGCGTCAGGGAACAGATGATCTCCAACGCGTCCTTTCGTGTAATGCCCAAGTCGGCTAAATCCTGTTCCGTCCGCTGTCGCGGCACGAAACCGCACCGCCGATACTCGATGGCGAGCCGGAATGAATCCAGAAAATCTTGAACATCTTCACGCGTTGGCACAACCGACCTCTAATTCCGCAACTTTACTCATATCGTCGAATTCTATCGACGGATAGAGGTTTAATCAACTATTCAGCTACTGCACCGCATGAATTGAATGATATAACGCACGGTAAATACGCAATTTACGTATTTTGCTTACAAAACTTGAACTTCTGGCAGTCGTCGGAAACGACGGCTTCCGGTTTTCTGGTGCATTTACGTTAGAGGTAACACTGCTTCCCATTCCCCCCCCCCCACAGCACCGTGAAGCTCTAACGGCCGATGGTAGTGCCCAACTGCGCGAGAGTAGGTGAGTGCCAGATTTATGATTGCGGCCATCCGAGAGGATGGCCGCGGTCGTTTTTGCAGGGGGGATGGGAGGGGTATTATCCGAGTTGTGCCGTCGGATGATGTTGAATACGACGATTGAACCTTTGTTCTCGTTTGTGCAACCTATCTGATGATGCGTTTCCGGGGACTACCGGCCATGAACAAAGAAGCTATCTATTGCGAATTGCTGACGCTTCGTTGCCGGCGAGGAGATCAGGCTGCGTGGCAGGAGTTGACTGAGCACTGGGAACGCCGACTGTTTTATTTTGTGCGCCGCATCGTGGGGAATGAACAGGATGCGTGGGATGTTCTGCAACAAACTTGGATCGCGGTTTACAAGGGTATTGGCGGGATTCGTGATGGGCGGGCGTTGCCGAAGTGGCTGTATCAAACGGCGCGGAATCTTGCCTTGATGAAGCGGAGGAGCAAACATCCGGAGGAGATTCCGCAGGTCGTGGATGAGGAAATCCCGGCACACGGGGACGATGAAAGTATTTCGACCGTGGATGTGGAACGTATCCATCAGGCGCTGGATCAATTGGCGCTGGCTTATCGTGAAGTTCTGACACTACATTTTCTGCGAGAGTTGTCGGTGTGGGAGATCGCGGAGGTTGTGGGCGTGCCACCGGGGACGGTCAAGTCTTGTTTGTATTATGCAAAGCGTGCTCTACGGAAACTGCTTGAGGAGATGTCGTATGGAAAATAATGACAAAATTTCCCCCGAACGCCTGTTGGCCGCCCAATCACAAGATCCTAATCTCAAACTCACGTATGAGCAGAAACTCAGCGAGATGTTTAAAGCTGGTATGCCTTCGCGAATGCGGTGGCTGTTGGCGGGATTCGCGGGCATTGCACTGCTGGCGGCGATCATGACGGTCATCGCGCTGGTCCGTGCCAGCGGCGATGATTTCTTGCTGCAACTGTTGATTCCTGCACTGATATTTGAATTGTCTCTGGGGGGCGGTTGCGCGTGGGTTGCGTGGCGCGGCAAGCCACTGCGGACGATCCATGTTTTCTTTGCGGCGTTTATTCTGGGCAATTTCTCGCTGGTGGCAGCCGGAATCTTGAATGATTTTATGGCGATAATACCGCCCGAGGCTCGCGTCAAAGCTGGATGGGTACCCACATTGGCTCTGATCCTCGGCTGGCTTCCCATGGTACTCGTGGTCAACAGCCATTATCACGAGAGGACGCGAGAAAAACTGTTGGAGATTCAGTATCAGATCGCAGAACTTGCGGAACGAATGAGTGGGAAGAAATAGTGTGTGAGCTGAGCAAAAAAAGTAGGCGGCCCGCAGGTTGCGAGCCGCCTCGTAAAAGACTCACCGGATCAGTACCGGTTATCTTACTCTTTTACCAGATGCGAGGGATGTTGTAGCGGTCGAGGATCGTGTCGCAACTCACCAGCGTGAGTTTTTCCACAAGCCCTTGCGCGACGATCATGCGATCGAAAGGGTCACGATGAAAAGCGGGAAGCGTGATGAGCCGATCCGCATGGGAAATGCCAATCGGCAAAATCGTCAATCCTTCCGCGATGGCCTTCTCCCAGAACGTTTGGAAAGGTACCTGCAACTGATAGTTTCCTTTTTGGATTTTGATGGCGATTTCCCAATAGCTCGCCGGGCTGATGTACACATTGTCCGGTTCGGTTTCGATGGCTGTCTTGGCTGCCGAACTCAGTTGCGGATCGTTGAGCGTAAACCAGATGGCTGTGTGTGTATCGAGGATCAGGCTCACATGTATTCCTTGAAATCTTCGAGATGCGAATCATCTTCACGGACGATGGTCAACATGCCTTTGCACACACCGGCCCGACGGCGGATCGGTGGTTTTTCCGGAACGATTTTCGCCACCGGCTTTTCCCGCGATGTCAGCGTAATCTCGTCGCCGGGCTGAAGCTCGGAGACAAGTTCCGCCAGGCGAACTGCCGCTTCTTCGACTGTCAAGATATGAGACATAAGATCAAACCTCCGCCATCGGTTTGCTCATTATAGCAGGGCGGGTGGTCGGAGTGCCACAGGTCTGGAACGATGAACTTCTGGCAGCCCCCCCCCTCGTCGGAAACGACGGCTTCCGGTTTTCTGGTGCATTTACGTTAGAGGTAACACTGCTTCCCATTCCGAACAGCACCGTGAAGGGGTTGCCCCCAAGCTCTAACGGCCGATGGTAGTGCCCAACTGCGCGAGAGTAGGTGAGTGCCAGATTTATGACTGCGGCCCTTCGAAAGAAGGGCCGCGGTCGTTTTTGTGGTATACTTTTCACATGGCCCCGGCCTTGGCCGGGATACGCGAGGTTTGGTGAACCACTGCGAGGCTTGAGCCGACATGAAAACGCTGATCTCACGATTCGTCTTATGCGTGGTGCTGATCGCGATGCTGGTCGGCTGTGGCGGGAACACGACGGGCCAGAACGCGCCTGCCGCCGAGACGCTTACCTATAACGAGCACAATCGAAACATCGTGATCTGCGGCGGCATGAACGACGCCGAGCGCAACAGACTGTGGGCAGAAGACCTGGAATATTTCAAGAACGAATTCCCCAAACGGCATAAAAATCCTTTCAGCGTGATCACAAGAGAAACCTTCAACCAGCGGATGGACGCGCTGATCGCGAAGGTGGACAAGTTGAATAAGGACCAGATTTGCGTGGCGTTACAAGAAGTGATCGCCGCCGTGGGGGATGCCCATTCTCACGTCAATATTTTCAATGGGTATATGTATCCTCTGCAATTTTACATTTTCGACGGCGGCCTGTACGTGATCAACACAGACAAGACTTTGGCGGATATGCTTTTCACACGCGTGACCAAGATCAACGGCGTGGACGCAAACGAAGTGATGACGCGATTGACCGCCCTCATCCCCCACGAAAACAAAAGTTGGGTGCTGGCCCAATTGCCAAACTATCTCACCCTGACGGTTTATATGTACGGACTGGGCATTATCCCAGATCAGGTGAAAACCGTCTTCACGGTGGAACAAAACGGGATCGAGCGCGAAGTCACTGTGCCCATCTTTGTACTGAACCAACCTGTGGACTTCTACTTCCGTGAACAGAATACCGGCGAGAACGCGGCAGGAAATTATTACTACAATTATAAATATTTTGAAGGAAATCAGACGTTGCTTTTCAACTACAACGTCTGCGCCGAATCGCCAAAGCTCCCTTTCGCGACTTTCAACAAAGGTATGTTTGATTTCATCACGGATAAAAAAGCAAAAAAAATCATCGTGGATTTACGGCATAATCATGGCGGCAATTCGGAGGTGTTAAACCCTTTCACCAACCAACTTCCCGATTACTTAAAGAAAAATCCTGATACCAAGGTCTACCTATTGATCGGCCGCGACACATTCTCATCAGGCGCCGACGCAATTTACAGGATCATGGCCGTCGCGCCCAAGGCCGTTAGCGTTGGAGAGCCTACAGGCGGAGCGCTTGAGAGCTACGGCGATGTGCGTTCATTTCATCTGCTCAACTCGTGGCTACCCGTGTGTTACAGCACGAAATATTTTGATTTTAACAAGCAATTGAAAAAGCCAAACCAAGGGACGAACACGTTCGTCCCAGATGTGGAAATCACGACAACCCTTGAGGATTACAAACGGAAAAACGACGCCGTCTTGAACCATGCCATGAAGTGACTTGAAATTCCCCACAGTATCGTGAAGCTCTCACTGCCTGTCGCTCCCTTACGGTCGCGGCTCGGATGGTTGCCCCCCAATGGTAGTGCCCAACTGCGCGAGAGTAGGTGAGTGCCAGATTTATGATGACGGCCATCCTTAACAGGATGGCCGTCGTCGTTTTTGCGGTGGGTGATGGGTGGGAGAGGAAGATCGGATTCGATGAAATGCTGATGTGGCCTTGCTCCACACAGCAAGTTATTTTACATTTGCTTGCATGAACGAAAGACGATTCGACGGGATGGGAAAGGTTTACGCTCGCCATCGGCCCGGGTATGCGACGGTGTTTTTGGATTATTTGTTTTCGGAAGCGGGCTTCGGAGCTGAGAGCAACGTTGCGGATGTCGGTTCTGGAACGGGAATATTCTCGAAACAAATGTTGGATCGCGGCGTCGCTCGGCTGTATGCCGTGGAACCTAATAGCGATATGCGCATCGTCGCGGAAAAGGAAATGGGAAACGACAAACGCTATGTCTCCGTTAGTGGAACGGCAGAGAGTACCGACCTTGTCGATGACTGCGTTGATTTCGTCACGGCAGCGCAGGCATTCCACTGGTTTGACAAAACACGTTTCAAGGCGGAATGCAGACGCATCCTGAAACCGCAGGGAAAAGTTGTGCTGGTATGGAATACTAGGGACGAAAGTTGCGAATTGGTACGGGAAAACGAACGTGTGATTCGAGAATATTCGAAGAATTTTAAGGGCTATTCCGGTGGGACACACGGGGCAAAAGGTGATAACGACATCACGTTTTTTTTTGAAGGCAACTGCGAAACGAGAGTATTTTCCAACGACGTTGCTTACGACGATCGCGGCTTCATTGGGCGGAATCTTTCCGGGTCATACGCACCGAAGGAAAACGATACGGCGTATGGAGGCTATGTTACTGCATTGAAAAAACTGTTCTTGAAATATCAAGTTGGGGGAACAGTTCTGATGAAGCAATTGACGCGGAGTTATATGGGAAACGTATGATGAACGTGTGTTTTTCTGGTGCATTTACGTT
>WQYP01000203.1 GCA_009781185.1 Phycisphaerales bacterium | reverse complement strand
CCCCCCCCCCCCCCCTCCTCCCCTCAACAGCACCACCCGCAAAACCGACTTCCTCATCAACGTCTCCAACGACGGTTGGTTTTTCCCCGGCGAACTCAACCAGCGATTGCAGGCCTCTCAGTTGCGTGCCGTCGAAAATCGCGTCCCCATCGCCCGGGCCGTCAACACCGGCAACTCCGGCTTCATCGACTCCTGCGGCCGAATCCTCAAACTCGTCACCGACCCCCAAGGCAATTCCATCCACGCCCGCGGCATCGCCTCCATCTCCATGCCCCTCGATTCCCGCATCACCCTCTTCTCCACCGTCGGCGACATCCTCCCCATGATCTGCGGCATCCTCGTCATCCTCGCCACCGCCTGGACCTTCGTCCGACCACGTCGTGATATGTAAATTAATATTAGAGCATTTTTCACTCGCCCGTAGCGTTTTGGAGCCCCGCATGGCAATGCAAGGCTTTGGCTCTCGCTTCCTGCGCATGTCATCACGCCACGACCACATGAAAAATACTCTAGCCCCCGGCTCTGCCGGGGGTTTGCACGATGGAACCGGTGTCGATGGTCGCGGGGAAAACCCCCGGCAGAGCCGGGGGCTGACGGACGTTGTTATACCGCTGGCAATCCCTGCACGCGTCGCCACGCCGAAAGCTGTCCGCTGTGATACGCCTCGTGCCACGTTCCGTAGAGCATCACCATATGTCCGATCGTCGGGAACCGTTCCCGCCGCGCCGGATCCGGATGCGGCGCCGCGAAGTCTTCATCTTTCATCTGCTTGAGCCGCGCGATGATCTGCTCCCTCGCCGCCGTGAGCTTCTCGATGTAGAACGATTTCGGCTTGTACTTGCTCTTGTCCGCCACCGGCTGACTGTTTCCGCCGTACGTCGCTCGGTACTCCGCGTCGATCCACGCCGGGATCGGCGACCCGCCGATCAGGGATAAAAACATGTACTCACTGCTGAGCAGATGTCCCAGCACCCACGCCGGATGATTCGTCTTGGGCGCCGGCTGATAGCACATCTGCTGGTCGCTCAAATCCGCCACCAGCTTCAGCGTCTGGTTGCGTGCGTGCGTGATCGTGGCAATAAAGGATACAAGCAAAGACATAAGTAAAACCTCCCAAAAAAACGTGTAATCCGTGACACGGGCGTCCGCCCGAAGAACGTCAATATACGTAACTGGAACGAGGTTGACAACGCCCAGTCGAGTGAGTTACCGTCGTGATACGCTAGTTTCATAAGGTATTATGCGTGTAAAGTGTGCCCAAGGATGTATGTATGCCGGTAAATATTCCAGCCGATCTGCCCGCCGTGGAGACGTTCAAGGCGGAAAATATATTTGTCATGAGCGAAAAAAGGGCGAGGACGCAGGATATCCGACCCCTCGAAATTGCAATCGTTAATTTGATGCCTTTGAAGATCGAAACGGAGACTCAGTTTTTGCGACTGCTTTCCAATTCGCCGCTGCAGATTGAAGTGACGCTCGTGCGGATGGGCGATCATGTCTCCAAGAATACATCCAAGGAACATCTGGACGCGTTTTACAGCACTTTCGAAAAGATCAAGTCCAAACGCTTCGACGGCCTGCTCATCACAGGCGCGCCGGTGGAAACATTACCCTTTGACAAGGTCGGCTACTGGGATGAACTTTGCAAAGTGATGGAATGGTCCAAAACGCATGTCTACAGCACCATGCACATCTGCTGGGGCGCGCAGGCCGGGCTCTTCTATCACTACGGAATCGATAAATACGAGCTTGGCGAAAAGCTCTCCGGTGTGTATCCGCATCGGGTGTTGATCCCATTGAGCCGCCTTATGCGAGGATTCGACGATGGATTTTTAGCGCCTCATTCCCGCCTCACCGGCAATCGTGAAGAGGATATGGTCGCTGCCGGACTGTCGATTCTGGCAAGATCCGACGAAACGGGCGTTTATATCGCCGCAAGCGCCGATCGCAGACAGGTGTTCGTCACTGGGCATTCCGAATACGACAGAACGACCCTGGACGTCGAGTACCGTCGTGACATCGGCAAAGGCCTTCCGATGAAGCCGCCGAAA
This sequence comes from Phycisphaerales bacterium, assembly GCA_009781185.1. Classification (GTDB taxonomy): domain Bacteria; phylum Planctomycetota; class Phycisphaerae; order WQYP01; family WQYP01; genus WQYP01. Next base: position 5,056 of record WQYP01000203.1, on the reverse strand, counting down.
AACTATTACGAAAACGATGATCCGAACAGACCGCCGGTCATGCGCTGGCGGAGCCATGCTTATTTGTTGTTTTCAAACTGGCTGAACTATTATGTCTATCAGGAGACGTCGTATAATCTGGCGGCGATATCCTAGTGCATCGTCAACCTTTTAGCGGTCGCCCTTGGGCGACCCAAGGTAAGTATCCCCAAAAAGGAGTTTTCATGAGCACAAACAAATACAAATTCGAAACTTTGCAAGTCCATGCGGGCCAGGAGCAACCGGATCCTACCACCGGCGCCAGAGCTGTGCCTATTTACCAGACGACTTCTTATGTGTTTAAGAACGCTGCGCAGGCTGCCGGAAGGTTCGCGCTCACGGAGCCGGGGAATATCTATACACGCCTGATGAATCCCACCACCGACGTCTTTGAGCAGCGTATCGCAGCGCTCGAGGGCGGCGCGGCGGCGCTTGCAACAGCGTCCGGCGCAGCGGCCGTCGCCTACGCCATCCAAAACATCGCCCGCCTGGGCGACCACATCATCTCCGACAAATCCATCTATGGCGGTACCTACAACCTCTTCGCCAACACCTTCTCCGACTGCGGCATCCAAACCACCTTCGTCGACGGCGGCCACGCTGCAAACTTCGAAAAAGCCATCAAACCCAACACCAAAGCGATCTTCGTCGAAAGCATCGGCAACCCCAACTCCACCATCGTCAACCTCGACGCCATCGCCCAGATCGCCCACAACCACGGCATCCCCCTGATCGTCGACAATACTTTCGCAACTCCCTATCTGCTACGTCCAATCGAACACGGCGCCGACATCATCGTGCATTCCGCGACCAAATTCATCGGTGGCCAAGGCTCCTCTCTCGGCGGCGTCATCATCGACGGCGGAAAATTCGACTGGGCAAAAAACGATAAATTCCCCGGATTATCGAAGCCCAACCCAAGCTATCATGGCGCAGTCTTTACGGACCTCGCAGGCAAACTGGCATATATCACCAAGGTCCGCACAACGCTCATGCGCGACACCGGCGCCGTCCTGAGCCCGTTCCATTCTTTTCTGTTCATCCAAGGCCTGGAAACACTCTCCTTGCGCGTAGAACGGCACGTAGCCAACGCATTGAAAGTCGTAAACTATCTCGCATCACACCCCAAGGTAGCAAAAGTCAACCATCCCTCTCTCGCTGAACATAAAGATCATCATTTATATAAAAAATACTTCCCGAACGGCGGCAGTTCCATCTTCACTTTCGAACTCAAAGGCGGCCAAAACCATGCAAAAACGTTCATCGACCGCCTGGAACTATTCTCCCTGCTCGCCAACGTCGCCGACACAAAATCCCTGGTTATCCATCCCGCCTCCACCACCCACTCCCAAATGCCCGAGTCCGAACAGTTCGACTCCGGCATCACTCCCGGCACCATCCGCCTCTCCATCGGCACCGAACACATCGATGACATCCTCAGCGATCTGGACCAAGCCCTGCAGCAAGTTTAATTCGCACACAAACTATCAAGCCCAGGGATTGCAGTCCCTGGGTTTTCGCTTGAATTGCGCGTACCCTCACAGTCCCAGCACGTTCGCCATTGTATAACGTCCCGGCTTTTGCTTTGCCAGAAACGCCGCCGCCCGCAGTGCTCCACGTGCAAAGTTATCGCGATTGCTTGCGGTGTGGCGAATCTCTATTCGCTCGCCCTGTGTTGCATAGTAAATCGTGTGCTCGCCTACCACATCGCCCATTCGCACCGCGTGCATCCCCACCGTCCTTTTCTTCCGCGTTTCGTCCACCTCTCGCCCTTTACCGCCGCGTCCGTAAACCAGATCGGTCTGCATATTCCGCCCCGTCGCTTTGCAAATGCTCTCCGCCAGCGAAAGTGCCGTGCCCGACGGTGCATCTTTTTTCTGATTGTGGTGCGCTTCGACGATTTCGATGTCATAAGCTTCGCCGAGTTGCTTTGCCACCTGTGCCGCGACAGAGAGTAGCACCGTGATTCCCAGACTCGTGTTGGTGGCTTGCAGGATGGCGATGGATTTGGCGGCCTCGTCGATGAGTTTCTGGTCAGCCGGCATCAAGCCGGTGGTACCAATGACCATGGCGATTTTGCGAGAGGCGCATTGAGCGATCAGCGTTCGCGTCGCCGCCGGTGCGGAGAAATCAATGACTACATCCACAGGAATCGGTAATGATGAAGTAATCTCTATGCCTATGCGACCGACGCCAGCCAGTTCGCCTGCATCTACTCTCAGGTCCGGTGAATTGGGCGCATCTATCGCGGCTCCGACGCTAAACGTATCCTTCTGTTCATTCGCCAATGCCACGAGTCGTCGTCCCATTCGTCCCGCTGCCCCTGCAATCGCCAAAATAATCATCTCCATCGTTCTATCCTTTTAATGACAAAGAGTCGTATTGTACCACAACCCTTCGGAGTTCACGCTTTAGCGTGTTCCTCCGCGAAACACGCTAAAGCGTGAACTCCGGTTCATCTGCGGTACAATGTGCTCTGTCGAAACGGATTCTTGACGGAGGATCGACTGTGAAAGACATGGCAATCAAAGAACAGCTTAATACGAGTGACGAGAGTTTCCTCGACGGACTCACATTGCCCGGCCCGGCTGCCAGGAAATTGGCGGGCGCTCGACAGAACGGCGATGCGGCGGCGACTGTAGCGGTGGTGGCGGACTATTTTCGTTCACGTAAGACGCCACGCTGGGCCTACTACATGCACGGTACGCCCTGGCACGAAACCGATGCCCCGGGCTGCGTGATTGAGAAGGCCGAACGTTTGCTCGTCAACGGCTTCATCAATTCCTGGCCGCCGCACCAGCAATTCGATCTGGGGGCGGCGGATGGCGAGCCTGATTGGGTCCAGGGTCTGAAGGTCGCGGGCACTTCCATCGGGCGCTGGACCTTCGTCGCCGAGCTCTCCACCGCCTTCGCTCTCACCGGCAACGAGCGTTACGCCACGCGGAACATGGGACTCATGCGATCCAACGTGCGGCAAATTCCGTTCAATCTCCATCCGCGGTTCGAGGAAGATCACGACATCTTCTTCGGCGGCGACGGTAACCACACGCTCACCGTCGCCTACCGCATCTTCCGCATGACCGACTTTCTCCATTCCGGCGCGTTCCACGCCAGACGCTCGGACGGCGCCTACATCCTGAGCGACGCCGACCTATTCTGGCTTGTCAAACAGTTATGGTTTTACGCGTGTCAATATTATCGTTTCATTGGCGACCGACGCCGCCGCGATAATCATCATCTCGTCGATCACGGGCACACGCCCTACGTCACCGGCATGGCCTTCCCCGAGTTCGCCATCTCACAAGAACTCGTCCGCGAAGGAGCCGAGATCATCCGATTCCACTTCGGCTCCAATCTCCTCAAAGACGGCTCCTATACCGAGCACAGCGCCGAATACCAATACCACATCCTGTATCACTTCCTGCATCCGTTGGCGGTCTCGCAAGCCAACGGCACGAAACTGCTGACGGAGAAGCAGGTCACGGCGCTGCGGCGTTGGGTGCAATTTTCGGTGCGAGCCGTCAAGCCGGACGGTTGGCTGCCAGCGATCGGCGATTCCGGCGGACGGCCGCTGGTACACCTGCTTGGCGCACTTGCCGGCCCGGTGATGACGCCGGAACTCGCCGGCGTCGCCAAAGCCCTCGGCATCTGGCCGGGGAAAAATGTCAACGCCTCCATGTCCGACATTCAAAAGCAGATGCAAAAAATCAAACCTGGCGAGCCCGCCAAGATCGGTCTCTCCGCCTACTTCCTCCACAAAGGCACGCAGCCCCGCGGCACATGCCGCGAACCGGCCACCTGCCAGTATCCCAACGGCGGCTACACCTTCTTCCGCAGTGCCTGGAACGCCGACGCCGACTACCTCGCCGTCTCGCATTTCCCACCCAACATGCCCGGCGGCCACGCCCACTGGGACCCCATGTCCTTCCTCCTGCATACCAAAGGCCAGACCCTCATCGGCGAACCCGCCTCCCACCTCTACGGCGACAAGCGTTTCCACGGACACGGCGACGAACCCACTACACCCTCACCCACTGGCGAACGCCCAAAACCGCTCTATCGCGGCTACACCTACAGCGTCAACTCGCACAACTGCCTCGTCATGAACGACGATTTCCTCAAGCCCATCGAAGCCATGAATCACGGCACATTCTGGGGCGGATATCCACCGGTATGCAACACAGGCATTTTCACCGAAGGTGGCCCCATCGAAGTCGCTGAAATCTGGCATGACGCCAACCCCGCCGTGCGAATGCGACGCTTCTTCCTGCACCTCCGCAGCATCGGCTTCGCCTTCGTCGACATCATCACCAGCAACAGGACGGCACTCTCACCTATGCAGTATTCTCAGTATTTCCATTTTGAAGGCGACGTGGAACTTGCACCGGAATTGCCAGACGGAGGGGCGCCGATGCGGGCGTTCCTGAACGACGCGTCCTGCCTGATCGTGCCGGGGCGGGAGATGGAGAGCCGCTGGAAAACGTGGCGTGATCCTTATGTGCACGACGTCTACCCGGTGCCGGCGACCAAGGGACTTCCCTGGATCGGTGAACTCACCCGGCGAATCCGAGGCAGCGGCGTCTTCGCAACTTTTTTCCTGACGCATTGCAATACCGACACCCCGCCGCTACGGTATCTGGGCGCCAAGCCCGCAGCGTTCTTCGACTGGCATCACGAAGCCCTCACAGCCCATCGTCTGGACTTGGGGGGGGGCGACGCCGGAAGCATATTGCTGGCAAGCACGCCGTTTGGCAAAAAGCTCGAAAGTCCGGAGATGACAACCGATGCGGAACTGGCCGTCGCACTGCTCGACGCAAAGGGAAAGACCCAGACCTGGGGCATGGCACGCGGCTCGACTCTGGTGGTTAACGGCCGCACTCTGCACCGTGGCCGCGTGCGCGAATGGATCGCCATATAGCCCCCAATGGCCCTGCCGTTTTTGTCTGAGCGCGTAGTATAATCGTTTGCGGTTCCGAGCGATTGGATTTTTCCGCATAAAAACTGTTGATCAAACATCGGCTGAGCCGAATCATGTTTT
>WQYP01000202.1 GCA_009781185.1 Phycisphaerales bacterium | reverse complement strand
CGCTTCCGTCAGGGTCACAATATATTTTTTCTTCATGGGCTGGCCTCCTTGCTTTGGTCCTCTCATCACATCGGCAAGGAGACTTGCGTTTGACCATCAAATTAAGGGGAATGGAGCACTAGGAACGATTCCAAAATATTTTCAAAATATAACTTCTCGATTCATGCAACAAGCCCAGGGACAGCAGTCCCTGAGCTCATTTGCACAACACGCCCTCAAATCGGAAAGTTATTTCCGACTCATTCCTTACCTGCGTCCGGCGGCACGAAATTGGCCTTGACGCCGAAAACCATCGGCGGTGTCCCGGACTGATGGGCCCCAACGTCCGGCGGATTGCCGTTGATCGGTTCAAGGAAGTTCGGGATCACCAACGCCTTGCGGTAGCCGGGGCTGTCTGGCGAGAGATGGAAACTGCCGGTCTTGGTTTCGAAGTTGAAGCCGGAACCTTCGGCATACTTCGGCAAACCTTTGATGCCGTTCTTTTCGGAGTCTGCCGGAACGCGGTGGGAGATCAGATCGTAGTCGAAATCGTTGTCGGCGTTCCTTTTCTCGGTGGAAATCGAGTGCGTATCATCCGGGCGGGAATGAAAGATGTTGTTCCGCGTGACGCAGTGTTTGATGATGCGCGCGCTTCCGCCGGGACCATCCGAAGCGTTATTCTCTGGCCCTTGGAAAATCGTATTGTTAAACACGTACATATGACCGCTCATCCACTCGATACTGTCCGCGTAGCCCATCTTCATGAAGTTCCCGTGCTTCGGGTTAAACTCGCTGCCCGGCTTGGTATAAGAACGGCCGGTCACGTTCTGCCAAATATAAAGCGGACCGATGGAATTCGCCGCGTTGGCGATCATCATCATGGTGTTCTCAATATAGTTGTTCCAGCAACGCACATTCTGACCGCCGCCTTCGATTTCGATCCCGTCGTCCCAGCAGTTCGCAATGTAGTTACCGTAAATATCGCTGTCGCGCCCCGGCCAACCGCGGTAACTGCCGTTGAACGCCCCGCCCATCGTGTCGTTGTAATAATGATCGGCATCCGACCAGCACTCGTTGTACCGGATCACGTTGTTGCCTTCCGGCTCCCAGAAGACAATGGTCTGCGGACCGCCCGGATGCTTGCTATCTTGCCCAGGTATGTGATCCTCCGCCCAACTGTTGGTGTTCCAGTTGGGATTGTGAATCTTGCAACGCTGGATCACCACCGCGTGCATGTTGCGGTCCTTCTTACAGTAAATACCGGCGTTCATCTCGATGCCATAACCGACGTGCTCCTTGTCTTCGCTGCCCCATTTCGAAATGTCGCAGCTTTCAATGACGATATGATTACCTCTTTCAATGTTGATGCCGTTGGTTTTGACGTTTTTAATGGTGAAGCCGCGGATGATGATGTACTCCGCGTTGACGTTGATGCCCATGTCGGACTGATTGTTGGTGTCGATCGTGCTGCCGGTGCCGTCGTAGAGGACATAGCCGTTAGGCGTGCCGGACTTGTTGATTTCAAACGTGGCATTGCCGCCGGGGCACTTGACCGTGGAAGCGATGGGGAAGTTTTCGCTCCAAGTGCTCGCTTTGAGGTCTGTTGTGAGGTCCGTGCCTTCCAGCGTCAATTTGATTTCGTAAGCGGTGCCGGGCTTGAGGTTCACGATGCTGCCGCGATAATCCCCTTGGCTTTCCGGCGTTTTCGTGCCTGGCTTTTTCCAGTCATTGATCGGGTTATATCGCATCGGCAACCCTTCTCGCCATGTCTGCGAGCCCGCTTCACGGAACTTCACCAGCACCTGCTTGCCCGCCTGCCCACCCTCCGGCGTCCAGTACAGGCTCAGACAATGAAAGGTGCAAGCTGTTGTCGCAGACGCCTGGGAAGGGGAATCTGCCGCCGAAACAAACGACAACGACGCGGCAATGACGGATGCAAACAATGCGGCAGCAAGCAGATCCCGGATCATGACAAGTTACCCTGAAAATAAGAACCCGCACATCCCTGCCCGGCAACAAGCCTCAGGCACACCGACGGCGTATAAGCGATCAACGTTCGATAAATCTTAACATTGCATGGCCGTACGCTCATCATCGACGTAAATACGCTTTCCAACAACAGCCTCCACTGGACCCCGCCCTCGCTTGCCTATACGCTCTTGTCATGCTCAACGTTTTCGGCCAACCCCGTGCTCTCGCCCAGCTCCAACGCTCCCTCCACGCCAAGCGCCTCGCCAGCACCTGGATCTTCGCCGGCCCCCCCGGCACCGGCAAATTCACACTCGCCACCCAACTCGCCAAAACCAAGCTCTGCGACCGCCCCGAGCACAAAACGAACGCCTCCCTCGGCAACGACAAAATCCCGCTCCTCCCCGACTCCTTCGAAATCACGCTCCCCTGCAACACCTGCGATTCCTGCCGCGCCATCGACAACAAGGGAGGGGGCTCCCATCCCGACCTCCACATCATCACCAAAGAACTCATCCGCATGCACGACGCCACCGGCAAATCCAAAGGCACCACCCTCTCCATCGACGTCATCCGCGGCGAAATCACTGGCGACCCCTCCGAATCCAAAGAATCCAAAATTGGCAAACGCTCCTTCCGCGGCCGTGGCAAATTCTTCCTCATCGACGAAGCCGACCTCATGCAAAACCAGGCACAAAACGCCCTGCTCAAAACCCTCGAAGAACCCCCACCCGACACCTACCTCATCCTGATCACCGCCAGTCCCAGTGAGCTTCTCTCCACCATCCGCAGCCGCTCCCAGATCGTCCTCTTCAACGAACTCCCCGACGAAATCATCAGCCCACGACTCATGTCCAGTGCTACACCTTTGCATAATGACGAAGCCGCCCTGATCTCCCGCCTCGCCCGCGGCAGCCTCGGCCGCGCCCTTCGCTGGGCCGACGACATCCGCCTCATCGACGAAAAAAACGCCAAAGCCGCCGAACGCAAATCCAAGACCGCCGCTACCGCCGACCCCGCTTCCGACGAAGATGGGGGGGGGGCCGATTCCGATTCCACCGACACCAACAAATTCACTCCCGGCGGCATCCTCGCCTGGACCCACAACCTCTCCGGCTGCCTCGACGAACTCACCGCCGGACGCGCCGCCGCCTCCGACCTCGCCGCCCTCATCTCCCAATACGCCGCCGAACACGCCGCACTCGCCCTCCAACGCGACCGCCTCACCTCCGTCGACCGTGCCAAACGCGACGGCATCTGCCTCCTCATGTCCATCGCCGCCGAATGGTTCGCCGATCGCCTCCGACAAACACTCGGCACCCCTCACCCCACACCCCTCCCCTCCACCACCGGCGCCCTTGACCCTCTCCTGGTCCCCAAACTCATCACCTCCGCCCGCTCCGCCGAAGCCCAAATCGACCTCAATGTCAACGACAAAATCCTCCTCGCCGCCACCACCACCCAGTGGGAACAACTCCTCAAACGAGAATAACCTCCTCCTCTATTTAGCCGGCATGCTCGCATGCCGCTCCGACACCGCTCTCGCCGCATGGCGCCGAAAACGCTTGCGGCGTCGCGGACCTTGCCTATTGAAAGATCTCTTCAACACGGCACGCAGTGCTCCTTACGTCGAACTCATGTTAACCAACATCAATTCGACATAAGCGGATATGCCTGAATCCCCTTTTAGCGGTCGCCCTTGGGCGACCCGAACACAACACAACTCTCCATATAACCGGTAGCGACCCCGCTTTGCGGGGTGGAGCCCCGTATGGTAATGCGAAGCTTTTGGGGGAGAGTCGTACCATTGAAAGTTTAGCTCAATTCATGCAACAAGCCCTGGGACTGCAGTCCCTGGGCTCATTTGCGGAACACGCTCTCAACTCAGGAAATTATTCCCGACTCATTCCTGAATAACCCTATGCCAATTTTCAGCATATACATATATGCGGATTATCTACGTAACCGAGATGAAAAATACTTCAATATAATATCCTCCAGCACGACGAGTCCGGCTCCGTCGTGTATCATCAACAGTAATGACTCTCACTCTTACATGGGTTCTTCGGCAATCTCATGCCTGATCGTTTCATCATCGGTCTCATGTCCGGCACATCCGTCGACGCCATCGACGCCGCCCTCGTCCGCATCTCGACCGCCCAAAAACGCTACACTGCCAAAGTCCTCCACCACATCGAACACCCCTGGCCCACTGCCCTCCGTAACCGCCTCCTCGCCATCATGGCTCCCGCTCAAACCACCACCGGAGAACTCTGCCAACTCAACTTCTTAGTCGCCCACCACTTCGCCGCCGCCACCGAAAAGCTCCTCCAAAAATCCCACACCCTCCGCACGAAAATCACCGCCCTCGCCAGCCACGGCCAAACCATCTGCCACCTCCCCCCAAAAAAATCGAAAATCGAAAGCGGGGGAAGGCAAAAATCAAAAATCCCTTCAACTCTTCAGCTCGGCGACCCCTCCGTCCTCGCCACTCTCACCGGCATCACCACCATCGCCAACTTCCGTCCCGCCGACCTCGCCCTCGGCGGCCAGGGCGCCCCGCTCGTCCCCTTCGCCGACGCCGCCCTTTTCACCCATCCCACCAAAACCCGCACCGTCCAAAACATCGGCGGCATCGCCAACGCCACCTATCTACCTCCCTCCAATAAAAAACAATCCATCCTCGCCTTCGACACCGGCCCCGGCAACATGCTCCTCGACGCCGCCATCTCCCTCGCTACCCACGGCCAACATCGCTACGACAAAAACGGCCGACTCGCCGCCAATGGCTCACTCGACATGCCACTCTTCCGCGAACTCCAATCCCACCCCTACTTCACTCGCCGCCCCCCCAAATCCACCGGCCGCGAAGATTTCGGCCAACAACTCGCCCAACAACTCCTAAATCGTAGACAAAATCAGACAAAATTAGACAAAAACAGACAAAAACAAACAAAAATCGAAAATCTCCTCAATACGATCACACGTCTGACCGCCTGGTCGATCGCCGACGCTTACCTTCATTTCCTCCCGCAACTTCCCGACGAAGTCATCCTCTGCGGCGGCGGCGCCGACAATCCCACCCTCGTCCAAATGCTCGCCGAGGAACTCGCCGCCCTCCGTTCCGATCTTATCATCAAGCACATCAACGACTTAGAGGGGGGGGGCATCCCTAACAAATCGAAGGAAGCGGCCAGCTTCGCACTCCTCGCCGCCGCCACCCTCGATGGCATCCCCGCCAACCTCCCCTCCGTCACAGACGCCTCTCGCCCCACCATCCTCGGCACAATCTCCCCCCAACCACAACTATCACGCTACAAAAAAATAAACATATGCCGAAAAGCAAAATAAACAAAAATGTCCCGATAAATCAGATACTTGTCGGCGATACCATCAAAACCCTCCACGAGCTATCACCCGAATTCGCCGACCTTGTCTTCGCCGATCCGCCTTACAACATCGGCTACAAGTACGACCAGTATCACGACGCAGACGCCCTGTTCTGATGCCATGAAACACGCTGAAGCGTGAATTCCGGTTACCCCAATGGGCTTTTGTGTGTTTTCGGCAAAACGATGTAAAATGAGAAACATTATTTTGTAAGGGATGTTTTGTCATGATGTATCGTCGGTTTGGGCGGACTGGGTTGAAAATGCCGGTGTTTTCGTGCGGGGGGATGCGGTATCAGCAGAAATGGCAAGATATTCCGATGAGTGAGGTGACGCAAGCGTGTCAGGCCAATGTGGAAGCGATTATTAGGAGGGCGATGGAGGTAGGGATTCACCATATTGAGACGGCGAGAGGGTATGGGAGTTCGGAGCGACAATTGGGGGCGATTTTGCCGAAGTTGCCGCGGGAATCGATGATCGTGCAGACGAAGGTCGGGCCGGAGGAGGATGCGGGGAAGTTTGTGGCGAATGTGGAGGAGTCGCTGACTCGGTTGGGGTTGGAATATGTAGACTTGTTGGCGATTCATGGGATCAACAGCCGGCAGACGCTGGAGTGGTCGGTGCGGAAAGGGGGATGTCTGGAGGCAGCGAGGAAGTTGCAGGGTCGCGGGCTGGCGAGACATATCGGGTTCTCGACACATGCGGCGACGGATGTGATTTTGGATGCGATCAGGGCGGGTGGGGGGGATGGGCGTGGGTTTGATTATGTGAATTTGCACTGGTTTTATATTTTTCAACGGAATTGGTCGGCGGTGGAGGAGGCGGCGAAGCGGGATATGGGGGTGTTTATCATCAGTCCGTCGGATAAGGGGGGGATGCTGTATCAGCCATCGGAGAAGTTGGTGAGGTTGTGTGAGCCGTTGCATCCGTTGATGTTGAATGATTTATTTTGTTTGATGCGCCCGGAGGTGCATACGTTGTCGATTGGTGCGTCGCGGCCGGGGGATTTTGACAGGCATGTGGAGGCGCTTAGGTATTGGGAGAGGGCGGGGGAATGGGTACCGATGATTGTGGAGAGGTTGGAGCGGGCGATGCGTGATGCGGTGGGGGAGGAGTTGGCGAGGCCGTTTGGGATGGGGTTGCCGGAGTGGGAGGATGTGCCGGGGGGGATCAATGTGGCGACGATTTTGTGGCTGCGGAATCTGGCGTTGGCGTATGATATGCATGAATATGGCAAGATGCGGTATAATCTATTGGGGAATGGCGGCTATTGGTTTCCGGGACAGAATGCGGCGAAGGTGCGGGAGGTGGATTTGCGGGCCGTTGCGAGGGCGAGCGGATTGGAGGGGAGATTGGAGGGGTTGTTGGAAGAGGCGCATGGGATGCTGTGGAAGGAGCCGGTGAAGAGGCTTAGTGAATCGTAAAATTGGTTCAATTCGTAAAATTCGCGGAGGATGTGCTCATGAGCGAGTGTGGGTCGAAAAAGTGTGAGGCTGTGGCGGCGGGTAAGGATGCGGCGGCAGGGGCGTTGGGTTATTTTTCGCGGATGATTGCGAATTGTCTGGGATTTGTGGAGAAGGCGAAGGGGCGGGGGCGACCGGTGGTGGGGATTATGTGCGAGTTTACGCCGCGGGAGTTGATGATGGCGGCGGGTGGGGATGGCGGTGGTGGGAATGGGGAGGGGGTGGCGGTCTGTTTGTGTGGGGGGACGGGGAAGACGATAGCGGCGGCGGAGCGGGACCTGCCGACGAATTTGTGTCCTCTGATTAAATCGACCTATGGCTATCATGTGATGAAAT
>WQYP01000201.1 GCA_009781185.1 Phycisphaerales bacterium | reverse complement strand
TGGAAAGATAAAGCCATCCCCCCCCCCCCCCCTCTTCGGGGCTTTGGGGGGGGGGGGGCTACGGGGGGGGGGGGGTGGGGGGGCCCGCCGGGGATTACCGGGGTCCCCCCGGGGGGGGGGTTTTTTTTGGCGCGCGGCGGGCGCCCAAGACCCCCCCCCCGCAGGGGCGCCCCCCCGCCCCAAGGACCTCGAGGAGGGGGGGGGGGGGGGATGGCTTTATCTTTCCAGTGGGACATGGTCGCTGCTGGGCGCCGAGGTCAACGCTCCGGTGCTCACCAACGCTGCCGCAGAATGCAATGCCACCAATGAAGGCGGCCTCAACGGTACAATCCGGCTACTCAAGAACATTCCGGGCCTGTGGCTGCTGCAGGAATGCCGCCGTTCCTGGGCGGCGAAGGGTGGGGGAGGACAAACATTTGACTACGCTCAGCTCACGGAACTTGCCGTGGCTGCGGAGCCCGGCACTGCTCTGTTGGATCTGGGCGATCCTGCGTTTTCCGCCCCCGGCGAGATGCCGGAAAAAATCGCCGCTCACTGCCAACGCACACATCAGCGTATTCCGAACACGCCAGGCGAATTCACGCGTGTCATTCTGGAATCCCTGGCCGCTACGTATGCACAGGTCGTCCGCCAACTCGAACGCCTCACCGCTCGCAAGTTTTCCACGCTGCACATCGTCGGCGGCGGCAGCCGAAACAAATTGCTCAACCAACTTGCCGCGGACGCCACCGGCCTGACGGTCCGCGCCGGCCCCGTCGAAGCCACCGCCATGGGCAACATCCTCGCGCAAGCGATCACCACCGGCGCCGTTGCCGACCTTGCCGCGGGCAGAGCCCTGATCGCCCGCTCATTTGAGCCGCAAATAGTTGGGTAACCCCATCTCTTTTGGGCGGGGCATCATCCACATTTGCAGCGCCACGCAAATCGGCTTATTTAGAGCATTTTTCACTCGCCCGTAGCGCTTTGGAGCCCCGCATGGCAATGCGGGGCTTTGGCTCTCGCTTCCTGCGCATGTCATTACGCCACGACCACATGAAAAACGCTCTAAATGAGGTTTTACGGGGTTGGGGTGGCAGTGGGAGCGGGGGTGGGGGTAGGGGCGGCTTGCGGTGCGGGTTGAGGGGGGGCCTGGAAAACTTCTGTCGTGGGTTGCCCGTCGACGCTGCGGCGGAGGAGAAGGTAGACAATGGTGTTGACGGAAAAATAGTAGGAAATCACGTAGCCGGCGACGGCGAAAACGAAAAGATACATCCAGACGTGCATGCAGGCGGAGCCGATGGTCTCGGACCAGTTCATGGCGTACCAGTTGGTGCCGGACAAAAGGCCGCTGTCCGGGGCGAACTTGGGCAGTGGCCAGAGGGTGTCGAGTTTAAGAGAACCGGAGAAGCGACCGTTCGCGCAGCCGAAGAAAGAGGCGCCCCAGCCGGCGAAGATGTGTGTGATCAGGAAAATAAGGTAGACGGCGAAGGAAACAAAGAGGTAAGTGATCACGCCGTAGATAAGAGAGATGATGTTGTAAAAGATGAGCCGCCAAGGACGGGCGTAGACGTAAGCGAAGGACCGCGACATGGCATCGAAAGCGTCGGACCCTTCGACGGCAATGGTGGGGAAGAAGAGATTGATGCCGCCGACGATGCCGAAGATCAGGAGCATGATGACGAAGGCGATCAGGAGCAGTGCGATGAAGAAGACGCCGAGGATGATTTCGCCGATGTAGGGGACGGCTCCGATGAGCGAGAGAGCGGTGATGAAAAGTCCGACGATGAGGATAATGAGGAAAGGCGTGAGGATCGCCTTGATGAAGGCCCAGAGCCGGGCGACAGCGAAGCGGAAGACCTCCATGAGCGGTGCGCGTTCGATGCCGGCGAGTTCGAGCGCGGAAAGCCGGGCGATCGAAGCTCCGGTGAAAGCAAGGATGACGATGGCAAACACAACCAGGAGGAAAAGTGAGACGAGGTAAACGCCGCGGTAGGTGATGATTTTCAGCCTGCCGCTCATCGAGTTGGCGTTCTCGGGACGGTATTGCATCGGCGCGGTGGCGGAAACGAGCCACATCGGAGTGGTGACGGCCATGTTGTAAAGAGAAGCAACGATGGTATCGGATTGGTTCAGGGATTCGGAATTGCGCGTGAGGAGGGAGGAGGAGATGGCTTGTCCGGGGACTTGGAGATCGACGCGTTGAGGCTGTGCGGCCGGGATGACGCGGAGACAGGTCAGCGTGTTGTGAACGAGGGCGTCGAAGAGCCCGATTTCGCGGGTGACAAACGCATCGAAGATGCCGGTGCCGATGGTGGATTGGACGTGCTTGATGTCCATGTAGAGGCTTTTGGCGGCTGCCTGGCGGCCCTCCTGCTCGGCTTGCGCAGGCGTCGTGGATTGCTGAACGACGAAAGGATTGGATGCCAAGTCTTTCTCGGCGATCTGGCGCTGCTGAGCAAGGTCCGCGAGTGCCTTGTGATACTGTCGGATGCTGGCGGCCTTGAGGACGCGGTAGGCGGCGCGGGGAGACACTTTGAGGACCTCTCGCTGCTCAGGAGTCAATGCGGTCGGCGAATTGTCGGAAGCCTCCCTGAGCATGAGATCCATGTTCGATTCGCGGCCCTGGAGGCGGACTTCACGAAGCTGCTGATAAGCCTTCGCCGGAAGGCCTTGATAAGATATGATTTCATCTGCATAAACCTGTGGGCCCCAGGCAAAATCGAAAACCCGGCCGGCACCGTAAATCAATACAATCGCTAAAATCACCAGACTGATCTTCGCGGGGTTGATGGCCAGGCGAAAGGCGCGGAACAGTTGCGTGAATTCCAGAATACGACGCCACTCGATGTTGACGACGGTGACGTGACGCGGAGAAATGGGGGGGGAGGGGTCGGAAGATTGTTGTGACATTTGGTTTGGACCTCAGTGATCGTAAAATTCGTTCAATTCGTAAAATTCGTGGAGACGGGGGGGCCTTTCTCGGTTAGCGGGAGTTCCTTGCGACGTTCTTGCGTTGTTTGGCTTGGCGTTCTATGTACGCGATGTATCCGTTCATAAGTTGGTGGACGCGGTCGGCGTCTTCCTTTAAGTCTCGAAGGTGCTCGGGCTTGGCGTATCCATTATCCTCGACATCGTTGATGTCGTCGACTAGAGCATTTTTCACTCGCCCGTAGCGTTTTGGAGCCCCGCATGGCAATGCGGGGCTTTGGCTCTCGCTTCCTGCGCATGTCATCACGCCTCGACCACATGAAAAATGCTCTAGTTCGTTCAGGGAGCCGCGGCTTTCACGCATGAAATGGATCCGATCTTTCCAAGTGAAGCGGCCGTGGCCTTCGGCAATGCAGTTGGTCATGGACAAGGCGGCTTTACGCATTTGCAGCCGGAGGCGATAACGTTCTTCCTCAGGAAAAAGGCTGGCGAGTTTGTAAATACGTCCCTTGAATTCGCGGGACGCCCGATAGACTTCGAGTTGTTCAAAGTTCAAGGTCGCCACTGTAAATCTTCCTTGTCGCAAATCAACGCGTAAAATTCGTACAATTCGTACAATTCGTAAAAATCGTGGAAAGGGAGGGCGAGATTGGCAGCTCCCGTCATCGCATGAAAAGAATCCCTCCACGAATTTTACGACTTTCACAAATTGTACGAATTTTACGCGTCCTGTCTCTATTGACGGGGCGACTGCGCCCAGTGGAGTTTCTGGGCGAGCATCTGCCAGTGAGAGATGGCGGGGTTTTCGATGAGCGTGAGCGGGGCGGCGGCGCGGCGGATGATCAGACTATCCTCTTCGGAAAACGGATGGATCACTTGCCCGTCGAAAGAGACCGTGGAGCCTTCGTTGAGTTTGCGAGGAGAGATCACGACGATGGAATCTTGGGCGAGCACGACAGGGCGGAAGGAAAGCGAGTGAGCGCAAATGGGCGTAAGGATCATGGCCGGTACGCTGGGCGAGAGCAGCGGTCCGCCGGCGGAGAGGTTATAGCCGGTGGAGCCGGAGGCGGTGGCGAGAATCACGCCGTCAGAACGAAAAGTGGTCGATGCGTGTCCGTCGATCTGAACGTCGAGTTCGATCATCCTGAAGGGGTGCCCGGCGTGGATGGCGATTTCGTTGAGGGCTATGCTGTGGGCTCGGGGGGGGGCGAGGGAGGGGAGTCCGCGATGGATGGCCCCCTGCAGCATGAGGCGGTGCGTGACGGGGGCTTTGTTTTCGAGGATAGTGTCGAGGTGTTGGAGGAACTCTTCGAGTGAGAAGGCCGCGAGGTAGCCGAGCTTGCCGAAGTTGATGCCGACAACGGGGGGGAGTGGCGTACGGATGCCGGCCATGGACTGTGCGATGGAAAGGATCGATCCATCGCCGCCCAGGACGATGACCAGAGAGGGATTCAGCTCGAGAAGCTGAGCCTGCGTAGGCTTCTCAAGAAGAACGCTTTGCGAGCGAGCTTTAAGAATTGCGAGCAGCCGATGCGCCGCGGCAACAGCGTCAGCTTTGTCAGAGTTGGGAATAATGACAATGGTATGCATGAGAGTAGAATAGCCGACGGCGCAAAATTCGTAAAATTCGTGAAAGTCGTAAAATTCGTGGAGGGGAGAGGTGAAGAGGTTCGCGGTTCTCGTTATCGCATGAAAAGGTTCCCTCCACGAATTTTACGACTTTCACGAATTGTACGAATTTTACGCATGGAAGGGCATCTCACAGGAAAACGGATACACTTGGGGTACGTGACGCAAAATGCAGTGTGGTACAATCACGGGGTAATATTCCGGAGGATTCAAAAGTGAAAAAAGCAACCTTTGCGGCAGGCTGTTTCTGGGGCGTTGAAGAGGCATTCCGGCATGTGCCAGGAGTGGCGGACACACGGGTCGGATATATCGGTGGCCAAACAGAGAACCCGACATATAAACTCGTGTGCACGGATAAAACAGGTCACGCAGAAGCGGTGGAGGTAACGTATGATCCGTCAAAGATCAGTTACGCGGAGTTGCTCGACGCATTCTGGACCTGCCACGATCCGACGACCCTGAACCGTCAGGGCCCGGACGAGGGCACGCAATACCGCTCCGCCATTTTTTATCACGATGCGGAGCAGAAGAAACTGGCCGAGGAAAGTTTGAAAGAAGTGGAAGCCTCGCAAGTATTTCACTCGCAGATCGTGACGGAGATCGTGTCAGCAGGCAAGTTCTACGGCGCGGAAGCGTATCACCAGCAGTATTTCGCCAAAAACGGCGGCGCCTGCCACACCGACGCGGTAAAAGTAAAAACAAAACTAGCTGTAGCAGCAGCGAAGCAGCGGCTGGGTACATGACGCTTTACGCGGACATCCGACGCGCAAAATTCGTGAAAGTCGTAAAATTCGTGGAAAATCGCTCGCCTGTCGGCTCGCGGCTAAACTTTTCGGACACCATGAACCCCACCACAAATTTTATGACTTTCACGAATTTTACGACTTTTACGCGTCAGATAACCGTCTCAAATGTCATGCCCCCGTGTTCTGGATTCTGCGAACGCTCCCCTTGTATCCGCCGCGGGCTCATTCTATCCTTTTATACGTCTTGTAACGGCACGTGTCATCCCATTTTTAGGAGTTGTGCCCATGCGTCATCCGATTTGGTATCTTCCCTTGGCCGCCCTGGCGATCCTGCCGCTCGCCAGTTGCGACGTCACCATTCACTCCCGTCGCGAGCGCGCTGTCGTTTACGCGCCGCCCCCGCCACCGCCCTCCAATGTCGTCTTCGTCGAACGTCCTCCCTCCGATCGCGTCGTGGTCGTTACGCAGGCGCCCCCGCCCGCCTACGTCGAAGTCATTCCCCCCAATTCCTTCGGCCCCGACTACGTCTGGATCGGCGGCAACTGGGTCATGTCCGGCGGACGCTGGGTCTGGCTACGAGGACACTACGAACAACGTCCACGCAGAGGCGCCGTCTGGGTCGGAGGCTCATGGGAACGCAGCGGCAACAGCTACAAGTACCGCGAAGGACGCTGGCGCTAAACCCAGAAACTGCACTCCTTGGGCTTAGCACTCCCTGGGCCTAGGAACCATTCATTTCGAAAGGTTACTCCCCATGCCCCAAATTATAGCGCGCGCAACGAACACCGTCAGGAACAAGAACATCGCGATGGTGGTCTTGTGCCTGGTCTTTCTCTGCTGGTTCGCTTACGACGGGTTCGTGAGTTGGCCGAAGCAAAACGATGAAAAAGTGGCCGAAATCCTGCGGAGGATGGACGGACCAACTCCGGAAATCGATCCGCAGCATCTTCAGGAACTTCAAGCCTGGAAAACAGGTGGCGGCTGGAACGCCGCAACGTCGGAAAGCCGCAAGCAGATGGACGAGATCATCAACGGCCCACCGAAGCTGGCTGAAGGTTGGCGATCGAATCTGGATTTAGTCATGCAGCGTTGGATCGTCCTGGGCCTCATCGGCGCCGTCGCAGGCGCCATCTGGTGGCTCATACACTGTCAACATCGCCGAGCAATCGCCGAAGAACTTTTCGTCTCCCCCGCCCGTGGCGCGAATGTCCCCTGGGACAACATCGAAATCGTGGACAACACACGCTGGAAATCCGCAGGCATCGTCGAAATCACGTATGTCGACGCGAACGGCATCAAAAAGAAAGCCAAGTTTGACGATTACGAGACGGAACGTGAGCCGCTGATCCAGATTTTGGATTTGATCGGTGAGAAGGCATTGAAGGCGGAATTTATTCCCAAAGAAGAATCGCACAAAGAAGAGTCGCCGGAGACAGGGAGCGAAAAATAACGAAAAGCCCCATGCGTGCAATCCCCTCTTACTAACCGGAGCGGCATTCATTGAACATGCGACATCCGAGCCGCGACCGTAAGGAAGCGTTTTCTCTGCGGGTCATGCCCAACGCTCCCTAACGGTCGCGTCTCGGATGTTCAATAAATACTGCTCGGAGTAGAGCATTTTTCACTCGCCCGTAGCGTTTTGGAGCCCCGCATGGCAATGCGGGGCTTTGGCTCTCGCTTCCTGCGCATGTCATTACGCCACGACCACATGAAAAACGCTCTAATAAAGCCCGCCGACTCCGTCGACGTGGGCCGCCGTGCTCTCGCTTTACAAAGTTGTCGCAGAAAACAAAGAAGCCCAGGGATAGCAATCCCTGGGCTCCGTTGCGAGTTCACCTTATCTTCACGTCCTTCTTATTTCCG
>WQYP01000200.1 GCA_009781185.1 Phycisphaerales bacterium | reverse complement strand
CTTCACGCAGCATCTCGGGCACCAGATAAATCGACTCGACATCGTGCATCGAGAAGACCCGTCGATAAGCGACGTTTGAAAACATGGAGATTTTTTGGCGGACCGTGTCGTTTACCGGGCTGGAACATCGACATGCGATGATGTGCGGGATCAGGCCGGTGTGCATGACCTGGCGGAGGCCTAACTGGGCGGCCTTGGATTTCTGCTCGCCGAGACTCTTGGGCTCCATGACGTAGGTCAGTGCGACGGTGCAGACACTGTCTTCGCCTTCTTCGTAGGCCAGTTCGCGGAGCGCTTCGATGAAGTATCCGTTTTCGTAATCGCCGACGGTGCCGCCGACCTCGATGAAGACCACGTCGGCTTTGGTCGTGATCGCCAACTCACGCAGCAGCCGCTTCACTTCGCCGGTGACGTGCGGGATCATCTGGACATCGCGGCCGAGATAGTCGCCCTGACGCTCGTGATTCAGGACCCGCGTGAAGATCTGGCCGGAGGTGGCGAAATTGATCTTGGAGAGATTTTCGTTGAGCATGCGTTCGTATGTGCCCAGGTCCATGTCGGTTTCCATGCCGTCGTCGAGGACGAAGACTTCGCCGTGGCGGATGGGATTGAGTGTGCCGGAGTCGCGGTTGAGATAGCCTTCCATTTTGATAGGTGCGACCTTCAGGCCTTTGTCTTTGAGGATTTTGGCGAGGCTGGAAGAGAAAATGCCCTTGCCCAGGCCGGACATGACCGTGCCCACCACGACGACGTATTTCGTTCTGCCCGGCGTGTATCCCGGCGGCATGGGCGAATAAAACTCCGTTCCGCCGCCTGATTGACCAGCAGATGCCAACCGTTCGCTTATATCCTCTGACATATCATCCTCGCGTTTAGAATTTAAGTAATTAGGTAATTAGGTAATTAAGTTTTGGGTATATCGTTTGACGAATGCGGCGTAGTCTTCGGGGGTGTCGATGCCGTGCGGAGCTTGGGTGGTTTGGACGACGAAGATTTTCATGCCGAGGTAGAGTGCTCGGAGTTGTTCGAGTTTTTCAAGCCGCTCGAGTTCACAAACCGGTGCCGCAGCGAGCGCCAGGAGCGATTGGCGCTTATATGCATAGATGCCCAAGTGTTTGCGGTAGATCAGTGATCCCTCGCCGGTCTTGTCGCGGTCGTATGGGATCATGGAACGGGAAAAATAGAGCGCGAAATGATCGCGATCGGTAACTACCTTGACGATGTTGGGATTTTCGACGTCCCTCGCATGGTGGCGGGGGGGGGGGCCGAACGGTGCCGACACCGTCGCCATCGCCACCCCCGGACGACGGGTCACCTCAATCAATTCATCAATCAGCGCCGGCTCAATCTCCGGCTCATCTCCCTGCACATTCACCACCACCTCCACCGAAGAAAATTCCGGCTTCCGCATCACTTCCGCAATGCGATCGGTCCCGGACTGATGGGAGCTGCTGGTCATCACCGCCGTGCCCCCCCCCTTCGAAAAGGAGCGAACGGCGTCCTGAATCCGCGAATCATCCGTCGCAACAATCACCATGGAAGCGAACCTGGCCTTGCTGGCCTGTTCAACGACATGCTCGATGAGATACTTCCCGGTCTGTCGAGCCAACGGCTTACCAGGAAACCGACTGGACCCGTAACGAGCAGGAATCACAATCGCGGCGGTATTGAGGGCGGTATTGGAAGGAAGAAGTGAAGAGGGGGATTGGGAAAAAGGGGGCACGGCTTTAGCCTCTTGACCGGAAAGCGGTAGCGTACAGGAGCGAGTGAAAAAACGCAAAGGTCGCTGTTGATGCCGTCGGTGATTGCAAAAACGGGTGTGCCCATTTTCCTGTCGCCGGGTTGCGAGGCGAACCCCCGGCAGAGCCGAGGACTAACGGGCGCTAAAACAAGCATACCTTCGCATGATGAGTTTCTCAGCCTCCACGAGGAGGAAGAAGATGAATGCGCCGGTGATGAGCCAAAACCAGGCGAATAAGGGCAGAGACTCGGTGTTGAAGATTGCTTGGAATGGGGGGGCGTAGGTGAATAGGAGTTGCAGGGCGATGACGCCGACGATGCCGTACCAGAGATACGCATTGCCCATGTGGGCACGCAGGGAGAGGGAGGAATCGAGCAGATAGCGACTGTTGAGGAGGTAGAAGACCTGGCCAAGGGTGATGGCGTTGACGGCGGCGGTGCGGGCCAGTTGATCCGAAACACCTTGCGATTTCATTCGGAAGAAGATGGCGAGCGTCAGGAGCAGGAGCATGCCGCCGACGAAGCAGATGCGCCAGAGGCCGAAGGCGGTGACGAGGGGGCGATTGATGGCACGCGGACGGCGACGCATCACGTCTGCTTCATGCGGCTCAAATGAAATGGCCATGCCCAGTGCGACGGAGGTAACCATGTTCACCCAAAGGACTTGCGGCGCGGTGATCGGCAGTGTGAAGGCGAACAGGATTGCGCCGGCGATCACGGCCCCCTGGGCGACATTGGTCGGAAGCATGAAAAGCAGGGCTTTTTCGATGTTGTTAAAGACGGTGCGACCTTCCTTGACGGCGGCAGAGATGGAAGCGAAGTTGTCGTCGGCGAGGATCATCTCGGCGGCTTCTTTGGTGACTTCGGTGCCTTTGATGCCCATGGCGATGCCGATGTCGGCTTTTCGGAGGGCCGGGGCGTCGTTGACGCCGTCGCCGGTCATGGCGACGATTTGGCGATTGGCTTGTATCGCCTTTACCAGCCGCAACTTATGTTCGGGGCTGGCGCGAGCGAAGACGTCGACGTTTTGGACGCATTCCTGGAGGTCGTCGTCGTTCATGGATTCGATTTCGGAGCCAGCGACGGCGGTTTTGCCGTCGCCGATGTTGAGCATTTTGGCGATAGCGGCGGCGGTGATTTTGTGGTCGCCGGTGATCATGGTGACGCGAATGCCGCCGGCGTGGCAGTCGCGGACGGCGTCGATGGCTTCCTTGCGCGGGGGGTCCATGAGGCCAATGAGGCCTAAAAAGATCAGATTTTTTGGTAAATCGTCCGGTTTTAGACCGTTTTGTCTGTTTTTGTCTGTTTTTGTCTCCGGATTTGGCAGCCATGCGAGGCCCAGCACGCGTTCGCCCTGGGCGGCGAGTCTGTCGCCCTCTTTTGCGAAATGGTCGTGATCGAGTGGTGCTGGGCCATTGGATGTTTGCTGGCGGTCGCAGTTGGCGAGGATGACTTCCGGAGCGCCTTTGACGAGCAGCATGTCGCCGCCCCCCGCAGCGGAGCGGTTCAGGGTTGCCATGAACTTATGTTCAGATTCGAATGGGATTGCGTCGATTCGTGGAGCGGCGAGGGCTTCGGCGGAGCGTTCCATGCCGAGTTTGGCGGCGAAGGGGTAGAGGGCGCCTTCGGTGGGGTCGCCTTCGACTTTCCATTTTTCGCCGTCCCCCTCTTCCTTGAGGAGTTCGGCGTCGTTGCAGAGGAGGGAGACGCGGGCCATGAGGGTGAGGGTGTCGGGTACATGACGATCAGAGCCGCGACCGTGAGGGAACGACTGGCTCTGTGGCGGGTCGCTCCCTGACGGTCGCGGCTCAGAAAGTAAGGTGATTTTGCCTTCGGGGGAGTAGCCGTTGCCGGTGATTTGGTAGGTGGCGTCCGCGGTGACGGCAGAGGTGACCATCATTTCCATGAGGGTGAGAGTGCCGGTTTTGTCGGAGCAGATGCGAGAGACGGCGCCGAGGGTTTCGACGGCGGGGAGGCGGCGGATGATGGCGTTGCGACGTGCCATGCGCTGGACACCGATGGCGAGGGTGATGGTGATGAGTGCGGGGAGTCCTTCGGGGATGACGGAGACGGCGATGCCGACGACGGCCTGGAAGAGTTGGACGAAGGTCATGTGTCCGAGCCAGTGGCCCCAGGAGAAGAGCAGGGCGCTGAGGATGAGGATGATGGCGGTGATGACATAACCGAATTTTTTGATCTGGCGCAGGAGTGGGGTTTCCATCACGCCCCCCCCCTTTACTTCAGCGAGCATCTGATTGATGCGGCCGAGTTCGGTTTGGCTGCCGGTTGCCACGCCGATGCCGGTGGCTCGGCCAGAGAGGACGAGAGTGCCGGAGAAGGCCATGTTTTCGCGGTCGCCGACGGTGGCGTTGGCGGGAACTGGGGCGGAGTTTTTTTCGGCGGGGAGGGATTCGCCTGTCAGAGCGGCTTCTTCGGTGCGGAGGTTTCTGGCGTCGATGAGGCGCAGGTCGGCGGGGACCTTGTCGCCGGATTCGAGGAGGACGATGTCGCCGGGGACGAGGTTCTCGGCAGGGATGAAACGGACAGAGCCGCTACGGAGGACACGAGCGTCGGCGGAGAGCATGTTGCGGATGGAGTCGAGAGCTTTTTCGGCCTGGCCTTCCTGAAAGAAGCCGAGCAGTGAGTTGAGGATGACGACGGCGAAGATGATGGATGCGTCGAGCCAGAGGCCGAGCATCAGCTTGATGAACCCGGCGGCGAGCAGGACGTAGATGAGGATGTTGTTGACCTGGGCGAGGAAGCGGAGGAGTGGGGCGGTTTTGCGGGAT
Organism: Phycisphaerales bacterium; assembly: GCA_009781185.1. GTDB lineage: Bacteria > Planctomycetota > Phycisphaerae > WQYP01 > WQYP01 > WQYP01. The sequence continues at coordinate 2,753 of WQYP01000200.1, read as the reverse complement.
TGGGGGAGGCGGTTGGGGCCGTGGGTAGCGAGGCGCTGAGCAGCGTCCGCGATAGTAAGTCCCTGTGCGGGATCGACGTTTAGTTTTTGCTGGATTTCGTCGGCAGATATTGCGTGCCATGGCGCGGTGTTTGATCGGGCGGTGTTATCAGAATTCATCTTTGTTCCTCTTGGCGGCCACCCCGCAAAGCGGGGTCGCTACGTCGCTATTTTACTTTTCCGCATGGAGTTCTTCGCGGGCGGCGGCAAAATCTTTCATGCGAGCCGGCGTTACTTTTGGATATTCCAGGTTCAGTTTTTCGACGGCTTCAACGATCGCGGCGGCGACGACGAGGCGTGTGAACCATTTGTTGTCGGCGGGGACGATGAACCAGGGTGCCGATTTGGAGGCTGTGGCGTGGATTGCTTCGTCGTAGGCGTGCATGTAGTCGTGCCAATATCTACGCTCACGGACGTCCGAGGCGGAGAATTTCCAGTTTTTCTCCGGCTTGTTGAGGCGGTCCATGAAACGTTTTTTCTGCTCTTCGTAAGACAGGTTCAGGTAGAATTTGAGGATGATGACGCCTTGATGTGTGAGATAATCTTCGAATTTTGCGATGTCGGCGAGCCGCTGGTTCCAGATGTTTTCGCCCACTCCCCCCACAAGCTGCGGCGGGATTTTCTGCTCCTCAAACAACCGCGGATGCACGCGGACGACGAGGACTTCTTCGTAATAGGAGCGGTTGAAGATGCCGATGCGGCCGCGTTGAGGGACTTTCGAGGAATAACGCCAGAGGAAATGACGGGCGAGTTCTTCGGTCGAGGGTTGCTTGAAGGAGAAGACGTCGCAGCCTTGGGGGTTGACTTGCGACATGACGTGTTTGATGGTGCCGTCCTTGCCGGCGGCGTCCATGGCCTGGAAGACCAGCAGGAGGGACCATGAATCCTGAGCGTAGAGGATTTCCTGTTCCATGGCGAGCCATTTCGAGCCGCGCTGGAGAAGCTGGGCGGCTTGGTGCTTGTCCATTTTGAGGCCCAGCGTGTTGCGGGGGTCGAAGTTTTTCAGGCGGAAACCGCTGCCCCTGGTAACGCGGAAGGGATCTGTGTATTTACTCAGGACGTCAATGATTTCTCTGCGTGGCATTCTGGTTTCTCCCGAATGGTCGTCAGCCATTATATGCCCTGAGGGGGCTGATGGATTATGTGCGTTACAGGAGCATGTTATCGATCAGTCGTGTGGCACCGAGCTTGGCGGCGACGAGGGCGACGGCGGAAGGGGGGAGGGAGGGTGCGATGGCGTTGGTCCAAGGGACGAGGGTTTCGGAATGAGCGATGACGGCATACTGAACGGCCAGGCCACGGGCTTCCAAACGGGTTTTCATGCCGCATTCGAGTTCGGCGGGGGAGAGGTGGGGACGACCGTTGGCGTATTCGGTTTTGGCCCAGGTGAGCGCTTCGTAGAGCCCCAGGGCGCGAGGGCGTTCATCGGGGTCGAGGTAGCGATTGCGGCTGGAGAGGGCCAGGCCATCGGACTCGCGGATGGTGGGACAGGTAACGACTTCGACGGGCATATCGAGGTCTTTGCACATGCGGCGGAGGATGGTTTGCTGCTGGAAATCTTTCTGGCCGAGGAAGAGGTGGGTGGGCTGGGTGATGTTGAGGAGTTTGGCGACGACGGTGCAGACGCCGCGGAAATGGCCGGGGCGCCCGCTTCCGGGGGCGCCTTCGAGCATGTCCGCGAGAGGGCCGGGATCAATGGAAATGCTGAGGGTGGGGGTGGTAGGGGGGTGGGGGTACATTTCATGGGCGGATGGAACGAAGACCGCATCACATTGGGCGGCGGTTAGAATCCGCAGGTCCGACTCGAGCGTGCGAGGATATTGGTTGTAGTCCTCGTTCGGTCCGAATTGGGTGGGATTGACGAAGATGGAGGCGATGACGTGCCCGGCAGGCCCTGCAAGCTCACGGGCATGGCGAACGAGAGAAGCATGCCCTTCGTGAAGGGCGCCCATGGTTGGAACGAAAGTGATGGGCGAGTGGGTGTGAATCGATTTTCGCCAGGCGCGAAAGTCATGAATGGTGAGGAGAGTTTTCACGAAGAAGGTCCTTCTGCAGGGAAGTGAGAAGTTCATGGATGGTGCAATTGAGTTCGGGATGCCAGAGATTTGGGGCGACCTGGGCGAGCGGCTCGAGCACGAAGAGTCTGGTGTGCATGCGCGGATGAGGCACCGTGAGGTCAGGTGTGCGGATGATGGAATTGCCAAAGAGAAGCAGGTCGAGGTCGATGGGGCGCGAAGCGTTTCGGGGGGCGTCATCGCGGCGACGGCCTAATTGGCGTTCGATCTCAAGCAGGGCGTTCATCAGAGCGGCAGCGGAGAGGGACGTTTCAATAACCACAGCCGCATTGAGGAATTCGGGGGAGCCCAGGGGCGAATCGACGGGGAGGGTACAGAGGAAGTCCGAAGCCGCCGTGAGTTGAGTGCCGGCAAGTGATTGGATGCGAGCGATGGCAAATCGCAGATTTTCCCTGCGATTTCCGAGGTTTGAGCCCAATGCGATGCACGCGGTAATCATGACTCCGCGAGCATAGAGGGATCGTGGTGTTGCGCCAAGCGGGGCCCATAGCCTTGCGAGGAAGGGGAAGGCTTAACGCCAATACGGTTCAGTTAAGCAGTACGATCGCGTGAGGCAGTTTTTTAGTTGGTTGCGGCCATTGGTAGTGGCGTGTTCGTTTTTTTGGGAATTTGGACATTTTGACTTTGACGACCCTTGAGT
>WQYP01000199.1 GCA_009781185.1 Phycisphaerales bacterium | reverse complement strand
CTGGATGATCACGGTCGAGGATTCTTTGTGGAGGCGGGCGCCCAGACGGGCGAGTTCGGCGACATGCAAAAATCTATCTGGAAAGATTTTTTCGGTGATCACGGAGTTGCCTTCGGCGATTGAAGGGCGCAGAGATGCTTTTTTTTAATACTCTGCGCCCTTGCGATCTTGCGGTGCATTTCAAGTGTTCGATGAATAGTGCTCGGAGTAATAATTGGCAGAGCGGCAACCGAACGGTGGGCAAGCCCGACCGGCTAAATAGGACAGGCCACCGATCACTGGATGCACCCGTCAGTGTCTGTCTGCGGTGCGTTCCGCCGTCATCGCCAAAACAAAAACACCGCACTAAATCGCGGTGCTTCGTGTACACAATTGCATTCATCCATTATCGCGGCTGCAAGTCCGGCGGCACCTCGGTGGAAGTCGCAGGCGTCGGAGCAGGGGTTGTTGGAGCGGGCGCCCGCGGAGCGGTGGTTCGTGGGGTGGTCGTTCGAGGCGTCGCAGACCGCGGCGTCGAAGCGGAACGTGGTGTTGGAGCGGGGCGGGCTGCTCCCGGCGTTGAGACCGTGATGCCCTCTGGAACTTCCGTCGGGCGGATGTAAATGTCCACTCGGCGGTTTTTCTCATTGCCTTTTTTGCCTGCCGCATTCGGGGCGATCGGGCGCTGGTCGCCCCAGCCTGCCGCGCTCACGCGGTTATCCGCGACGCCATTGGCGTGGAGCACATCCGTTACCGACCACGCTCGGTTCGTCGAGAGAATCCAGTTCGTCGGATTCACCTGCATCGTGTTCGTCCGGCGAATCGGCACGTCGTCCGTATGACCCACCACCATGATCTCCTTCTTGGCAATCAGCGGGTCGTTCAAAATATGTGCAAATTTTGCCAGAGCTTCCTTCGCCCGCGGCTTTACTTCCATCGAGCCCAGATCAAACGTCAAATCGCTCTTGAACCGGACTAGTCCGAGGCGTTCGTCGAACTCCAGCAGTTCCGGATACTGATCGACCAGCCGCCGCAGGGCGTCGCTGATGGCTTTTGGCAATTCCGCGGTGCTCGTTGAATTCCGCAACAGCTCATCATACTTTTTCTGCAGATCTTCCAGCCGCTGCGCCAGCAGATCGCGTTCGGCCTTGAGTGCCGCGTCTGCGCCATTTCCGATCAAGCGATTGATCTCGGCGATCCTGGCTTCCAGTTCCGTGATTTTTTGCCGAGCGGCGTTGAGATCGTTCTCCGCCTCCGCCAACTGCGCCCGTGCCTGATCGAACGCTGTTTGGAGTTCCTTATATTGGTTCATGGAGACGCAGCCGGTTGTTCCAGCGAGGAACAGGCCGAGGAGGAGGAGGGTGAACAATCGCAAAGACGACAAGGGGCGGGCAATCATAGGGCTCTCCGAATTGAAACGGGCCGACGCGTGGTGGAATCAGGAGAATATCGGCCGTTGAGGGTTCATGGGGTGAACTTTTACCAGTTTACCAAAAAGAGTCAACCTCCCACATCTGGTGATTTGGTAATCTGGTGATCTGGTGATTTTGCATTGCACAATCCCCAAATCAAAATCACCAGATCGCCAAATCACCAGATTACCCGATTCATCACCGTGGCAACCACCGTTGCGCATTGCCTCCATACAACTTCCCAAGCACTTCTTCCGGTAACTCCAGTCCTACCAATCGCGGCACCCCGTCCGCCTTCGCCGTGTCAAACTCCCCAGCTTTCGGCAAAAACCCTTTCCCCGCGTCCGGGTCCTCGATCGGCGACTCGCCGCGATAATCTGTTTCCCACATCGTCCGATGCGCCCAGTAGCGTGACGCATAATGATCCCAACTATACTGTTCGCCCACGACCAGATCCGAGCCGAAGAGCACGCGATCCTGGAAGGTTACCAGAAAATCCTTGACCGCCTGTGTGCTTTGCTCTGTCACTGCTCGCACGATCCACTTTGTCGCCGACGAATCCACCACGTAATGCGGATATTTTTCCAGCCGTTTTGCCAGGGCCTCCAGATCTTCCAGCGATCCTCCAAAATGAGCCCCCATATGGAGCCGATCCGGATACTTTTCGAGCATCCACTCCAGTTGCTCAAACTGCGACTCAAAAGTTCCATACCCATCGGCATACCTGCCCCCCCCCCCTCCCCTAAAGAACCACGCCTTGGGGTCCCCCACATGCGTCATGAAGTGATATCCCAGCTCATACGCTCGCCGAGCCAATTCCCGTACTCTCGGATGATCCAGCGACGTTCCCCATCTTTTGCGGGTTCCCGGCGCCGCGTGAAATTTCACCATTTTCGCATTCAATGGCGGCCGGGCGAACGCCTCCACCCGCCGCCACCAATCCTCAAAAAACTCATCCGTGGGCGCCGCATTCTGCCATGCCGGTACCGCGATGAAATGAAACAATCCTGGAAACGACTCCTGGATGGCCGGTGCATGCTCCAGCGGGCACATCGTGTAAAACGTCTGAATGCCATACGCTTTCGCAGCCTCGACCATTACCGCCGTCTGTCTCGGCTCACGCGTATGTGTGTGCACATCAATGATTACCCGCGTGCTCAACTTCTCCGCCTCTTTCCGGTAATCCAATCCCAAGCGATTATACGTACTGACTGCACTGCCCATGAATCGCAACGCCTCCATTGCAAGCATTTTCTATTTGGCCGGCAGGCTTGCTGCCGCTCGGCGATCAGAGCGATTTTATGCACAACACGAGCAAGAGGAAACTTATGGGGGCCATGACACTTTAGTGTGGCCATTTTACTCGTAAAATTCGTAAAATTCGTTCAATTCGTAAAATTTGTGGAGGGGAGAGATATCTCCACGAATTTTACGAACTTTACGAATTGTACGAGTTTTACGAGTTCGTGTCAGATTGACGGAATTGTCATAGAATGGGCGAAAGGGGATCGTCAGGTGACTGTGCATGGAGGTTTATTGTGGTTCTTCGAGCGATTGAGCAGCGATTTCATGAAGTGTTTCCGGAGTTGAAGGGGGCTGGGAAGGAGAGGGTATTTGCTGTGCGAGCACCGGGGCGGGTGAACTTGATCGGCGAGCATACCGATTACAACGGCGGTTTCGTCTGCCCTATGGCCATCGATCGCGAAATGACCATCGTCGGCGTCCCCCGCGGCGATACCAAAATCCGGATGCATTCGACGCTTGCGAACCAAACCGTTGCATTCGACGCTTCCGCCGAAATTGCCAAGGACGGGCCGCCCTGGTCGCTCTACGCCAAGGGCTCCGTCGAGGCGATGCGACGGCGAGGGAAAGTCAAATGCGGATTTGACTGTCTTGCGGATTCGAGTGTGCCGCTGGGCGGAGGCTTGAGTTCCTCCGCTTCCTTTGAGGTCGCGACAGCCTTGGCCACTTTGGCGGCCAATGACGAAAGCCTCGATAGGGTGGAGTTAGCCCTCGCCTGCCAATGGGCCGAGCATACGTATCCTGGCGTTCCTTGCGGCATCATGGACCAGTTCATCTCCGCGATGGGGAAAAAAGGGTACGCGATGCTGCTGGATTGCCGGGATCAGTCGCGGCGGTATGTGCCTTTGGACGATCCCAACGTGAAGATCGTGATCAGCAATACGAACGTGCATCACGAGCTGGCTGCCGGTGAGTACGGAAAGCGGCGTGCCCAGTGCGAAGCAGCCGTCGCGGCTATCCAGAAAAAGCATGCTCAAGTCGCACTGCTGCGTGATGCGACCATGGAGATGCTTGATGATGCCCGCGGGGGGGGGGACGAAATGGACGACGTTACCTATCGCCGGGCGAGGCACGTGATCACGGAAATCGCTCGAACCGTCGACTTCGCGGCCGATTTGGAGAATCGCGATTACAAACGCTGCGGCGAACGAATGTACAGCTCGCACACATCCTTACGTGACGATTATGAAGTGTCATGCACAGAACTCGATATTTTGGTGGAGATCGCCCGCGGAGTTCAAGGCGTCTACGGTGCCCGCATGACCGGCGGCGGTTTCGGCGGATGCATTGTTGCGATCGTCGAAGCGACCGCGGTAGAGAAACTGACCGCTGCCATTGATGCTGAGTATCCCAAACGGACCGGTAAAAAAGCCACCACGTTCGCCACCGTAGCAAGTGCCGGCGCCGGGAAACTCGAATGGCGCCCGTCGCATGTCGTATAATCTGTTTCGGTTACAAACAGGAGCCTTCCATGCCCTTTTACGAATTCATGTGCGAACACTGCGGCCACTCTTTCGAAAAGATGACCTCCATCAGCGATCGCGACGCCAAGACCCAATGTCCTTCCTGCGGCTCCAGGAAGACCGGTCGCAAACTCTCCGCCGTCGGCGTAGGAAAAAGCACCTCACCCACGGCTTCCCCAGGCAGCCACGCCCATCCCGCCGCCTGCAGTTGCTGCAGAAACGTGAACTCCTGTGGCATGAACTGATCCCTCCCCTCATCTCCCCCCTCATCGGAAGTGATTCAGAGGTGTGAGGTAGAGGGTTACTAAAAAGGCGGTGCCAACGAGGGGCATCAAGAGAGCGAAGGCCAAGCCGACTTTGTAAAGTCCGTCTGCAACTTGAGTAACGGGCTCGCGATTCATGTGGATGTGTAGGTTGTGATTTTCGATGGCATAGGTGAAGGTGGGAGGAACTGGGGGTGCAGCGGACTGGGGATACCGGGCATTTTAGAATCCAGAGCCGTGCAAAAGAGTAAAAGTGTTAAAGAATAAAAGGGTTCAAGTGATAAGTTAGTCGGCGCCGGCTTTTCGGGCGGCGGTGAGCCATTGTTCGCGGGGGATCACGCCAACGCGGTTCGCCCAGGTTTCCCAGGCGGCGGACATCGTGGCGACAAGGGCGGGGTGATGGGAAGCGATGTTGTGCATTTCGGTGCGGTCGGTGGTGGTGGTGTAGAGTTCCCAGTCGCCGCGTTCGTCGCCGTAGAAGCGTTTGCCGGTGGGGCTGGCGGTGAAGTTTTTGACGAGCTTCCAATGCTGGTGTCGGACAGCGGCGTTGCCTTCGTGCTCCCAAAACATCATGCGATCGGGGAGGTCCTGGTTGGCGAAGGCGGGGAGGAGGCTGGTGCCTTCGCAGGGCGGGAGGTGGTTGGGGTATGGGGCGTTTGTGAGGTCGGTGATGGTGGCGAAGATGTCGGGGAGGTAGGCGTGTTGGTGGCGGATGCCGGCGTTGCCGCCGATGCAGGGCGATTGCGTGTGACAATCAGAGCCGCAACCGTAAGGGAGCGACTGGCTCTGCTGCTGTGTTATCACATGGTCGCTCCCTAACGGTCGCGGCTCTGATTTTCTTTGGCTCTGTGGCAGGTGGACGATGAAGGGCGTCGCGATGCCGCCTTCGTGGGTCCAATGTTTGTACATACGAAAAGGCGTATTGGAGACGTTGGCCCAGTTGACGCCGTAGGTTTGGTAGGTGTTTTCAGGACCGGGGTCGACGGCGGGGTTGTTGGTGGGCAGTACATCACGACCATCACGGGTCTTGGGCCGGCCGTTGGGGAAACGCGGGAGATGACCGAGTTCTTCGGAGCAGCCGCCGTTGTCGGACATGAACAGGATCAGCGTGTTGTCGAGTTGTCCCTGGGCTTCGAGCGTTTGGAGAATGCGACCGATACCGCGGTCCATGACGGTGATCTGTGCGGCGTAAACTTCCATGCGGCGAGCCTCCCAGCGCTTCCGCTCGGCAGTCAGCGTATCCCACGCGGGAACCGCAGGATCGCGGGCGGTGAGTTGCCACTGCGGATCGATCAGGCCCATCTCGATCATGCGGTCACGACGCTTATCACGGAGGACATCCCAGCCTTCGTCGAATCGCCCTTTGTACTGAGCGATGTCCGCTTCTCTGGCGTGGAGGGGCCAGTGGGGGGCGGTGTAAGCGAGGTAGTGGAAGAAGGGTTGATCGGGATGATCGGCGTGATGTCGGATGAGAAAGTTGACGGCTTCGTCAGAGATAGCGTCGGTGAAGTAGTAATCGGGATTGTTCTGGGCTTCGTGCTCGATGTTTTGGAAATCGCGAACGAGCGTGCCGGGCCAGTAGTAACTGGAGCCGCCGCTGATGATGCCGTAGTGGTGGTGGAATCCGCGTTGGAGGGGCCAAGTGCCGTTGGGGACGGTATTAGCACTCACGTTGGTGAGGTGCCATTTGCCGGAGAGATAACAGCGGTATCCGAGCGGATTGAGGAGTTCCGGGATAGTGATGCAGTTTGGTGAGAGGTTACCGTCGTAGTCTCCGTCGCCGAAGTGGTCGGTGAGGATGCCGATACCGCACTGATGGGGGTGAAGGCCGGTGAGGAGGCTGGCGCGTGAGGGCGTGCAGCGTGGCGTATTGGAGAAGTTCGTAAATCGTAATCCGCCCCCCCCCCGCGCGAGACGATCAAGATGAGGCGTATCGATTTCTCCGCCGTAGCATCCGAGGTCGGAGTATCCCATGTCGTCATTGAGGATGAGGAGAATATTGGGACGGTTCATGCGATCACCTCTGTTTAGCCGCGAGCCGAGACCTCGGACAAGGGGCCGGAGCATCATTTAGCGAGACTGCCCGGTTGATCGCGTTCCAACGTATGCAACATGTTTGCTGTTGATGAGGTTGAGTTTGCCGTCATCCAGTTCGGCGGACCAGATGTCATTGTTTTTTTTCATGAGCCGTATCTGATTGTCCGCAATGCGCCACGTTCCTTCGGAGATCGTGATCGTGGATTTCATATAAAAAGTTCCATCGGCGCGAAATTCCATTTTGGCCCGCCAACTCGAATCCGTGGGGCACGTCATATCCCACGTGCCCAACAGTTGCTTGGCCAAAGCAATCTCAGCCTTTCGCTTGTCTTCGGGAGTCGGATCCGGTTTCACGTGCTTCAAATTTTCGCGGATAGCGATGGCCTCGTCGAGGTTTCCGGCCTTGGTGGCCTTGGCCATGGCCGCTTCCAAGGCTTCGGTCGCTTTCACCTTTGCCGCGTTGACCGCTCGGTCGTATTCGGCCTGCGCTTTCGCCGTGGCTTCGCTATAAGCTTTCATGGCCGCAACGGCATCCGGACTCTTCATCGCCGGCTGTGTAGCCGGCGCTTCGGCTTGAGCTGCCAATATCACACTGTATGCGACCAGGGCCGAGATAATGGCCAAAAAAACACTATTTTTGCATACTTTCATGGGCTGCTCCTGCTAAGTCAACCACGACTCATGCAATAACGGAGAGAGATTCGGGGCAACGGATGACGTGACGCTCGCTATAACGAGCCGTTACACTCCCAAACTCTGCTCACGCAACAGTTTAACATCCTACCATCATGCATCACCGTTTGCCAAGGTTTCTCAGGATTGTTCACGGTGATGGGTGTGGCCATTTTTTATGGCCAATCAGACGATTGCCCCGGAAAATCAGAGCCGCGACCGTCAGGGAGCGACAGGCGTTATTTCCGCATTGTCGCACGGATCGCTCCCTGACGGTCGCGGCT
>WQYP01000198.1 GCA_009781185.1 Phycisphaerales bacterium | reverse complement strand
TGCCGGTGATTGCGCCGCTGATGCCGCTCACGCAGACGGCGATGATCCGGATCCTCACCGAGCCGAAGAACGCGCTGGTGAAGCAGTATCAGAAATTTTTCCAGATGGAAGGGTGTCAGCTTGAGTTCACGCAGGAGGCGTTGGAACTGATCGCGCAGCGTGGCTTGAAACGCGACACCGGAGCCCGTGCTCTTCGTAGCGTGATGGAAGAGATCATGCTCGATCTCATGTACCAGTTGCCGGACCTTCAGGAACGCGGGAAGTACGTGATCACGGCCGAGGTGGTCCGCGGGGAAGTGGCCCTGTTCGATCGGAAGCCGATTCCGATTAAAGAAAGCGCTTGAAGTCGCCGAGTCGTTAGGTCGGGAGCATGACACTTTAGGTAGCTATCTGACGCGTAAAATTTGTAAAATTTGTGAAAGTCGTAAAATTTGTGGTGGGGTTCATGGCCTTCGACAAGTTTAGCCGTGAGCCGACAGGCGAGCGTTTTTCTACGAATTTTACGAATTTTACGCGTCAGATATCGGAATGCAGTGTTACGTATACAATTTCATTTGTTGCAACAGGGCGTCGGGGCCGTTTGCCGTGAGGATGAGCGTGCGATGCTTGCGTTTGATGAGTTGCCGTTCGACGGCGTGGTCGAGGAACGCAAGGAAATGATCGTAAAAGCCCGCGACGTTGAGCAAGCCGAAGGGCTTGGCGTGCAGGCCGAGCTGGCCCCAGGTGAGGATTTCGCAGAATTCTTCGAGGGTGCCGAAGCCGCCGGGCAAAGCGATGAACCCGTCGGAGAGCTCAGCCATGAGGGCTTTGCGTTCGTGCATAGAACCGACGATGCGGAGGTCAGGGAGTTCGATTTTGCCGATTTCGAATGCCATGAGGAATTTCGGGATAACGCCGATGACGTGACCGCCGGCTTCGAGCGTGGCGGTGGCGATTTTGCCCATGAGGCCGATGTTGCCGCCGCCGTAGACCAGGGCGATCTGTTTGGTCGCAAGGAGCCGTCCTAACTCCACCGCAGCCTGCGTGTAAGCAGGATCCGTGCCCGCACTTGAACCGCAAAAGACTGAGACTCGCTTCATGCCGGCTGATTTTAGCGAGTTAAGCGATTGTGAGCGAGTTGAGGTTTGGTAGGCATGGTCCGCGACGCCGCAAGCGTTTTCGGTGACCTGTTGCGAGAGCGGTGGCCGAGCGGCATGCAAGCATGCCGGCCAAATAGATGTTTTTAACACGGCATATGGCAATGCGGCGATTAATTAGGGCGAGCGTTGATCTTCGATCAACGGCTAAACTGCCTTTCCCCAAAAAGCCCCGCATTGCCATGCGGGGCTCCACCCCGCAAAGCGGGGTCGCTACCGGTTATTCGACTCTGCGGATGAGGGGGACAGAAGCTGGGCGTGGCGTTGGGTCTGGCGGTCGATGGTACTGTAGGCGATGAAAAGAAACACATTGGGCACGACCAGCACCAGGGCGACGAGAGTCACGGGAGCGATCTCGATGGGGTGAGGCGCATCGGTCTCGACGAGATATATCTGTCGAATCACGCGGAAATAAGCGACCGCTAAAACCAGTGAACCAAGGGCGATGGCGGCGATGCCGATCCAGCCGAGGAGTCCGCACTCGAAGAGGATGCCGAGCAGCTTCATTCGCCCGGCAAACCCGATCGTGAGAGGCATCCCGCACAGGGAAAGCAGACACAGGAGCATGAGCGCGGCGAGGATCGGAGCGCGGCGTGAAAGGCCTGCGTATTCGCGGAGTTCCTCGCCGGTGGCGGAGGGTGGACCTGCAGGAACGGGAGGAGGGGCGGCGGGTGTGAAGCGTTCGACGCCCAGCGACATGCCTGCATCGACGGGGCCGGTCAATCGCTGCGCGATGGCGGCGGCGGAGACGAAGGCGCCGCCGTTCATGAACAAAAGTGTGAAGAGGTAAAAAAGCAAAGCTTCGGCCGGCGGCGAAGCGACGAGCGTCGGCCCCAAAACCGCGGCATTCCGGCCGGGACATGCCGGCAAAAGAATGCCTACCATTGCCACCAGAATGAAACCGGCATGCGCCAGCGTGGACCAGGCCAGCAGGCGTTTGATATTGGTTTGTCGCAACGCGGCAAAGGCGGCCCACATGGCAGAGGCAGCACCGAAAATCAACACCAACACTCCCAGCCATCTCCTATCGCCAACAGCCCCGCCCGGGCCAGTGACGGCAAACAGAATCCGCATGAGCAAAGCGAGTCCCGCAGTCGGCGACGCAACCGAGAGAAATGTCGCAACGTCAATGGTGCTGCTGCCTGAGACATCCGCGAACCAGGTTTGCAGCGGAGCGATGGCGATTTTGAATGCCGGTCCGATGAGCAGGCACAGGATGCCGATGGCAAACAGGAAACCTTTGGGGCCGTGCGACTGAAGCTGCCATTTTTTTTCTGTCAGGGTCGTGCCGATCTGTTGGAGATCGAGCGTGCCGAAGAGGCCGTAGAGGAGGGACATGCCGTAGAGCATCAGTGCCGTGGAAGCGCAGCCGACGAGGATGAATTTCATGACGGATCGGGCGGCAGAACGGTGGCCTTTGCGAAAAGCGATCAGGGCATAAGTGGGCAGCGAAGATATTTCGATGGCAAGGAAGATCGTGAGCAAATGCGTACTCGAGGCCATGAGACAAAAGCCCAAAGTCGCGGCAAGCAGCAGCATGAAAAATTCAGGAGCGTCCTGCGTCTGCCGGCGGCGGATGAACTTGTCGTGCGAATCGGTGAACCAGAGAGCCATGACGACGCATGCGCCGCCGATGAGCAGCATCTTGACCGCCCAGCCGAAGGGATCGTGTAGCAGCAGTCCGCCGAAATAGGAGGCCGGATGTTCGACCGCGGGAGCACGGGCATAAATCGCCGCGAGCAGCGTCACGCCGACACTCGCCGCCGCCGCGATCGCCGCCTGCAGGATGTGCTTCCGTTTGAAAAACATCGGCACCACCAGCACCGCCAGCATCGCCAGCAGGAGCACTATCTCCGGTGCGAAGGGGACGAGTTCGTCGGCTCGTGGCAGAAGGTCGTTCATGTTGCTACCGCGTGACAAGGTGACAAGGTGACAGGGTGACAGGGGAACGGGCGTCTGCCTTTGTCACCGTGTCACCCCTTCATCAGGACTTCGATGACCGGGCGAATGCGGTCGAGAATCAACATCGGGGCAACGCCTAGGACGACGACCGCGAGTCCGAGGCTGGCCATGATCCATTTTTCAGCGGTGCTCAACCCGGCGAAATTCTGATGCTCCGGCCGCGAGGCGCCCATGAAGAGCCGTTGAAAAGTCCACAGGAGACACGCAACCGTCAGCAGCATGCCCAAAATCGCGAGCCCACCGAACCAGAGCAGAGGCATATAGACTTCGCCATTTGTATGCGTGATGAGCAGGCCGTTGGCGTCGCCGGCGGTGAAGATGCCCAGGAGGATCAGCAGTTGTCCGACGAATCCGCAGAGTCCGGGCAGTCCCATCGCCGCGAGAAAGGCCAGCACGGCCCATCCGCTGTAAGCGGGCATGTGCGACCATAACCCGCCGAAACGGGAAATTTCCGCATGGTGCGCACGATCGACCAAAATGCCCAGCGTGAAGAAAAACAGACTGGCGACGAGCCCCTGAGCGATCAGTTGAAACACCACGCCCGTGAAGGCCATCGCGGACATCACGCCGACGCCCAGGATGATCCATCCCATGGCGGCCATCGACCAGAAGGCGGCGAGTCGTTTGAGATCGCGCTGCGCCATGGCGACGAAAATGCCGTAGAGGATGGTGAGGATGCCCAGGAGCGAGACGTAGAACCAGGCGTGTGCCGCTTGTTCGGGGAAGATGGAGTAGCAGACGCGGAGCAGGCCGTAGGCGCCGGTGGTTTGCAGGGTGCCGGCGATGAGCATGGAAATCGGCGTCGGTGCCTCGGCGTGAGCGCCGGCCAGCCAACTATGCACGGGAACGGCAGCCATCCGAACAGCAAATCCGAAAAAACACAATCCAAAAGCGACCATTCCGAACCAATACGCGCCGCCGCCATAACAAAATTGTGCACCAACCGCCCGATCGCCGGCCAATTCCAGCAGATCCAGAACACCACCCTTTTCTCCCCCTAGACCGCGGGTGTGGTAGCAGATACCCAATACCGCGCAAAGGATCGCAAGAGCGCCAATCACGGAAAAGAGAATCATCCTGGTCGCGGCGACGTCGCGTCTCTCGCCGCCCCCCCAGATGCCGATGAGAAAGTAGAGCGGAACGGCGGCCAATTCGAAGAAGACCAAAAACAGCAGCAGGTCGAGCGAGACGAAAACGCCGATCGTTCCGGAGACCAGGAAGAGCAGCAGGGCGTAGTAGCCGCGTGTGAACTTTGTGATGCCGTAGGAGGCCCAGCAAGCGAGCAAAGCAATGGCGGCCGTGAGCATCACCAACGGCAATGAAAGACAATCGACGCCAACGGAATAACGAGCCCCCAAAGCGCGAATCCACTCGCAACTAAAAGTAAGTTGTGCACGCCCCACCCCGCCCGCACCGCTCGCCCAGTTAAACCGCGTCGCGGCAAGGATCGCAAGCGCCAAGGTCAGAAAGCAGACAAACAAGGCCACGGTGCGGGCCTTTTTCGCCTGCGCCTGCGGCAACGTGAGGATCGCCATCCCTCCAAAGAAAGGAAGGATCAGCATCCACGTCAGAATAGCTGCGTTCGTGAACACATGTGAAAGATAGAGGAAAATACGATCCTTGTCACGATCTTTTTTTTAGTGTGTGTAGGGCGGGGTGACGCCGTCGAAGTAGCGGCCGTGGAGGTCGTCTTCCCGCTGCTCCTGTGTGGTGGGTTCGGTGGCGGGTTGGGTGGTGGGGAGGCCGGTGGGCTTGTCGTAGTCGGGACCGAAGAAGTCCGTGGTTTCTTTCTCTGTGGATTTGGAAGCGGGTTCAGTGGTGGGTTCGGTGGCAGGAACAGAACGGTTGTCGATGACGGGGGTGGTGCTCTCTTGGCTGATGGGAAGTCGGACGGCGTTGAGTTCGAACATGAGGGGACGGAGTGCGCCGGGGAAGCCGTTGGTTTGGCGGTAGGAGCGGGTTTGCCCGTTAGCGCGAATTTGAACGGTGGTGGCGTTGCGTTTGTAGAGGTCGGCGCCGGAGAGCCAGTTCACCCAAAGGGTCGAACGATTGAGAAGATCGTAACGGGCGACGGCGTTCCACATGTTCTGTAATTGCACCCGAGAGAGCGGCGTTTCCTGCGAAAATTGCTTCGAAACGGTGTCGTTGTAATCGCGGAAAGTCGTGTACTGGGTGATCGAACGGGCAGCGGCAGCGGTGATTTCCTGGCGAATGTGTTGACGGGCATAATAGGTGTCGTGATTCTCGTCGATGATGACGACAAAGTCATCAGGGACGGCGGTGGCGACAAACGGAGGTTCCGGAGCGAAGGGATTCTTCAGTTTGCCGGTATCGGTGCAGGCGTAGGAAGCGACAAGGGTGAGAAGTCCAAGAGCAAGTGCTTTGCGAAGCATAAGTCAGTCCCTTACACAATGAGAGAACGCACGTAGATTAACATGTAGTATCGGCAGTTGCCAATGCCGGAGATGAAGACGAAGGAATCGGCGTTCGCGCTCGGAGTTCGCGCTTTAGCGTGTCATGATACCCGTAACACGCCGTGAACTCCGGCATCCCGCATTTTCTAATTTTTCTGACGGCCGAGAATGATGACGTACGCGTCCTGATTGTTATCCCAGTTGATCGTGATATCGATGCCGCCATGACGTATTGAGATATACTGACGCGTTGATGTTTCTATATTTTGCTCCAGGACGATGCCGCTCAGGTTGTTGCGATGTTCGGGTTTGGCGTTCGCTTGATCGTTGTTGAAGGGGATTTTTTGGATCGTCACGCGGACGGAATTGCCGGTGAGCAGGTAGGGATAGCGGTCGAGGCCGGTGATGTGTATGCCGACCTGGGTCGCTTTATTCGGGTCGCGTGGCAGGCCATAGTGGCGACCGAGCAGCATACGAGCTTCGCGTTTTTGTTCGTCGGCGCCGGCGAGGATATCCGTTGCCGCGGCGGGCGAGGCGGTGGTTGCGTAGAGTTTTCCGGTGATGTCGGCATATTTTTTGTAGACCCACCATAGGCCGGTGGGTCGGTAGAGGGGACGGCCTGCATCATTCAACTTCGGTCCTATACGCAAGATGCCATTCAATTCGCCGCTCTGGCCGACCCACATGGCCCAATCGGGATGCACATCTGTGTGCATCTGTCCCCAGACGGCAAGGCTGCCCCTGGCCCCGGCTCGCTCGCACCGCGCGAGATACCACGCGATATTGCCCGGATTCATGGATTCCGGTTTGGCGTATTCCTGGACATACATTTCCTTCGTGCTCGGGTCCACGCCGAATTCTTTCAGCGTGCGTTTGAAGAGTTTGACGAGTTCGACGGGGTCGCCGTCGAGTGCGTGCATCGTAATGACGTCCGGGACAGTATTGCTGGCGATGGCCATTTGTATGAATTCACGTATTCCGTTTTCGTCGTTATATCCATAACTTGGCCCGGCAATGCGAGCCGCCGGTTTGCCCTTGGTCTCGTGGACTTTCCGGATGGTCCTTACGCCGATCTTCCACATCTCGAAATACTGCTGCTTCGTCCGACGCCACATGATGGTGTCGACGGAATGGTAGATCGTCCATTTCCCCAGGTCTGGCTCGTTCCAGAGGTCGTAATCGAACTTGTCGCACATGTTGTTGTCGCACACAAATTCCGCCAAGCGAGTGCAGAAGTCGATGTAATATTCCCAGTCGTAGTTGTCGGTTTCCAGTCCGGCCTTGCTGGGCCGACCTTTCACGCCGCCGCCCCTCCCCTCTGTGAGATGGTTTTTAATCAATGTGTCGATGTAGCTATTCCAATCGAAGCTGCCGATCGTCCAGTTCTTGACGACGTTATAGGCGGGATGGCCTTTGGAATAATCATGACCTTGCGGATCGCCGGGCTGAGCGTGGCTTGTCTGGACAAGTTCCCATGCGCTCCACACATCGGGGATAAAGAGCTCGTAATGGACGCCCTTGGGGTGCAGATAGCGATACTCCGCCAACATCGTGTCGAGAATCCCTTTCATTCCCGAGCCGTCATAGACCGGGGTACCGCCCTGCATAAAATGCCCGCCCCATCCCGAGCCGCGGTAACTGGTGTATTTGATGGGATCAATCCACGGATCGCCGGGATAATTGGCGATCGTTCCGTGTGGTCCGAAGCCGGTCAAGGTGCCGGAGGCTCCGTAGGCGGGCGGGCCGAGGGGCTTACCGTAGTCAACGCAGACGTGTTCGGTCGGCGGGTCACTGGCTGCGGATTCTGAATGGCCATCCCGATGAGAACACGCGGCCAGCAGCGCGACTGAAAAAAAAACGAAGAGAAATAATTTTATTCTCAGAGTGATACCTCAATTGGCGTCAAGAACGGCAGGCAAGCCTGCCGGCTAAATAGATGGTTTTGTTGCGATTGTACCGTGTTGATGGCGGGACGCTACAATGGGGGCATGATGCATGGGTTGATTGGGAATTTGTTGGCGATAGGGG
>WQYP01000197.1 GCA_009781185.1 Phycisphaerales bacterium | reverse complement strand
TTGGTGGGGGGGGGGGGGTGGTGGAGGGGCCGGGGGATTTGTGGTCGGGGGGGGCTGAAGGGGGGGGGGAAGAACCGTATAAGGGGGGGGGCTTCGGATCTGAATACGGTGTTTGAGGCGGTGGGGGCGCAGGCGGCGGGGAAAATGTCGCTGCAACAGCTTCGACAGATTGAGGAAACCTCCTGTCCGACCTGCGGGTCGTGCTCTGGTATGTTTACGGCGAACTCGATGAATTGTCTGTGCGAGGCGTTGGGGCTGGCGCTGCCGGGGAATGGGTCGATTCTTGCGATGGATGGTCGGCGGGAGCGGTTGTTTGAGGAGGCGGGTGAGGCGATTGTGCGGCTGGTGCGGGAGAATGTTCGGCCGTCGGATATTTTGACGCGTGCGGCGTTTGAGAATGCGATGGCGCTGGATGTAGCGATGGGCGGGTCGACGAATACGGTTTTGCATACGCTGGCGGTGGCGAATGAGGCGGGGATTGATTTTGGAGTGGAGCATCTCAATGAAGTCGCGGATCGCGTGCCGCATATCTGCAAGGTTGCGCCCTCGGGCAAGTATCACATGGAGGATGTCGATCGGGCGGGTGGCATCTCTGCGATCCTTAAGACGATTGCAGGGAAGCCAGGGTGCCTTGATCTTTCATGCATGACGGTTACCGGTAAAACGCTGGGTGAAAATATTCAGAACGCCCAGGTCAAAGACGCGGACGTGATTCGTTCGCTCGATAATGCCTATTCGGCTAAAGGTGGGCTGGCGATCCTTTTCGGGAATCTTGCGCCAAAGGGGTCTGTTATCAAGTCTGCTGGCGTGGCGCCAAATATGATGAAGTTCAAGGGGTCCGCGATTATTTTTGAATCGCAGGAGGCGGCCTATGAAGGTATCCTCGGCGGCAAAGTGAAAGCGGGGCATGTTGTGGTGATTCGGTATGAAGGGCCGCGCGGTGGGCCGGGGATGCAGGAGATGCTGGCTCCGACTTCCGCTATCGCGGGGCAGGGATTGGGGGAATCTGTGGCGTTGATTACCGACGGGCGATTTTCCGGCGCTACCAAGGGCGGCTGCATTGGGCATATTTCGCCGGAGGCGGCGGCGGGTGGGCCGATCGCGCTGGTGCGGGAAGGGGATGTCATTGAGATCGATATCCCGGCTCGCAAGTTGCAGTTGCACGTGAGTGATGAAGAGCTTGCACGTCGACGTGCGGCGTGGAAACGGCAACCGGCGAAAATTGATTATGGGTATCTTGCGAGATATGCGGCGATGGTGACGAGCGCGGATACCGGTGCGACTTTGCGGAAACCGGAACTGTAATGCACCGTTACATCGGCGGGACGCCGATGCCACGTGGAGTTATAATGTGTCTATGCATCCCGTTGTCCAAATGTCGCATACGCCACGAACTGATGGGGCCACGTGACCTGCCGTCGAGGCCCGGGTCGCGTTCAACCAGGTCCCGTACGATCTGCGCATCGGTCGCCTTGCCCCACGCCAGGTAGCGAAGTTCCTGGCATGACATCACCATCGACACCAAGAACAGCCCAACGCAGACCATGATGAGCTGCCATTGGAAATGCTCCTGCGTCCATCCCGGCGTCCATCCCCATCCGTAATACCATCCAAACACGGCAGATCTCCGTGAAACTCAAACAGCACTGCTCATTCGCCGATGCAATACAAGTAGCGTTCGCCGCGGAGGAACATATTTTTGCCGGAGAAGGTTGGGGCAGCAACGAAGCGTTCGAAACGTGTTCGCCAGTAGCGGGGGATGGTGCTTTCGATTTTGTTTTTGGCGAGTTGTTCGTAGGTACGGCCGGGCTTGAGGACCAAGGTGGTGCCGGTGTTGCCGACGAGATAAATGTTTCCGCCGGCAAGCGTGGGGCTGATGCCGCAGCCGCGGCCGGGGCCGTCGAGCGTTTGCTGGAATTCATCTATGTCGAGGATTTTCTGATAGACAAGTGTCATGGATTTGGCGTCGATGACGCTGAGGACGCCGGAGTTGTTCATGCAGTAGGCGAGGTCACCGACGATCAGCGGGGAGGCCATGAACCACTCGAGGTAATAGTGCGGGAAAACGGTCATGTCCAGCTTCATCGTCTGCACGGAGGCGAGTTCGAGGGGGTCGGCTAGCTGATTGGGCAAGGTCGCCTTGGTGAAGGGGCCGTAGGTTGAGAGCCTGTAGAATGTATTGCCAATGGCGACCGGTGAGGGAATTTCCTGCTGGTTTCGGCTGATTTCCGGGCCTTGGGCGCGAATCATTTTCCCGTCGGAGGCCCGCAAGATTTGTCCCATCGGCAGCACGACCACGCTTGTTCCCCCCCCACCGCCCACTTTTGCTGTCGCGGGCGTTCCGTGACATCGCAAGGCGGGGCCTTCCAAGGGTGTTGTCCAGAGCAGTTTGCCGGTCTTGGCGTCGAAGGCCATTATTTTATTCATGAAGACGATCAGCTTGCCGTCGACGAGGACGGGCGAGACGGAATAACCGTGTTCGAAGAAACTGCCTTCGTTGTCGAGACGCCGCCAGATGAGTTTGCCGTTGAGGTCGTAGCAGCAGGTGACGCCGGTGGCAAACCAGGCCCAGACATATTTGCCGTCGGTGACGGGCGTGAGGCCGGAGTAGCCGACGTCCTGGCCGCCCGGCGGGATGTATTTGGTGTCGTCGACCTGCTTCATTAACTTGCGGAGTTTCGCCTCCGTGGTGACTTTTGTTTTGTAGACGACATCGCCATCAAGGCCTTCGAGCGGCGGGAACTTGCCGGTGGCAAATAAAGCGTTCTCCGCTTGCAGCGTCGCTTCGAGTTGCTTGATTTCCTTGAATATTTCCGGATTTGCCTGCTTCTCGGCGTCGGTCGCGAATTCGTTGTAATTGTTCGAACGCAGCCAGAGGATCTTTCCGCTGGCGGCATCCAGGCAGACCAGGTCCGATGGCTCGGATTGCAGAAGAATCTTGCCCCCCGTCACAACCGGTCCGCCAAAGCCATAGCCCGACGGCAACATCGCCCGCCACTTGATACCTTGAGTGATGTACCTGGCATCCTTGTCAAGGGTCCGCAGGCAGAGGTTGATGTACCATGTGCCGATCTTGGGGCGATCATCGACGGTCTGCGC
Source organism: Phycisphaerales bacterium (assembly GCA_009781185.1). Classification (GTDB taxonomy): domain Bacteria; phylum Planctomycetota; class Phycisphaerae; order WQYP01; family WQYP01; genus WQYP01. The sequence continues at coordinate 4,471 of WQYP01000197.1, read as the reverse complement.
CCGGCAGCGGATCAGAATGCGATTCCAGCCTTGCGTCAGTTGAATCACCGGCGGCGCATAGGCGGTGTCCGGTTCGCCGGCCTTGGGGGTTGCTAATTTGCCGTTGATCCAGACATGGGCCAGTTTTGAGTGATTCAGATTGAGGGAGAAACTCGCGGCTTTAGGTGAATAGATATACGTCAAGGCATACGCTGCTTCCTCCTCTTTCCCTCTCGCCCCCCCACCGCTTCCTTTGAACACTTCGTTGAAATCAACGTAGGAGGATTGCGTTTTGATTGCCTTCCACTGGCCCCCCCCACCGACCTTGTCACCGGCCTTCGGCGCAAGGGCGGATTGATCCTCGACGTTAAGCGTATCGTCCTTGTCCGGGATCGGTCCGGCGATGAGCCATTCGCGAATGACGCCGTCGGGCATCAGCGTGCCTGACGCCGCCGCGCCGCTGGGAGGCGATGCTTGGAATCTGAGGCCCGCGACCTCTTCGCTGACATATTGCCACTTCGTCGGCGGCGTCCCTCCCCCCTTCTCTCCCGGATAAATCCCGGTCCCCTCGCCTCGCCAGCCCGTCACGCCGGGCTCATTCGCACCCAGCGCGATCGAGCAGATCACCAGGCTCAACGCAAATCCACGTAAGTGCAACATTGTCGCATTCCTTATGTAAAAATATCCCCATGAAACGCAAGGGTGAGACGCGTAGGAGGCGTTAAGCCTTGCGTTGCCACACAAGGCTATTTTTCCATGCGAGGCTATTCTCCGAGACAGTATAAGTAGCGTTCGCCGCGGAGGAACATATTTTTACCTGCGAAGATCGGCGACGCCACGAATCGTTCCGGCCTTGTTCCCCAACGACGGCCCAATACGCTCTCAATTTTGTTTTTGGAAATCTGCTCGTCAGTCCGGCCAGGCTTGATCACCAGCGTCGTGCCGTAATTTCCCACGAGGTAAATATTGCCGCCGGCCAACGTCGGACTGACACCGACCCCTCGGCCCGCGCCTTCGGCGGTGTTTTGAAAATGATCGATGTCGAGGAGTTTCTGATAGAGAAGCGTCATGGATTTGGTATCCACGACGTTGAGGACGCCGGAGTTGTTGACACAGTAGGCCAGGTCGCCATCGATCAGCGGCGAGGCCATGAACCAGTCCAGGTAATAATACGGAAAACTGCTCACATCCATTTTCACCGACTGCACCGATACCTCCAGCCCGCCCCCCGCAACGATTCGGTCCGGCAACGTCATTTTGGTCAAGAGGTTATATGTTGATAGCGTATAGGCGGTATTGCCAATTGCCACAGGCGAGGGAATTTCCTGCTGGTTCTGGCTGATGCCCGGGCCTTTGTCGCGGATCATTTTGCCGTCGGAGACCCGTATGATGTGGCCTGTCGGCAGTACGAGTACGCTAGCCCCCCCCACTTTCGCTACCGCGGGTGTCCCGTGGAACCGCAAGAGCGTTCGGCCTTCCAGTGGCGTCGTCCAGAGACGTTCCCCGGTCTTGGCATCAAACGCTATCATCTTGTTCATGAAGACGATCAGCTTGCCGTCAACGAGGACGGGGGAGACAGAATAACCGTGTTCGAAGAAGCTGCCTTCGTTGTCGAGTCGTCGCCAGATCAGTTTGCCGTCGAGGTCATAGCAGCAGGTCACGCCGGTGGCGAACCAGGCCCAGACATATTTGCCGTCGGTGACCGGGGTGAAGCCGGCGTAGCCCACGTCCTGTCCCTTCGACGGCGCGTATTTCGTGTCGTCGACCTGCTTCATTAATTTGGCGAGTTTCGACTCCGTCGTCACTTTCACCTTGAAGCCTTCGTAGCCTTCGAGCCCTTCGAGTTTCGGCGGCTTGCCGGCGACGAAGGATTCATTCTCCGCTTTTAATGTCGCTTCGAGTTCCTTGATCTCCTTGAACAGATCCGGATTTGCCTGCTTTTCCGCGTCGGTTGCAAACTCGTTGTAATTGTTCGAACGTATCCAGAGGATTTTTCCGCTGGCGGCATCCAGGCAGACGAGGTCCGACGGCTCGGACAACAGGAAAATCTTTCCGCTCTCCCCCCCTACCGCGATCGGCCCGCCGAAACCGCTCCCCGCCGGCAACATCGTCCTCCACTTGATCCCCTGGCTGACATACTTCGCTCCTTTCTCCGTTGTCCGCAGGCTTGCATTGATGTTCCACTGGCCGACCTTCGGGCGTTGTTCGGTGAACTGCGACGTACAGCGGATCAATAAGCGATTCCAGCCTTTTGTCAGCGTAATCGTCGGCGGCGCATAGCTCTGGTCTTTTTCGTTGCCCTTCTGCGCCGCCTTGCCGTTCACCCAGACATTTGCCGTGCCCGTGTGATTCAAATTGAGCAGGAAACTCGCCGCGTTTGGAGAATACACATATGTCAGCACATATGCCGCCTGACCAGCTTCGATATTCTGCAGCTTGAATTCCTGCTTGAAATCCACGTAGGCGGTTTGCGCCTTGATCGCTTTCCACTCCGCTGCCCCGAATTTGTCTCCGGCCTTCGGCGACAGAGCGGATTGATTTTCAACATTGAGCGGATCGTCCTTGTCCGCGATCGGGCCGGCGACGAGCCATTCGCGAATGATCCCGTCGGGCATCGGAGAGCCGGACGCGGCTTCGCCGCTGGGGGGCATTGCCTGAAATCTCAGACCCGCGACCTCTTCGCTGATGAGCTGCCACTTCGTCGGCGGCGTGACACTCGGGTAAATGCCCGTCCCATCTCCTCGCCATCCCATCACCCCAGCTTCATTCGCTCCCATCGCAACCGAGTCCATCACCAAGGCCAATGCAAGCCAACGTAGCCTCAACATGATCGCTTCCTCATGCATACAATAGACATCAATGGTTCGTTCGGGCTATTCTCCCAATTTCGCCAGCACCGTCAACGTACGATTCTTCTTCGACTTTCGGAGGGTGTGGCCATCTTTTGTGGCAAATTGTTACAACAAGGGTGAGGTCCGCGACGCCACAAGTGTTTTCGGTGCCATTTTGCGAGATCAACGCAAAGCCCCGCATTACCATGCGGGACTCCACCCCGCAAAGCGGGGTCGCTACTTTGTTTTGCATTGCGTGTCACGCACCCACCGCGCGGGATACGTTAAGCCTTGCGTTTCCACGCAAGGCTAGACGGTTTATGATGCGGGGATGAAGTTTTTGATGGATGTGATTTATGGGGTGGGGATGGTGCTGGTGCTGCCGGTGCTGGTGGTGAAGAGCTGGCGAACAGGGAAGTATCGGACGGGGTGGGCGGGGCGGTTGGGGTGTGGGGAGAAAGTGTTGGCGGAGAGAGGGGAGGGGGTGAAGGTGTTGTTGGTGCATTGTGTGAGTGTAGGGGAGTTGCTGTCGGTAAGGACGTTGGTGGAGGAATTGCTGGCGGCAGATGGGTGGTTGGAGGTGGTGATCTCGACGGGGACGGATACGGGAACGGCACGGGCACAGGCGATTTATCGGGAGTATCCACGTGTGTACCCGGTGCGGTATCCGTTGGATTTTTCGTTTGCGGTGAAGCGGTTGTTTGATCGTGTAAGGCCGAATGGGGTGGTGTTGGTGGAGTTGGAGACTTGGCCGAATTTTTTAGCGGTTGCGAAAGAGCGTGGGATTCCGGTGGCGATTGTGAATGGGCGGATATCGGAGCGGTCGTTTCCACGGTATCGGTGGATTCGGCCGGTGATGGCGGCGATGCTGCGGCGAGTGGATTGGATCGGGGCGCAAACGGAGACGATTGCGAAGCGGTTCGTGGCGCTCGGGGCGGCGGCGGAGCGGGTCAGGGTCCTGGCGACGCTGAAGTACGATAATGCGAAGATGGCTGAGAATGTGGCGGGACAGGAAGCGATGGCGGCGGCGATGGGGCTGCAAGGGAGGGAACAGTTGTTGGTGGCGGGGTCGACGGGGCCGGGGGAGGAAGAGGCGGTGCTGGAGGCGTATGTGGGATTGAGAGGGAAGTATCCGAGGCTGCGGTTGGCGATTGTGCCGCGGCATCCGGAGGTGGTGGCACAGGTGGTGCGGGCGATTGAGCGGAGGGGGTTGAAGGCGGTCAGGCGGACGGAGCGGCCAGATGGCTGGGTTAACCGTTCAGAGCCGCGACCGTTAGGGAGCGACAGGGAAAAATCGAAACTCGAAATTCGAAATTCGAAACAAGCTCAAAGTTCGAAGCTCGAAACTGCTCATGAACAGGGTGATGGTGGGGACAATGGGGACAGTGTTTCGAACTTTGAACATTTGAATTTGGAATTTGATTCGAATTTCGAGTTTCGAACTTCGAATTCTTCCTCGCTCCCCGACGGTCGCGGCTCGGATGAGGTGTTCGTGCTCGATACGATGGGGGAGTTGCGGAAGTTGTATGCGCTGGCGTTTTGTGTGTTTGTGGGACGGAGTCTTGTGAAGCGGGGGGGGGGGGGGGGGGAGATGGTTGGGGTGGCGGGGTGGGGTAGGGCGTGGTGCTTTGGGCGGCGTAGGACGAATGTTGGGGAGGGGG
>WQYP01000196.1 GCA_009781185.1 Phycisphaerales bacterium | reverse complement strand
CCCCCCCCCCCCAGTAACAGAATTTGCCATGAAGGTCTCCTGATCCAGTTCTCATCCTAATTCGCCTTCGGTAGGGCAATCATCAGCCCCCGGCTCTGCCGGGGTTTGCACCGCAAGCCCATCCGCCACCGGACGAACCCCCGGCAGAGCCGGGGGCTCACAGTTGTGGCATACGACCTACGGCATTTTCAGCGGTACAGTCGCGGTAAGCTCGTCGCAACCGACCACCCGAACTTTCAGCGTGACCGTGACATCTTTGGCTGTCTTGAGATTGAGGTCGGTGGGTACTCCGCCGGAGTACTCGCAGGGGCCGCCTCAGCCAAAGGCCATTTTGCCAAGGAGTATCGATTTGCCATCGACATTGAGATAGACCTTCGGCGGTTTCCCTCGGTCGTAATTGACTTGCGAATAAATTTCGCCGGCCTGGCCCTTGATGTGGAACATATCAGGCTTGATGTTGACTTTGTCGCCGACCATCGCCGCCTGGAATTCAAGCACCTTGGGGCCGCTCAGGGTCAGGACTTGCTTGGCGCCGGCTTCCAGTTTCAGTGCCGGCATTTCCTTCCCGGAGATAAGCATCACCGAGCCTTGCGGTTGCGAGTCTTGCGGTGGGGAGCCCAGCACTGCTATCAAAATCGTATAATTGCCCGGAATGACTGTTGTCGATTCGCCCTTATCGCTGACGGTCACGTTGAGGTTCGCGTCGGAGGAGGTCAGGACGATCTGGCCTGCGAGTTTCTGTGGTACGATGACTTGGAGGCTGGCTGTGGGACCGCGGTAGGGAATGGCCGTCAATTCGCTGCCGTCTTTGGCGAGGTTCTGGAGCTCGAAGATACCGTTGGATGTACTGATGTACTTGGAGAAAGGTTGAACGAGGTTGAACTTTTGCGGCTCAGGACCGACGGTAAATGCCGTGGGCGAACCGACGATGATGCCGTCCTGATCGCTGGTGTAGAAGCCATCCATGTTGGAATCGAAGATGGCGATGGGGGTTGGGGTGGGAGAGCCGATCTTGCCGGTCTGGACGCCGGCAGTCCAGAAGAAGCCCGACGCGTGAACGCTCTGCTTCCGGGTTTTGTCATCGGTGGCGACATAGGAGGAGCCCCAGCCCCTGAGGAGGTACTTTCGCCCGTTCTCGAGCGTGAGCTCCGTGGGTTTGGTGTTCGCGATTTTGTCGGGGGACATCAAGTCGACGGTAAGTTCCTGCGTAGAGTTTTTTGCTTTGAGGAGCAGTCTGCCGGATACGGAGCTGCCGTCGGGCATCGTGGTGGGCATTTCGGCTGTTTCGGCTGTGTCGGCTCTCACGATGTACTCGATCCCGCCGAGGGTGAGTGTCGTCGTGGGATTCTGCTCATCCAGGTGAAACCGCCCCGGGGGCCCCGTGGCAATAAGCGACGACGGCACGTACAGGGTATTGTCGGGGATCGCGGTGATGGCCAGCGGAACCTTCATCGGGCCGGCAGCCTGGCAGCCCCACAGCGATGTGACAACGGCCGTGACCAAACCAAGAAAAACCGCTCGTTTGGAGTAAGACATGAGAAACTCTCCATAAGTGTGCACGCTTGTGGCATTAGCGCATGGGAGATGTTTGCTGTCAAGACCCATTCTGTCAACCCATTCTGTCACTCCAGGGCAAACGCATATGACCATCAGAGCCGCGACCGTAAGGGAGCGACCTCGCTGCAATGCGTGAATAACGCGGGTCGCTCCCTTACGGTCGCGGCTCTGAACTCCAAATGCGTTTGCCCTGTCTGTCACCCCGTCACCCTGTCACCCCACTCCCTTGCGTTTCCTCGCAAGGCTCATTACAACAGGTTCATCAGCCGGAGGTGTCCAGTAGCCTGGTGGCGCTCGCGGTCTTCAAAGCCGTCGTGGGCTCGACAAGGGTCCAGGTGGGTTCGATTCCCATACGCCTCCGCCATTTTTGATGAATCGCCACATTGCAGCACGTCCGGGCAGGGAGGACCGATTGCTTCGCGAATTGCATATCCAGAACCTGGCGGTGATCCAGGATATTACCATCGAACTGTGTCCGCATTTGAATTGCTTCACCGGGCAGACGGGAGCGGGCAAGTCGCTGATCATCGGGGCGTTGGAGATTCTCTTGGCGTTGCGGCAGCCGACGGATATGCTCAGGAAAGGAGCGGTTGAGGGACGAGTGTCGGCGGTGTTTCATGTGGAGTCGCCGCATTTGCGGCAGGAGTTGGCGGTGGCGACGGATCTGCCGGTGGAACAGGAGCCGGAGTTGATCATCGCAAGGCGGATTTTTGAATCGGGCCGGACTTCCGCGTCCCTCAATGGACATCCCATCACGGGGACCATGCTCAAGCAGGTCGGCGAGATTCTCGTGGATGTGCATGGGCAGCACGATGCTCAGTTCCTGCTGAAGCCCGCGAATCAATTGGCGGTGCTGGATGACTTTGGCGGCTCGACGGAGATGCGGCGGGAGTTTGCAGAACTGCATCGACAACGGCAGGAACTCTTTGCGCAGCAGCAGGAACTGGCCGCGTCGCGAACACTGCGGCGGCAACAGCTTGAACTCTACGAATTCCAGGCGAAGGAAATCGACGATGCGATTGGAGGAGGAGGCGGTGATGCCAACGAGCACGAGACGTTGACCGCCCGCTCCCGCGTGCTGGCGAACGCGGAGAAGATCAAACGCCAGGCGGCGGGGACCTATGCGGCGCTGTACGAAGAGGAGGGGGCGATCATCGAACGGCTTAAGGTCGCGATGGCGGCGCTGATGGAACTGGCGGAAATGGATGAATCGCTGGGCTCGCTTGCGACGCAGGTGAAAGAGGCGACGGTGTCGCTGGACGATGCGGCATTTTCGCTGCGGCGATATGTGGATCGATTAGACCTGGACCCGGCGGAGATGGCGGAGGTGACGGAACGGCTGAACTTGCTCAACCGGCTGATCGACAAGTACGGCGGCCGAACGGCGGGGGCGGGATTGCAGGATGTGCTGGCGTATCGCGAACAGATCGGTCGGCAGATCGCGGAATTGAAGGAGCAGGATCAGGATCTGTCGGCGTCGGCGGAGAGCATTGCCAAGTTGGAGGAGCGGCTGCGAGAGATCGGTGGGAAGCTTACGGCGGCAAGGAAGAAAGCGGCGGGAAAACTGGTGCCGCTGATTCATGAGCAACTGGCGGATTTGGGAATGAAGGAGGCGGAGTTCAAAGTGGAGTTCATGGCGTTGACGAACGATTTCGCCAGCGCCCAAAGCCCAGGGACTGCAGTCCCTGGGCTTGATCACTCGACGTCGTCGGGGTTTGAGGCGGTGGAGTTCATGATTGCGCCGAATCCCGGTCAGCCGGCGAGGCCGCTGCGGAGGATAGCTTCCGGCGGAGAGCTCTCGCGGGTGATGCTGGCGCTCAAGTCGATCCTGGCGCAGCGTGGCGGCGCGGATCGGGTGTCCGTGCTGGTGTTCGATGAAGTGGACGCGAACGTCGGCGGACGGATGGGCTCGGTGATCGGGAAAAAATTGCGAGCGCTCGCGGCAATTCATCAGGTGCTGTGCATCACGCATTTGCCGCAGATCGCGGCGTTCGCGGATCGGCATCTGACCATTCGCAAAGCAACAAGCAAAGGACAAACGACCACGACAGTGACGGTGATGGAAGGCGAAGCACGTCTGGCGGAACTTGCGGAGATGACGGTCGGCAGCGGAGCGAAAAGCTTGTCGGAGACGTCGCTGGCGCAAGCGAAAGAGTTGCTGGAAGCGGCACGCGGGAAAAAAGGAGTTCGATCATGACAATGCCACGATGGTGCGTGGTGATGGCGATGATGATGCTGGCGGCGGTGGGAGGAGGGTGTGTCCCGACAGAGCAGGGGGTGCGCTGGTCGCCCGATGGGACGCGGGGGCTGGTGATGGGAAGTGATGGGGTGCATGTGTGTGATGTCACGGGAGCTCTCACAGGTCCGACGATTCCGGGGGCCGCACTGGCGGTGTGGATGCCCGACGGCAAACACGCGGTCGTGCTACAAAGCAAAGAGTTAAAGAATTGGAAGGAGATCGAGGCGGCTTTCCCGGACGAGGTGGCGAACATCAAGGAGAAGGCCAACGAAATGGTCAAGCAAATCGCGGAGGTCGACCAAAAAGGGCAAGCGTTTGAATCGCTTAGTCTGACGGCTGGCTTGATGAGTTTTTTTCTGCAGTATGACAGACCTGAGGCCACGGAACAGATGGAACTGATGTTCTTTTATCTGCGGGACGAAAAGCCTGAGACCATCCAGGGGAAACTCTCCGCGGTGTGGGACGACGCGATGCGGTATTCGATCACACGGCTGGTGGCGCAGGTTTATGACGTCAACGGCCCGGAGGCGAAGGAGGGCGCAACGGTCGCCTGGTTGCCAGGGACCAATATGGGAGGCAGCTTCGACAGAAAAGTCGGCTTCGACATGATGAGCGTTTCATCGACGGGCCAGGCGGTGGCCATTTACTCGCATGGCAGCTCTGAGGTCATCGTCGCCGCGACCAACGGATCGGGCGTGCGGATGAAGAGGAAGGCGGCCATGTGCTATCCGGCGTGGACGGCGGACGGGAAATATCTCGTCTACATCACGCCGATGCGTGAAGGAGAAGGCAAGGAATTGGGCGTTTTAACACGGCGGAAAATGGTGGATGATCAGGGAGTACTTTTGAAAAAGGGATTGGAGTCAAAGGAGATGCCCGAAGAAGAGACGTTGGCGACACTATTCTTATCTGGTGGAGACTCACGGGTATGCGTGTTGAAGGATGGCCGGATTTTTTTCACTACCGCCGACGTCAAAAAGCTGCCGGCAACGCGTAAGGAGACCGAGGCATGGAGGCCCGTGTTATTTTCGTTCAAGGGGGGGAGCGAACAAGGAACGCTCTCTCGAGTGATGTCGCCTGAAACGGAAAAAGCAATCTATGACGAAGCCTCCATGAACGGCAAATGTTTTGATGTGAGTCCGGATGGTCAACATATATCGTTACTTGGGAATAATGGACAAGTAACGGTGCTGGATGTGGATACGGGGAACCTGCATCAGGTTCAGCAAGATCGACTGGTGACGACAAAAGATCAAAATCAAGGAGAGACCGTGAGCCTGCCGTCCTGGCGGACCGCGGATGAATTGACATTTGCCTGCCCGCGAAGCGACGGCAAGGGCAATGAGCTCGTGCGGTACAGCCTGACGTCCAAGGAGGTCACGGTTATCAGCCGAAGTTGGCCGATCGAGGTAACGAATGGCTGGCTGGACAAAAAGGTGGAGGCGACGCCAGCCACGAAACAACCGGAGCAACCACGGAGTAGTCACTAGCCGGAAATGGTGGCATAATCTGAGGATGAATCCGGTGGTGTTATATTTGGCTTCGGGGGAGACGCTTTATATCGGCGGGGGGATTTTGATTTTGATGGTGATACTTTCGTATTGGATGCAGTCGTGGTGGGGAATGAGGGTGCGAAATTTTGTCGGGATCATGGGTTTGGTGTTGATGGGGGTGTCTTGTACGCCGCTGCCGTGGGTTTTGTATGGGGGAGTGGCGGCAGGGTTTGTCGGGTGGTTCGTGGTGTGGAATCGAGCGGGGAAAAATACGCGATGGAAGTGGGTGCGGACGGGAACGGCAGTGGGGTTGGCGGTGATAGTGATGGCGGTGATGGCGATGGAGTGGCCACATCGAAATGGGCAGATACTTTTACAAGAACAGCACGATCATTTGACGGTGATTGGCGATTCGATTTCGGCGGGGATCGGGGGAGGGCCGACGTGGCCGACGATTTATGCAATCAAGATGGGGGTGCGTGTGAAGAATCTGTCGCGGGCGGGGATGGTGACGGGGGATGCGATGGCAATGGCCAAACAAATCGGGCCGGAGGACACGCTGGTGCTGGTGGAGCTCGGCGGGAACGATTTGCTGATGGATGTGGCGGCGGCGGAGTTTGAACGGAATCTGGATCGGCTGCTCGGGGCGATCGCGATGCCGGGGAGGCGGGTGGTGATGATGGAGTTGCCGCTATTGCCACACAAGATGCTCTTCGGGCGGATTCAGCGGCGGTTGGCGGAAAAGTACGGCGTGTCGCTGATTCCGAAACGTTATTTCATCCAGGTGCTCTCGGGCGGCGGCGCGACTTCGGATGGATTGCATTTGTCGAAAGCGGGAGCGGTGAAAATGGGCGAACTGGTGGATCGGTTTGTCGGGCAGACGCTTATGAGACAGAGCACGTCATTCCCTTTTTCGCGTCCCTTGCGTTACCATATGCTACATCATTCTCTTAATTGGGGTGTTTCATGGAATGGCAACTCTCCCCTGAGGAACGTGTTTATCTTCGTCAGCTCGCCAGGAAACAGGCGGATTACGCGGCTCTGCCGATCATGGCAGAGCGGAAGAAACTCTGGTACGACCTGAACGACGGTCGCGGCGGGACACGGGTACCCTTTATCTTCGAGACGTGGACGTTTGATCGTGATTTTCTGCCGAAACATGTTTTTAAGTGTACATCCGAAACTGGCCGGAAAATCGAATACCAACTCCTCAGCAATATCCGAAATTATGAGCTGCTCAACGACGACAAGGTCATGCCCGACTACTTCTCCATCCACTGGTTCACCCAGATCAACGAGTTCGGCTTCAAGGTCGAAGTCGACTATGTCCCCGACAGCGAAGGCGTCGTCACCGGCTACGCTTTCAAACACCCCATCACCGACCTCTCACGCGACCTCGAACTCCTCAAACCGGCCACCTGCAAAGTCGACCGAGAAAAAACCTATCGCTACCGCGACTTCCTCCGCGAACTCTTCGGCGACTACCTCGACGTCCGCATCGACAACAATATGTTCCACGTCAGCTTCCTGACCCAGAAAATCGTCACACTCATGGGCATGGAAGCATTCTTCATGGCCATGATAGAGGAACCTGACAAGGTTCACCAGCTCATGGCGTATCTCCGCGACAACTGCCTCCGCATCTGGAATTGGGCCGAGAAGGAAGGACTCCTCCGCCCCAACCACGGCAACCAGCCCTCCTTCGGCTCCAGCTTCAACTTCACCAACAACCTTTCCCCAAACGCACAGCCCAGCGCCGACGCTCCCGCCAAAATCTCCGATATCTTCGGCGCCTTCAGCAGCCAGGAAACCGTCGGCATCTCGCCCGAAATGTTCCACGAATTCTGCTTCCCCTACTACCTCGAACTCGCCAAGCCGCTCGGCCTGCTCTACTACGGCTGCTGCGAACCGATCCAAACCTTCTGGGACGACATCGCCCGCTACCCACATCTGAAAAAAGTCTCCATGAACCGCTGGTGCGACCAGTTCTCCATCGGCGAACGCCTCCGCGGCACCAACGTCGTTTTCTCCCGCAAACCCGATCCCAACCTGATCGGCGTCGACAAGGTCCTCAACGAAGACGCCTGGCGTGCCCACATCGCCGAAACCTTGCAAGCCGCCCGCAACGTCCAACTCGAAATGATCATGCGCGACGTCTACACCGTCCACGGTAATCTCGACAAACCCCGCCGTGCCATCCAAATCGCCCGCGAAGAAATCGCCAAAGCGGGACGATCGTAACGGAAGAATAAAAGTTAAAAGGTAAAAGGTAAAAGGTAAAAGAGCGAGGTGAGTCGCGCCGGGGAGTTTCACCCCAGCGCTCTCGCAGAACCGGACGGGAATCTCTCGATTCATCCGGCTCCCATCATCCTTTGGCTCTAAATGTCCCATTTTTCAACGGGACTGG
>WQYP01000195.1 GCA_009781185.1 Phycisphaerales bacterium | reverse complement strand
GGGAGCGCTGATTGTCATGTTGACTGGGGCGGGCTGGGATGTGCGGGATGAGGGGAACTTGTGGGTAGCGGGGGTAGGGGCGAGGACCTTGGGCAATGTGATGGTGTCGGGCGGGGGGAGGGGGTATTTGATCGCGGTGGGGATGATGGCAGTGGTGCTCGCGTCGGCATTGGTGGGAGGGATGTATCTGGCACGGGTGAGGAAAGGTGCGGATCCTGAGCCGGGGCCGGTGCGAAGAATTGCGGCAGCGCCGGAAAGAGGGAGTGGGGGAGGAGGAAAAAGATAATGCAGGTGACGCTGGAACATTATCTGGTGATGGCAACGGTGATCCTGGCGGCAGGAATCGTGACGCTGCTGCTCAAGAAAACCGCACTGGGGAAGCTCTTGGGCGTGGAGTTGATCCTGAGCGCAGCGGCTCTGAATTTCGCGGCATTCGGCGCCTACGCCCCGCGCAACGGCCTGGACGGCGAAATCTTTTCCCTGCTGGTCATGCTGATGGCTGCGGTGCAGGTGGTGCTGGCCGTGGCGGTGGTGGTGAGCTGCCATCGCTCAGGCGGAAGAGTGTAATGCGGACTCGTCAAGTCGTTAACCCCCAACTTGACGCCGGGTCGGCTTGGTGCGATACGAAATACTCGTTAGAATGCTGTTCTCCCGGGGCCTTCGTTCAATGGGAGGACGATGCCTTTGCAAGGCATAGATGCGGGTTCGATTCCCGCAGGCTCCACGTTAGCCGGGGGTTCGTTCGGTGAGGCCGGTGTCGAGGGGCGAGGAACAAAAACCCCCGGCAGAGCCGGGGGCTAAGGGGTATCAACATTGTCCTATTAGCGTCTTAGTCGACTTCGCCGTCGCGGAGGCCTACGGGCAATGCGGCTGGGCGGTCGGTGGTGCTGGTGAGTTCGACGGTCTTACCTTGTTCGGCGGTTTCGAGAGCGGCCTGCATGATGTCCAGGACGTGGAAGGCGAGATCGCCGGAAGCGCGATGCGGGCGTCCCTTGGCGATGGCGGCGGCCATGTCTGCCGGGCCGAGGCCTCGGGAGTTTTCTTTGTAGCCGTGCGTCAGGGGTATGGGTGCCCATTCATTGCGGCCGATCTTGACTTTCACTTCGCCACCGAAAATGTTGGGGTTCGGCACCGCGATCGAACCGAGGGTTCCGTAAACTTCGATCTGCGGCAAATTCGCACCGTAGACGTCGAAGGAGGTGACGATGGTGCCGATGGCGCCACTGCTGAATTGCAGGGTGGAGGCGACGTGGGTGGGGGTTTCGACTTTGACGGTTTTGCCGTATTTCTTGGCGCTGGTGATGGTGCGGGTGGGGTAGGTCATTCGGGCGAAGCCGGAGACTTTTTTGACGGAGCCCATGAGGTTGACGAGTGCGGTGAGGTAGTAGGGTCCCATGTCGAACATGGGTCCGCCGCCGACGGCGTAGTAGAATTCGGGGTCCGGATGCCACGATTCGTGGCCGGGGCAGAGGAAGAATGCGGTGGCTGCTATGGGTTTGCCGATCCAGCCGTCGTCGATGAGCTTGCGGCAGGTCTGGATGCCGCCGCCAAGGAACGTATCCGGCGCACAGCCGACGCGGAGTTTTTTGGCTTTGGCGACGCTTAGGATTTTTTTGCCTTCTTCGCGATTGAGTCCGAACGGCTTTTCGTGGTACGTATGCTTGCCCGCCTCAAGGCACTGGATCGCAACCTCCGCGTGAGCCTGCGGAATCGTCAGATTCACCACCATTTCCACATCGCTGGCCAGCAGTTCTTTGACGGAGTTATACGCGACGGGCAGCTTCGGTTCGCCGGTCAGTTTCCAGTCGGTGTTGTACTTGGCTTTGATATCTTCGACTTTGGCTTTGGCCCGTGCGGGGTCGAGGTCCGCGACGCCGACGAGTTCGACGTTTCGCAGTTTGTAGAAGTTTTGGCAGTAGATGCCGCTGATGTTTCCGCAGCCGATGATGCCGACCTTGGTTTTTCGCCCATTGGGAGTTGTCATGAGAATGTCCTTTCAAACAGATTACGCAGGCAAAGAAGTTTTTTTGCTGTGGAGGTGGTTTTAGCCGTGGCGGGGGCGGCTGTCAATACTCAGTGAGCTTTGGCAGAGCCGGGGGAGGGGGTATAATCCGGCCCTGTTTGAGGCCAATGACATGAGTGTAGAACGACGAAAAATTCTCTTTTCAGGCCGCGTGCAGGGCGTCGGCTTTCGCATGACGGCGGTGGAATTGGCCGGCGGCTTGCAACTTGCCGGCACCGTGCGAAACCTCGTCGACAACACCGTGGAATTGATCGCCGAGGGCGAAGCGGAAGAAATCGATCACCTCGTCAACCGTCTCCGCGAACATTTCGGCTCGTTCATTCGTACCATTGATCAGACCCGCATGACACCGATAGGAAACTTGGCCCCCGGCATTCGCATCACGTATTAGGACGATGGGATTTTGTGATCACTTTTCTGACACGTCATTTTCGCCTGTTTGTCGCCATTCTGATCATCGCCAATGTGATAGGCATCGGACTGTACTCCGCCACAGGCTCCGGCTTTTACCTGTTGCCCACCCTGCTGATACCTGTCGTCCTCGCACTCTGGACGGTGCAGTCGAAAAGTCAATGGGCGATTGCCACCTATCTGCTGGTCATGAGCGTGCTTCTGCTGCTTGGCTTTGGGCTGCTCAAGTTCACGCCGCCGGGTTTGCAAGCGTACGTCATCACCGTCCCGCAGCAGATCGGCTGGTACCTCCTGGCGGCGGCGGGGGCGGGACTCATCTTCGGACTCGTGGAGTTCGGGCTTCTAAGAGTCGTTGGGCTATTCCAGCTTGGCGCGATGACACGTGTGACCTATTACGAAGCGCTGCTTCAGCCGTTCACGCTGATTATGATTTTTGTGGGACTGGTGGCGATTCTTCTGGCGGGACAATGGTCCTATTTCACCATCAGCGAAGATCATAAGATGTTCCGCGATGTGGCGATTTCGTTGGCGTTGATGTTTACGTTGCCGGTGATGATTTTCGCGTCGACCAAGGTCATCGACGAGGAGATCGAGAATCGCACGATGCTCACGCTGATGTCGAAGCCGATTTCGCGTTGGCAGGTGGTGCTGGGGAAATATTTCGGCGTGCTGCTGCTCTGCTTCGCGATCATGGCGGCCCTGGGCGTGATGGCGAGCGTCAGTTCGTATGTACGCTACTTTGAGGACATGCGGACCGATTATTATACGATGCAGACGAAAGACGAAGAGCGGATGTTGAACTTCATGAACATGCAGGCATTGCGGGCGATTCCGCCGGCGATGACGCTGCAGTTCCTGCAGATCGCCACCCTCGCGGCAGTTTCCGTGGCGATTTCCACGCGATTCGGATTGGCCGTCAACATCACCGCCGTGGTGATGCTCTACATTGCCGCGAACATGATGCGGTATGCGACTGCCGCGGATTTGCCCGGTCCGGTGCATGTGGGGGTGACAGCCATCGCCGGCGTTTTGCCGGGATTGAGCCTGCTCGATCTCAACCAGCGACTGGTCTACTCCTACTATTCCTACGGCAACCAGACGTTCCCGGGAGTCCCCTCCTACGCCGAAATTTGGCGCTACGTCGGCAGCGCCGTGGTCTACGCAGCCTTCTACATCGCCGCCGCCCTGAGCTTCGGCATCGCCCTGTTCCGAACACGCGAACTGACATAACGCGGCCGTAGCGACCCCGCTTTGCGGGGTGGCGGAGAGGTCCCGCATGCAAATTTCCGAAATTTTTTATTCGATTCAGGGGGAGGGGAAGCTGGCCGGCGTGCCCTCGGTCTTTGTGCGGGTCAGCGGATGCAATTTGCGATGCGTATGGTGCGACACGCCGTATGCGTCTTGGAATGCGGAGGGGAGCGAAATGAGCGTTGCACAGGTCGTGACGGAAGTTCTCAAATACCGTGCATCGCACGTCGTTCTCACCGGCGGCGAGCCGATGATCTTCAAAGAAATCGCACTGCTCATCCGCGAATTGAAGAAAGCCGACTTGCACATAACCGTCGAAACCGCCGGCACGCTTTGGCTCGATGAGATTCCCGCGGGA
Source organism: Phycisphaerales bacterium (assembly GCA_009781185.1). Lineage (GTDB taxonomy): Bacteria > Planctomycetota > Phycisphaerae > WQYP01 > WQYP01 > WQYP01. The sequence goes on along the minus strand of WQYP01000195.1, from coordinate 3,676 downwards.
GGGATCGATTTAGCCTCAATCTCGCCGAAGCTTTCGAATTCGATGCCGCGTCTGTTAGCCCCCGGCTCTGCCAAGGGTTCCATTGAGGAACAGAACCACGAGCGACAGCGGATCAACATAGGCGTATTAAAACAATTCGCCACGAACATCAGCACCATCAAGGCTCGCCAGTGGAAGTTCGTTATCTCGCAAGAGCAGGACATCGTCGAGATGGAGGCACTCCTCGCTCAGCTCAACGCTGGCATTTCAAAGAGCGACGTTTTACTGATGCCCGAGGGCACCGACGTCGCGACCCTCGCCCAGCGCGGACGCTGGCTGGCCGAAATCTGCAAGCATCGCGGCTACCGCTTCTGCCCACGACTACACGTCGAGCTCTACGGAAATAAACGCGGAACGTGATCGGATATCCTCATTTGGGCGTTGAAGCGTAGTCGTCTACAATGCGAGGCAGGAAGGGCGGGAGCACCGCATGGTAATGCGGTGGTTGACGCACGAATACGGAAAACCATATGCCTGACGATCCAACAAAACTAAAACTCCTGGAAACCTTCCCCAACCCTCGCCCCCAGCGCGATTACCTCATCGAACACGTCGCCCCGGAATTCACCTCGGTCTGCCCGGTCACCGGCCAACCCGACTTCGGCACCATCCGCCTCACCTACATCGCCAACAAACTCTGCGTGGAACTCAAAAGCTACAAAATGTATCTCCAAACTTTCCGCAACAAAGGCATTTTTTACGAAGACGTTACGAATCAGATTCTTGACGATCTGGTGCAAGTCCTTCGGCCGCGATCGATGAGCGTAACCACCGAGTGGACCCCACGCGGCGGACTGCATTCCACTGTGACCGCGACCTACGAAGGCCCGGCCAAACGCGGAGCACGACGCAAATGAACGATCCTGCCTACAAATTCGTCCCCGACCGCTTCCTTGGCCGCACCGGCTTTCGCGCCACCCGCCTGGGCATCGGCGATCTGGCGGATCGTAAGGTGCCGATCGATCAATGCGTCGCCACCGTGCAACGCGCAATGGATGCCGGCCTCAATCTCATCGACACCGCTCCGAGTTACGAGGAGGGTTACAGCGAAGAGATCGTCGGCCGGGCGCTGCGGGGACGACGCGCCGGCATGTTCGTGATCGACAAAATCGATCATTACGATCAGCCGGTCGCGAATCAGGTGGACGGCAGCCTTCAGCGACTGCAGCTCGACGCCGTCGATCTGTTCGTCTTCCACGGCCTCTCAACCATGGAAGGCTGGCATCGCGTGATCGCCCCCGGCGGCGGCATGGAACAGCTCGCCAAATGCATGCAAGCCGGCAAAGCCCGTTTCCGCGGCATCTCCTGTCACAATCCTGATGTCCTCGCCGCCGCAATCCCCTCCGGCCTTTGCGATGTCGTCCTGTTCGCTGTAGGTCCATATGTTCATCCGAAGTACATCGCGGAAATCCTGCCGCTGGCAAGGAAGCACGGCGTCGGCGTGGTGGCATTCAAGACCTTCGGCGCCGGCAAACTCCTGGGCGACACGGAAGGCTACAGCCGCCCACTGACGCAGCGTCCGAGAGGAAAAGTCAGTTCCGGCGGCACAGAGGTCCAAGAAACACTGCTCCCGCGACTGACCGTCGAGGAATGTCTGCACTACACTTTGAGCTGCGATGTCGACGTGGCGTTGCTGGGCATGAGTTTTCCCAACGAGCAAGATGCAGCGTTTGCCGCGACGAAAAATTTTGACGCGAAACTTTCAGAAGACCAAATGGCCTCGATTCGGCAGCGGGCCGTCGATGCGGTAACAGGCAAAGGTCCATGTTGGTGGAATCCATGATGCCCCCACCCGATCAGAGCTGCGACCGTAAGGTCGCTTCGTACGCCCGAAGGGCATCAACATACATAGCCGGGGTCAATGCCCCCGGCTATGTATGTTAACACCCTTCGAGCGTAATCCGGAGCGCGTCTCCAAAATGTGAGTAACAGCACAGCAGAACCGGGAGCTAACGATAGCCAAATGCGATTGTCCCAAATGACAGGAGTTCCATGAGCACGATAGGGATGAACAAACTTCAGAATGGTGGGGCGGGCGAAAGCCTGTTTTCCGAACAGAACCTGCGCCGCCTGCTGGGCGCCGTCGCCACCGGCGAAATCACGACGCAGGCCGCTCTCGAAGCTCTCAGATCGCTGCCGTTCGAAGAGACCGCATCCGCGACGTTGGATCATCATCGAGAACTGCGGACCGGTTTTCCGGAGGTAATCTTCTGCGGCGGCAAGACCGTCGAGCAGGTCGCCGAAATCTCCGCCCGTCTCGCCGCCCGAGGCGGTCGCCTGCTGGGCACACGCGCCTCGCACGAACAATTTCAAGCCGCCAAACAGCATGTCCCGGAACTGCAATACAACGCGACCGCCAGGGCTTTCTGGCGTGACGGCAGCGACCACGCCAAAGCCGCCGGCATCACGATCGTCGCCGCCGGCACCAGCGACCTGCCCGTCGCTGAAGAGGCGGCTGTGACGCTGGAAGTCATGGGACATCGACCGCATCGCATCACGGACGTCGGCGTCGCCGGCCTGCATCGCCTCCTCGCCCGCACAACCGAACTTCGCTCAGCCAATGTCATCATCGCGATCGCCGGCATGGAAGGCGCCCTGGCAAGTGTCGTCGCCGGCCTCGTCGCAACCCCCGTCATCGCTGTCCCCACCAGCGTCGGTTACGGCACCCATTTCGGCGGCGTCACCGCGCTCCTGGCCATGCTCAACTCCTGCGCCTCAGGCCTCTCCGTCGTGAACATCGACAACGGCTACGGCGCCGCCTGCATGGCCGCTGCCATCAACAACAAATGCCTCGCCGCCGCAAAACTTAACCGATAACACCACAGAGAGCATAGGGCGCAGAGACGCACAGAGAAAAAACAAAATCAAATTCAATCTCTGTGCGTCCCTGTGCACTCTGTATTCTCTGTGGTTAAAAAACGTACGAACGGTATCGGAGTTCCAATGGCGCAAACAACTGAACTCGCAACCCTCCAAAAGAACCTGGAATCCTGGCTCGCCGAGCACGATTCCATCATGGTCGCCTATTCCGGCGGCGTGGACAGCACCCTCCTCTTGGCCGTGACGCATCGTGTGCTTTCGTCCCGAGGCAAACGCATTATCGCCTGCATCGGCACCTCGCCGAGCAATCCGGAGCGGGAGCTTCAGGCCGCCCTCGCAATCGCTCACCAGCTCGGCGTCAACGTGCGAGTCGTTCACACCGAAGAGTTCCGCAATCCCAATTACATCGCCAATCTTGCCGACCGATGCTACCACTGTAAACTCGGACTCTGCAGGCAACTCCAGGCGATCGCCACCGCCGAGAATTTCAGCCTTATCATCGACGGCAACAATGCCGACGATGCCGCCAGCGACGACCGCCCCGGCTCGCTCGCGGGTCAACAACTCGGTATCCGCTCACCGCTCGTCGAACTCGGCATCACCAAAGAACAAGTCCGAACCATGGCCAAAGACCTCAACCTCCCCAACTGGAACAAACCTTCCACCCCCTGCACCAGCACCCGCATCCCCTACGGCACCCCCATCACCACCGCCGCCCTCAAACAAATCGAATTCGCCGAAACCGCACTGCTCGACATGGGCTTCAAAACGCTCCGCGTCCGTCATCACAGTGGGGGGAATGGGGGGGGGGGGGGCG
>WQYP01000194.1 GCA_009781185.1 Phycisphaerales bacterium | reverse complement strand
GTGGGCAAAAAGGTCCGGTTGCATCGTCTTGAGGCCTTTGAGCCATTGCCATGCCCGGATCGGATGGGTTCGTAATCGTTTGTATTTCCGTTGTCCCCAGCGTATCAGCCGTTGATTCAACTGCGAATTGGTGCTGGGGGTGATGGTGGGTTAGGGCTGCTGCTGGTTGGCTTCGAGGTTTTTGATGCGGGCTTTCGCCTCTTCGAGTTCCATTAGCATCCGTAGGCGTCTCTGTCTGACCGAATTCGGGTCGATGGGACGGCCCCCGAATTTCCTCCCGTTCTCTGCTGCGGCTTTGGCTTTTTTCTTGCTTGTCCGGCTCCCCATGATCGCCCCGATGCTGATTTCCTTGCCGCAATGTGGGCAGAGGGTTGGGGTTGATGTTGAGGGTTGAGGATTGGTCATTACGGGTTTCCGATTGAGGGTTCATTCACAACTCCTTGAGTGTAAAAAAACGATGGGATAAACACAAATTGAACGTTGGATTATGAGGACGATGCAGGTTGCTTGCTGCTGAACCTCCCATAAAAACACGAAAAGAGACGAAGTTAGGGAATGATTATAATCCAACGATTGATTCAGTCAATAATCCATCGTTCGATTATGCGATGTTCAACGGTGAGGTTGCACAACAAAAAACCCCGCATGATGATGATGCAGGGTTCGGGGGAAGGGGTGGATGAGGGAGGTGGTTATTTGGTTTTGGTTTTTGGAAACGGCCCAAACGCCGCGTAAACCGCATCGCAGGCTGGTTTCACGATATGAAGTGATCGCAGCACATAACTATCTTGAAGTCCGGGTGAACGGTGGCCGGCCAACAACCTCGCCCAGCGTTCATCAGGGCAGAGTTGACAGGCGGCGGTGTAACTGGCGTCGCGGATGCTGTCGAAAGTGACATAAGGTATCCCTGCTGCATCCTTAAAATCCTTAAAACTGTCAACTCGTGCAACTCTGGTGTAACGGGTGCCGCGATTGCTGTTGAACAAGTAGGGGGATTGCCCGATGGTGTTGGCTTTCAATTCTTTTAACACTTGGACAGTTTCTGGCCAGAGCGTCGCGGCACGAGGGATTCTGTGGGCTTTGGTTTTACCTCGAATTGCCACGTAAGTACCCTTGTTCAGGTCGAATTCTGCCCATTTGAGTTCACAGACTTCGCCGATATGCAGGCACAAATTCAAGCCAACCAGTAGCCAGCCCCGCCAGACATTCCACGGTGGGGTGTTGGCGAATTCCAGTAAGGCATGAAAATCTTTTTTTGAAATTGGTTTTGGTTGTGGAGCGGGAATGTGTCCCGATGTCCAGAGTACCTTAGTCCGGTCAAGGGTTGCTCGAATCTGCTCCGCGTCCATTCCACACTTCAACCCAAAGGCAATCACGGATTTAATTTTGGAGTAGTAAAATTTTCTGGTGGCGGGGGCGTCGATTGTTTTTTCCGTGTGAGCAGCAAAAAGTTGTAATTTCTCAGTCGTTAGATCGTTCGTCGTGCGAGCGTCCATGAATTTGACAAACCTCCCCCAGACTCGTCGTGCGGTCTCTTTGGTTTCTCGTGTGCTGCCGTTCTTCTGCGTGTAAGCGGTGAAAAGTTCTTCAAGGGTGATTGGAGGTTTGGGTAGTGGGAGATATCGCAACCTGGCGATTTCCGGGATGCCGGTCATCTTGGCTACGTATTCTGGTCTGTTGATGAGTTGTTCGCGGACCCAAGCCCAGATTTTGGCTTCGCTGATTTGCTGGGTGAGTGTGGTACTACCGTCTGGGTTGATACTGCTGCCGAGCGATCCAGCCAAATCCGTATTTAATTCTTGCGGGGCAGGCATCCGATCTTCCCACCCTTCGTCGGTCATGGTACCAACGGGGATTGCCACGGTGGCTTGGTGGTCCTTCATTTTCTGGTGGAAGATGTGGACGGCAACTTTTTCATCGTGTGCGGTGAAGCGCTCGCCGGTGGCAATAACTCGCCATTGGTTAGAACGCACCGTTGACCGATATAGGCCATGTACCTCTTCGCCCCATGTGGTGCGGTAGGGCTTGCTGGGGCGTCCCCTTTTGCGAATAACTTGTGGAGCAACCGGAGATTGGAGAGATTGAAGGCTGGTCATTGCGTGGTCCTTGTGTTAAAATTCATGCTGTTTTATGAATTACAAAGACAAGGTAATTATACTACGGAAAGCGAATATGTGCAAAAACCTGTACAAAAATCTCTTATGGAAAAGAATAAACAGAATCGCAAATGATTGAAAATAAAGAAATTGCAAGAGAAGCAAAAAGCCGACGTAGCTCAATGGCAGAGCAACGGTTTTGTAAACCGTAGGTTGCGGGTTCGACTCCCACCGTCGGCTGTTATGTCAATCGGTGCATTTGAGTGCCGATTGACACTTTTTCCCGACAAATCTTGAAGGTTCTTGGTTTCGTGATGGGTGCCATTGGATGCCGAACATTGCCCATACGTGGCAGTGCGCGCTACCTCCTGCGCTACCCGTTTGCTACCCACGTCGTTTCCGATTCTCGTCGCGTTCGGGAAGGGGATGGTGGCGTCGGTTCCCGTTGCGGCTTGCTGTTGGGAGTCCGGCGTGGTCGGCGTGATCGTTGGCATCTTTTCCACCGCTGACTTCAAATCGAAGATTCGTGGGTCGGTGTACAGGTTCATCGTCAGTCGCATGTCGGTGTGTCGCATGAGTTCCATCGCTTCGCGGGGGGAGACGCCGGACTTGCTCAGGAGTGTGCCGAACTCGTGGCGCAGGGCGTGGATGTCGAAGTAGCGGCCTTGTTCGTCCACGTAGGGGATGTCGGCGGCGAGGAGCCATTCCTCGGTGATCGCTCGCCGCCCTCACCGGACATCTTCGGATGCGTCGAGTTTTTCAAGTCCACCGATGGGGTTGACTTCCAAGCGTTTGCGTTTGACGCACCAAAGGCAGAATGACCGCATCGCCTCAAGGTAGTGATTCTTCGTTCGGGGCGACATGGGTTCTGGGTTCTCTTTCGCCTGTTTCAAGAGGGTTTCATCCTTGGCGTTGTGGCTGTACTCGCCCATTGCTTTTTCACGCCAATCCGCGAAGGAATCGACGTTGATGTCGGCCAGCAGTTGCCAGCCGCATTCCTCGGTCAATCTTTTCATTCTGCTTTCGACGGTGCGGACGTAATTTTCCGCTCGTCCGAGTTGCCGAAGGCTGTTGGTCCAGTCGGCAAGGTGGTCGGTGATGGGGCGGTCGCGGTGTTCGGCGTAAGGATCGGTCAACCCTTCTTTGCCCTTGGCGAGTTCTTTTTCGAGGCGGGTGAGCATTCCCAGCGAGGCGGCTTTGTCGGTGTAGGCGAGGATGCGTTTGACTTTGCGGCCCACACGGTGGCAGACGCGGTAGGTTCCGTTACGTTTTTCGAGCCACGCCATGATTCACCTCTTTCCTTTCGCATTGGCTTTGCGGTTACGCTTCGCCACGGGGCGACCGGGGGCGGGGGCGTCTTTCGCCAGCCTTTGCAGCTTGGCGTGATCCATCGTCAACGTGATCCCCAGCACTTCGCCGAGCGCGTCTATCGCCTCTTGTGAAAAACCGCGATTCCCGGATATGAAACTCGACATGCTTGCCGTGCTTACCTTCGCCAGTTTGCATATGCGATGCCGACTTATCGGGGCTTCCAAAATCAGTTTTTTAAGTTGTTCTGTCATCTTCATGGTCTCCATGTTACCGTGTTTTCAATTAGTTTGCAATATACAAGTTAGTTCTATTTAATGTTTTGATGTTGTTGGTTTGGTGGGTTGGGTGGTGCTGTCGAGTGATCCACCGCCGCCGTGCAGCGTAGGCCGTAGCATCGCCACGCGGCCTTGAGGAGTTTGCGGACCCGTATCACCAGCGGCGGTCCTGCGCCGGCGGCTTCGACGGTCAGCGTCCAGCGTTCCGGTGGCGGCGGCGAAGGTTTGGGGGGAGGCGTCGTCATGGCGTCACCTCCACCGTCCCCGGCTCTCGCATCCGCTTGGTGGGGTGCTTCACCAGCACCCATCCGCCGGTGGTGGTGGGGGCGTAGACTTCGCCGGTGTTGAGTATGAGGCGGCCTTGTTTGTCGATGTGCCAACCTTTCGCCGTCGGCTCGGTTTGTCGCTCCCTCACGGTCGCGGCTCGGATTGCTCGGCGTTGAAGCTCCTGCAACAGCGGTTCCCTCGCCGCCTTGATCTTTTCCAGAATCTCCGCCGTCAGCCATTCCGTCCCCGCCGCCAGCCATGCAGCCGCCTGTTTCACGTTACCCACGTCCGCAGCGTCTTTTTCTCTCCCCCGAAGCTCCCACACCACCGTCAGCAGTTTTGTATTGAAATCGAACGCCTCCGGATCGGCATTGACCAGCCGCTCTTGGTTGCCATCGAATATCCGCCAGACGTTCTCGCCTCGGCGTGAAATTGAAAAGGGGAATAGTTCATCACCTCTCCCTTGCGGGGTTGTATTGTGGTTGCTGTTACTCATTTCCGCCCCCCCTTGCCGGACTGCTCGGCAATCCAGCTTTCAATCGTTTCCCGCTTCCATCGACGGTACTTCCGCCCCACCACAATATCCGGCGGCGGAAACTGCCCCGTGCTCACCCAACGCCAAAGCGTCCGCTCCCCCGCAATCCCCAACGGCGGCCCACTCAAGTCAGACATCGACAAAATCAGAGGAAGATTATCCATTCCCCACCCCCTTACGCCGTCGGCGGCTCTTTGCTCTTTGCTGTGCTCTTTTCAGCTTTCGCGCGGCCTCGGCCAGTTCTCGGTACGCCGCAAGCTCTGATGGGGTAAGTTTGTTTCTCATGCCCCAAGGCTTCAGATTAGGTACTTGACGAACACAAAGTACCTAATGGCGTACCGCAAACCCCTTGTTTTGCAGAGGAAAAATTATTTTAGTTTTTTTCTTAACTACCTAATTAACTACCTTCGAACTACCTAAATGCCCCGTTAATCTTCCTCGTCAACAACGTCGGCCTGGCCTCGTTTATCGTGGGATAAGCCGCGTGTTGTCACGGATGCACCGGATCGTTGTAACGACTCTAACTTCTTCTTGGCGGCGTCTACATGTTGCTGCGCGGTAGAGGGTTTGATTCCCATTTCATTCGCAATCTTCGTTATTTGACCGTTGCGTTTTGCGTAAAGTTCCACGGCTTGTTGCTGTCGGGTGGTTAATGGGCGGGCAGTCCCCGTCTTCCGCCGCTTTGTCGTCTGTTTTTTCTTCTTCGTCTTTTGTGATGCAGGTGGTGACAGAGGCTCCGGCGTCAGGTCGGCGGAGGGCGTCGCGGTTGTTGACGGCGCAGCAGTCCTGTCTACTTTTAATGCCTGTAGGGCGATTGAGTATTCATTCCGAATCGTCGTTCTTATCAAATCCAGATCGTCAAGTAGGCTTTTCAAATCTCTACTCATGTCTAATTTTTTTTGTTCCTCTTTCGCTTGTTCCCGCAGTTCGCGGAGCGCTTCATCGGGATCGTCGAATTCCCGCGTCTCTAAATCTGACAGTCTCTGTAACCAATCTTCCGCATGTATGACCGTTGCCATATTCCAGCCGAGACGGAAAACTATATCGTCCACCAAGCGGTGCGCTGATCTTGCCACTATTTTGCCACATGTGACAGAACCGGGAGGAATCGCGGTCTCCACAAAATCCAGTAGTTGCTCTTTTGTCTGCAATGAGGCAGAAATATCTCTGCCTCTTAAAATATGTTCATAAACCGCTCGCAATTTCAGACCAGTTCTGATGACTATTTCACTGGTAATCGCCACCTTCTTAGTTTTCCCGATAGCTACAACGACTCTCCCCTCTTCGACCGACACCTGTGCAAGCACGAGAGAGCAGTCAAGCAATATGCCGTAGGCAATTTCTGCTGCTTTCAAGGTCTCATCACGGAATTCCAGAAGTTCTTGGCTTGTCGGGTGAAGTGCGCCATGGCTATGTTTGGTGACGGGAGTGGCCAACGCTGGTACGGTTGTCGTCGTGATCCCCTTGACTTGCATCGCCGCAAATTTCTCATCCAATGCGGCAGCAACGGCTTTGCCAATGGCGTCAGGATTGACAACGTTCACGTCTGCCGGGGTAGTCTTGACCGCGTCAACATTCACTATTCCTATTTTCTCAAAAGCCACCTTGCCGGGGACCGGCAACCGATGGACTATCCGGCCACTTGGCGTCTGGCGGCGTTGTCCGTCGAAGTCTCCCCGCTTCAAGACGTAATCCAACACAACATTGGTGTTGGTTTCCAGGGTGTTTCGTGATTTGATGCCATTGCTTGTCAATCGCCACTGTTTACTCCCTATGCTTTCACAATGGAATGCCGGAGCGCCTTTCGTCGGGCCTTCCCTCCGCTTTTCAAAAACCGGCCCCCATTTTTCCCACATGCTGGCGGCCACTTTTTCAAAAGCCTCCTCTTCGCCATACTCGCCTGTCCCTGTGTAGGTTGCCTCTGCCGCCTCCGGATGCCCGAACATGCGGATGCGAAAGCTACTTCGCCGCTCCACCATCCCCGCCGCCATCAGCAGAAGCAACGCCTCTTGCTGCGGAGCGGTCAAAACATTCTGGTCATACTCGGCCCACGCCTCCGGTATCTCCAATAACAGCTTACAAATTGCCTGTTCCAACGCGGCGTCATTGTTCGATGGGTTTGCCATGATACGACTCCCGTAGTCGTCCCGAACAAAAAAAAGGCAGGGGAAGGCGGATCGGGTGTCCGCTTTTCGGGAGCAAACCTATCCCCATGCCGAAGGTCAGTTATGCAGGCGTGGATTATACATCCGCGTCATCCTCTATCGCTTCCTGTCTTGACGGATTTAACAGCATTTCTACACCATCAGATTCAAGCGTCCTGATTTCGCGGCATGTTCTGCCAACGAAGTCCCTCACCATGCGAGAAAAGCCGTCATGGGACATCTCTTGCACTTTTGGATCGGATCGCCAGATAGATGCCTCTGTCGCAATGGTCGCCTCCAAAGCTCCAAAACACCGCACAAGCCGACCGACGCATCCGGCCACCACCTCTTCGACCTCGGCCAACGGTATCAACTGGCGTTTCTTCTGTTCGAGTTCGATGTAGTCAGCCTCAGCTTGGCGAAGTTCCTGTAATGTCTTTTTCAACCCGTCGAATTCCACGGCGTTAAGGGTGTCACTTTGAGCCAGTCGCGCAACACGGCGGCTGGCCAATCGCATAACCGCACGGCTGATGTCTATCGCCGACGCCTCCTTCGACATCATAATTTCAATAAGTCGAGTGTCTTGCGGGTCTACCTGTTCCGGCGAGTGACCAACGCTAGACTCGGCGGCGGATGTGGGATGACCGCCTCGCCACGCCTGCGGCTTCCTTTGTCTGATGTTGCGGTTTCGCCACGCGATCAACTCTTCGACGATGAGTTTTTTTTCTCCGCCAACGTGACGCCACGGAAACCCTGACCGTTTCGATTCAACGCTTAATTGCCCCTTGTCAACACCGATAGCCGCAGCCGCAGAACACAGCGAAACAAGTTTGCCGGTGCGATGGTTGCGGCCGTTGGTGTTGAGTGTTGAGTTGGATTTTGCCATAACTGAAAACTCCGGAAAGTTCGATCATACTAACCGCGTCGCTTCGTCAGATCGCTGGAAGGACCCAAGAAATTTTCACCCGCACACTCATCATTCCGCTTTCTTTTTGTCTCCCCCTCGCCGGGGGCGTAGCGCAAAGTCGGTCGTGTCATGCGACTGTTCGCATTGGGCAGTCCATAAGCTGAATCCTTCAGGAGGACCCACAGGGTTGCGTCGCATCGGC
>WQYP01000193.1 GCA_009781185.1 Phycisphaerales bacterium | reverse complement strand
GAGAAGTCCAGCCGAGTTTTCGGGAATTCCCCCCGTGGTGAACGGGGCCACGCCCACGCCCTTTCGGCCCCTCTGAAAACCCGGGGGGTCGGCGGGGCCGCCATCGACGTTCAAGACCCCGAACCCCCCCCCCCCGGCCCCGATTACCCTCTCTGGCAGAACTGCCCGAACGTGATCATCGCGCCGCACCTGGCCGCACGCACGCAAGGCGCCATGGACCGCATGAGCTGGGTCGCACGGGACGTGGTCGAATTCCTCACGAATCGCATGTAAACATATCGGGGTTATTCGAGGGGAAGCGGGAGTTCGTGGGAGCGGGGTGGGGACGGTGGTTTGGCGGCGAAGAATCGCCAGGTGATCGCGAGGGCGGCGAGTTGCAGCAAAATGACCGAAACGACAACAGCTGGCCAGTGACCGAGGTGATAAGGGGCGGCCAGAGCGGTCGCTCCGACGGAGCCGCCGAGGTAGTAACAGGAGACGTAAAGTCCGCTGGCGACGGAGCGCGCGCCGTCGGCAGCACGGCCGATGTGGCTCGAGGCGCTCGATTGGGCGACGAACACGCCGCTGGAGGCGATGGCGATGCCGAAGATGATCAGCGGAAGATTCGGCAAAAGTGTCAACAGGCATCCGGGAACGGTCAGGGCGACGGCGACGCAGAGGCCCGCGCGATGACCGAAACGATCAATCAGCCGCCCCGAAAGCGGCGTGATCACGATCCCCAGCGCGTAAACCAGAAAGATCGCTCCAAGCTGCGAAGTCGAAAGACTGAACGGCGGCTCCGCAAGATGAAAGTTGATGTAAGTGAACAGCCCGACGTGGGCGAACAAAATGATGAATCCGATGAGGTAGGTGGCAAGCAGTCGCGGATTAGTGAGGTGATGCCGCATGGCATCGAACGATTGCCGCCATTGGGTGTGACGTTCGAAACGGCGAGATGGCGGCAGGAGAATGGCGACGGCGGCGGCGCCGAGGAACGTGAGGATCGTCAGGATGCCGAAGGACCACTGCCAAGGGCGATAATCGGCGACGATGGCGGAAGAGATGCGGCCGACGAGTCCGCCGACGACGGTGCCGGTGACGTAGAGGGCGGTGACGGAGCCGGTGGCTCGCTCATGGGCTTCTTCGCTGATGTAGGCGAGTGTAACGGCGATGATACCCGGCGTGCAAATACCGCCGAGGAAACGCCAGAGGATCAATTGGTGGAGGTTGTGCGACAGGGTGCAGCCGAGGGTGGTGAAGGCCAGGGCGAAGAGGCAGGGGACGATGACGCGCTTTCGGCCGATGGCGTCGGCGAAAAGGCCGATGAACGGGGAAGCCAATGCGACGGCAAACGTGGCGGCGGAAACGACCAAACTGACACGCGCTTCCGAGGCGCTAAAGTCGCGCTTGAGCAAGACCAGCAGCGGCTGGGGAGCATAGAGCTGCAGGAAACAGCAAAAGCCCGCGGCAACGGTGCCGGCGATGATCCGCGCGTGGGAGACAGGAGAAGATGTGACGGTAGTAGACAGAAATTAGTTGCTGATTTTGACGCAGGCGGCTTCGGCGGGGGCGTCGCCTTCGACGGTGTTTCGCATGAAGACCAGGCCGTTGGCGTAAGAGGGGGCGTTCCAGTTTTTGCCCTTGAGGATGTTCTGGCGTCCGAGTTCCTTGTAGGCGTCCGGTGAGGCGGCGACCTGGAGCAGATCGCCACGAGGGGTCTGGATGAGCAGTTTGTCGCCGACGAGGATGATGCCGCCCTGACTGCCGGCTTGTTTGGTCCACATGGTTTTTCCGGTTTCGATGTCGAGGCAGGCCAGGTCGCCGTTGTCGGAGGTTTTGAGGCTGTTCTTGCCGACGAGGCTGTAGAGGTAGCCGTCGCGGTAAACCGGCGTGGTCCAGTGATTGACGTTTTTGTTTTCGGTTTTCCAGAGTTGTGTGGCGGACCATTTGTCGCCGTTCTTGCTGATGCGCCAGGCGGCGGCGCCGACTTCGTAATCGGCGGAGCAGTAGACGATGTCGCCGTTTTTTCCGCCGACGACGGGCGAGGCGGCGGTCGACGTTTTGTAGGGATGCGGGAAAGTCCAGAGGGTTTCGCCGGTTTTGGGGGCGACGGAGACCAGGCCGGACTGCATGAAGCAGAGGACCTGCTGTTTGCCGAGGATGGTGGCGACGGCGGGCGTGGCGTGAGTGCCGCGGTCGTCGGTTTGAGCCCAGGCAAAGTCGCCGGTGGTCTTGTGGTAGGCGGCGATGCCTTTGATCGGATGCAGGGTGTTCGATGCGCCCTTGGCTGGCTCGTTAGTGGTGATAATCACCAGGTCGTCCACGATGATCGGAGAGACGGAATTGCCCCACTGCAATTCCTTTCGGCCCAACTCCGCGGCGACCGGATGGCTCCAAATTTCCTTGCCGGTGGCGAAGTCGAGGCAGGCGAGCTTCAGGTGGGTGCCGTAAATGTAGACGCGATCGCCATCGATGGTCGGCGTGGAGCGAGGTCCGTCCCCGCCCATTTTGTCGAGGAGGACTTTGTCGATGTCGGTGTGCCAGAGTTCCTTGCCGGTTTTGGCGTCGAGGCAGACGGCGGTTTCGTTGTCCCCCCGCTGAGCGAAGGCGAAGGCTTTATCGCCGACGACCGCGATTTGGCCAAAGCCGTTGCCGAAGGGAATTTTCCAGACGGGCACGCAGGTCAGATGCTCCGGCAGCGCGACGCCGGCCACGGATGCGTCGCGGTTGGGGCCAAGGAAGTTCGGCCAATCCGCAGCAAAAAGAGCAGTGGAAAAAGCCAAAACCGAAACAGCGGCAGCGAACGAAAAACGCTTATTCACAGAAACCTCCCAAAGTTGAGTTTCAAGTTTCCAGTTCCAAGTTTCCAGAATCAAAAATCGAAAATCACAAGGTTGCTTTGCTGCGGGTATATTGCAGCGGCGTCATCGGCGGTGTTTTGTGCAAAATGGAGAGCGAAATCTCGATGCCTTCGCGAGCCTCGTCCGGCGTCATCGCGCCCAGTGCCACCATGTCGATCTCGCGGATCGTCGACCACGCGAAAGCCAGTCCCACCAACGGCATCAGCCGCCCCGCCGCCAATGGCTTGATCGTCATCACAGGCTTCTTGCTCTTCCAGATCATCCGCTGCACCCAATCGACCTCAATGTGCATCAGGAAACCGGCGGCATTGTATATCTGAATGTAAGTCGCCACATCAAGGCCGGATTCGTCCGCATAAACGGGCGTTTCTGCCATGTGCGTGGAAAGGCCCGGCAGCATGCCGCGGTCACGGATCATTTTGCACCAGACTTCCATGCCGTCGATCTTCCGGGTTCTTATATTCACCATGGCGTCCGTCGTCGCCATGTGCGGCATACAGAACGTCGCGCCAAAACCTTTCGCGGCATCAAGCGCCCTGGCCGCCTCATCGTAAGCGCCGGGCGCCTTGGGATCCGTCGGCAAACTCGGCGTGTTGATGATGATCGCCTTGCGACCGGTCGCCTGCTCGGCATCCTTGATCGCATCGTTCAAATGCGTCGCGTCCGGCCGAGCGCCCATGATCGCGTCGCAGCCGGCGGCGAAAAATATCTTGAGAATCTCCGCAAGTTTCTGACGGGACTGATGTTCTTTGATGAAAATATCTTTGGACTTGGAGGTATGTGAGAAGCCGAGGAACCAGTTGGTTCCGATGATAAGTCGGGCGAGGGAGACGTTTTCGATTTGCGTGCGGGGAAAGTCGGCCATGATTGCCTCCTGTTGAAAGTGCCAGGATGAATTGTAGCACAGCAAGGGCAAGCCGCAATACCCCTACGGGAGGCATGACATGAAATGCCACTCATGCTCATGATCCGCATCCGCAAAGTTTAGCCACGAGTTACTTCGCGGTCGCCGCCGAAATTTTCGCATCCGCCGAGTGAATGCCCAAATTCTCCGATATCGCACGGACAAGGAACGTGCTTTGGGAAGTCGGGACATTTAAGCAACGACTGTCGTTGACGAATAACCGGTCGATGTTCCCCAGGCGTTGATCGCATAAACCCGTACGATCGTACCCGGAGCGATGCCGGTGAGTTTCAACGACGTTATATTTTTAACGGTTTTGGTCTTCCAGGTACGGAACCCGTCGTTGCTGTAGGTAATCATGTAACCGGTCGCATTGGAAACGGCACTCCAGGTCAACGTTCCCGTTTTCTTGGCCGAGTCGTAGTCGCTGAGAATATGGGCATTGGTCGGAGCATTGGGAAGGTCTTTGACGATTGCTGGAGCCTGCGAATAGCCGGTTGAGGTTCCCCATGCGTTGGTCGCATAGACTCTGACAATGACGTCCGGAGTGATGCCGGTGAGTTTCAACGAGGTCACATTTTTTACTTTTTTGGTTTTCCATGTGATTCCCCCGTCGTTGCTGTACTGAATGACGTAGCCGGTCGCGTTGGCAACGGCACTCCAGGTCAACGTTCCCGCTTTCTTGGCCGGATTGTAGTCACTGCTGATGCGGGCATTGGTCGGAGCATTGGGCATATCTTTGACGATTGCCGGAGCCTGCGAATAGCTGCTTGAAGTGCCCGATGCGGTGATCGCATAGACTCTCACGATCACATCCGGGGTGATACCGCTGAGCTTCAACGAGGTGACGTTTTTAACGTTTTTGGTTTTCCATGTGATTCCTCCATCGTTGCTGTACATGATTTGGTAGCCGGTCGCGTTGGCCACGGCATTCCATGTCAACGTCCCCGCTTTCTTGGCCGGGTTATAGTCGCTGCCGATCTGTGCGCCCGTTGGCGTGGTGCTCCCTGTTGATGCCGGTGTGGCGTTGGCGCTGCCCGAATACGGCGAGTTGCTGTAGTTGCCCGTTCCGGTCGCCATGACACGGACGTAATACGTCGTCCCCGTCATCAAGCCGGTGATATCCGCGGTTTTGGTTGTGCCGCCGGAAACGCTCTGCGTTTTCACATTTTGCGTGAAACTCGCGTCGGTGGCATATTGAATGATGTAGCCGGAAGCGTTGCTCACGGCGTTCCAGTTGACGGTCAGCGTTGTGGCGTTCTTGTTGGTTGCGGTCACACCCGTTGGCACGGCAAGTTGCGTGGTGGCCGCGGTTGGCGTGGCATTGACACTGCTCGAATACGACGAGTTGCTGTAGGTGTACGTTCCGGTTATCGCCATGACGCGGACATAATACGTCACCCCAGTCGTCAAATAGTTAATATCTGCGGTTTGCGCCGTGCCGCTATAAATGTTTTGCGTCCACACATTCTGCGTAAAGCCTGCATCCGTGGCGTATTGAATGGTGTAGCTGGACGCATTGCTGACGGCATTCCAGTTGATGGTCAACGTCGTGGCGTTCTTGCTGCTTGCCGCCACGCCGGTTGGAGCGGGCAGCGGTGTTGGTGTCGGCACAACGTTGGCACTGATCGAATAATCCGAATTGACATAGCTACCTGTTCCGGTTGCCAAGACGCGAACATAGTACTGGTAACCCGTGTACAAACCAGTCATGTCCACTGTTTTGACTGTGCCACCTGATATGGTTTGCGTTTTCACGTTTTGTGTGAAACCCGCGTCGGTGGCGCATTGGATTCTATAGCCGGAAGCATTGCTCACGGTGTTCCAGTTGATCGTGATCGTAGTGCCGTCCTTGCTGGTTGCTGTCACACCCGTTGGCATAGTGAGCTTTGTCACGGAGGAAGCACCATATTCATAAGCACCCATATCGACGGTGCCGCCCGCGATGCGTACATTGCCATTGTAATCAGTCTGCAACGGATATCCGTCAGCGTCAACGGCAAGAGCGTTGCTGCCTGCATTGATGGCGGGAGAATCGGATGCAAGACGCAAATCCCAGGTTGTCCAAAGGTCTGCCGTCCACGTCGTGTAAAGCGTAAACGAAACAAACTTCGGGTCAGTTCCGATAAGATTCCCGTTGGCATAACCGCCCAACACGGTGTCGTCGCCAACGAGACTGTGATACCCTGTCATCGTTCCTCCATCGTTGAAAATATCATTCGAAAAAGAGCTATAATCAGAGATATTCTTGGCGATGATCGTGTTATTGACAGTCAGATTGTCCGTGTTATAAATTCCACCTCCGCAATAGGCATAATTTCCTGCTATTGTGCTGTTTGTTACTGTCATGGTGCCAGCACCGTAAATTCCGCCACCATAGTCAGAGGCACTATTTCCTGCTATTAAACTATTCGTTATTACTGTCATTTGGTTAGCATCGTAAATTCCACCACCATCGGAACTTGAGTTTCCCGCTATCTTGCTATTTGTTACTGTCACGTCGCCATTGTCAATTAGAATTCCACCACCATAGCCACCATTCGAGATATTATCCACTATCACGCAATTTATTACCGTTGTGTCATTTCCAATTCTAATTCCACCACCACCTACGAAGCCACACATGTTATTCGATATCATGCAGTTCATTATTGTCGTAGTGCCACCAGTATCAATTCCGCCACCACAGTAACCCCTGTTGTTCGATATCGTGCAGTCCATTATTGTCGCAGTACCACCAAAACCAGTGCAAATTCCACCACCCCATGAGTTGCTACTATTGTTCAATATCGTGCTATTCGTCATTGTCAATTGGCCGCGATTGCAAATCCCGCCACCACCAAAATTATACTCTGTGTTGCTCGATATTGTGCTATTCGTTACCGTCAATGTGCCAGAATTATCAAGTCCACCGCCGCCCCAGAAGCTAGTGCAATTTATTATTGTGCTATTAGTTACTGTCAATGTGCCGCCGTCATTTTCAATTCCGCCGCCGCCAGAGTAAGACGCAATGTTGTCCGATATTGTGCTATTCGTCACTGTCAATTGGCCAGAACTGTAAATTCCGCCACCGTAACCATTTGTAGTATTGTTTGATATAATACAGTCCATTACTGTCAATGCGCCGTAATCATTGTAAATTCCGCCGCCGGAACCCGTAGTGTTGTTGCATATTGTACTGTTCACTACCGTCAGTGTGCCGTCATTATAAATTCCGCTACCATTCCCATTTGTGATGGTCAATCCGCCTAAAGCGACTGTCGATTCGCTTGTAATGCTGAAAATTCCCGATCTTTCAACGGCGTCAATGGTGAGCGGCATGGCACCCAAACTGACGATAGTTACCGATCCGTATTGCTGCGTGTCAATATCGACATCCAATTCGGTTCCACTGAGCGTGATGGTGTTCTGCGCTGTCGCGGTACCGGTGCGGACAACGATGAGCGTGTTCGTTGAAGGGGCCGAAGTTTTGGCGGCATCAATCGCAGACCAGAGACCTGCCGCGTTGAAAGCGAAGAGCTTCTGGCCGGCACCGGCTTCCGTACCGCCGACTTCGTAGATGGTGTAGTCGGCGAAATTCGTCAGGCCGAGATCGGGGTACTGTGATTGGATGGCAGCAAAATCTGCGGTGCTCACCGAGAGCATCGTCCGGCTTTCAAGGGTTTCCAAAAAGTGCTGATACTTGCGGGCGGGTTTGCGGGTGGGTCTGGACATGTCGTGGTTCCTTTGATGAAAAAACGGTTAAAAAATGCGGGAGCACCGCATGGCAATGCGGTGGTTTGTGGGGATGTCTGTGCCAAACCACCGCGTTGCCACGCGGTGCTGCGGTGCTCCCAACAGACGGGCGAGGTTTGGATTGTGTGGAACATCAGAGAAGCTGCAATCGTGAGATTGCAGTCGCGGTAGCGCAGTCGCACGAACCGCGAGCTTACGCTCGCAGCTCTGTTTTGCGCACAAAGTCATGTGCGTCACACATGAATTGAAATCAATGTTAAGCTGGGGGGGGGGGGG
>WQYP01000192.1 GCA_009781185.1 Phycisphaerales bacterium | reverse complement strand
TTTCCCCCCCCCCCCCCCCCTCTGTGCCGACGCGGTCGGATTGGGCCTTCATGATGCCGGTACGTTTTTCCGGGTCCCAGTGATCGCGATTTTCCATGTTGATCATCAGTTCGCGGGCAAACGGGAGCCGCGTCTTCGCCCACGGCGTATCGTCGGCAAGCAGAGCGTAGCTGGTGAGCAGATAGACACCGTTGAGGATGTCTTCGGTGGAAGTAACGAATGCGGCGGCGGAGGTGGAGGGTGTGGCATAGCAGGAGTGGAAGCCGAAGTCGTGGGCGAAAGTCATGCCGCCGTCGCGGAGTTCATCAGGACTGGCGGCATCCGAGAAACGAACCCTGTCCTGATAAGCGTAGCTGGTCGTGGCAAGATCGAAAATATTGCGAACAACCCATGGATTGCGATAAAGCTCCCACGGCAAATGATCGACGGCAAGCGAAAGCGTATTACGATACCCCGCATCTCCCTGAATGACGGTGAAATACGGAGAGGGGGAAGGACCAGCAGCATCAATGACCTGCGAGTTCGCTTCATACGCTCGCACAGCCTGCGAAAAGACCGCGAGTTTTTGCGGATCGCTGCAGGCCGCCGCGGAACGACCGTCAAAACTGGTGCAGGATTCAAAAATCTTCTGACTGTTAGCGAGAATAAAATTCGCAACCGCTTCCACACGAGGAAAATAAACGGTGTAAAGATAACGGCCATCGATGCCCTGCGTAGCGTTGCCCTGGTCATAGAAAGCGAAGACCAGCATGACGGTGCGTTTGCTACGAGCGGGGACTTTGATCAGGACGCCGCCAGTCGAGGCGTTCGGGATGATTTGCGAATGCCCGGAGGCGAGGCTGTCGGCGATATCATCAGAAAGAACCGTGCAAACGCCGCCGGTCTCGACGTTCTCTTTAGCGCCCCCCCCCCCATTCTGCGCCGCGAGAGCCCACTTGGAGGAATTCGCAACGCCACAGAGTGCTTTGCTGGACCAGTCGAGCGGTCGGAGTCGTCCGCCGCCGCTGCCGGCGGTATCCGTCACATGCAGTTTCAGACCGATGAATGCGGTGGCAGGAGAATCAAAATCGGAATTATCAATGGAGAGTTCCATGAGCACGCCGGGAACGGTGGCGTACTGAAGATTGCCGGAACGCTTGGGATTCGGCAAAGCAGCATGCGGCGAAAAAACACGGAGCGAAATACCTCCCCCCCCCTCAGCCTCAGCAGCAATCGCGTCAATGCAAGGAGACACCGCACGATTCATAGCGCCCGCATCCAGAAAACGCCAACCGCGGTACTGCTCAGATTTTTCGACGAACGGAAATGCAGTCGTAACACCATCCCGGTGCAGGGCAACAAGCAGATCCGCATTGGGCGAAGAAACAAGCGATTCGTGCTCGATGCTCATCCCGCGACCGATCTGCCCGAAGGTCAACGAAGCCCACGCACCCACGGGAGCATGATGCGTCATAAAGAACGGAGAAGGGGAGGAGGGGCTGGGGAGGGTGGAGGGGGAGGTAGAGGGAGGGGGGGTCATGGTCATGTTCCTCATAGGTCCGGAGTGGAAGGAAAAGGCAACTGAGCGGAATTGTACAATCAGATAGCCAAATCGTTAAGCCCCACCATCACTCCCCACTACCCCCAAAAAAGCCCAGGGACTGCAATCCCTGGGCTTGTCCCCCCCACCCCCTCCATTCCATTGTTTGTCGGTGTCTGTCTGCGGCGACGTTTAATCGCTCCCGCCGCGGCCGCGACTGCGGATCGCAAGCCCCAGGAGCACGCCCACGCCCACCGCGATTCCCAGCGCATACCACGGATTCTCCCGGATGAAACCCTCGGTCGATTCCTTCGCATGCTTGGACTGATCTGCCGCATAGCGATAGCCCTGCTGAGCATACATTTTCGCCTGATCGGAACATTTGCCGGCCATATGCTTGAACCGCATCTTCACATCACTCACCGCACTTCGCGTCTCCGTCGCAGCCTGCTTCCCTTCCTCCTCCATCGCCCGGCCATGTTCGCTCATCCGCACCCCTGTATCTGCCAAATTGTCCGCCATGATCACTCTCCTTTTGGATAGTAGCCTCGAAAACCGCTCTGATGATCAAGGCAAGCGAAGCCGATGCCAGAGCTCCATTTAGCTGGCAGGCTTGCCTGCCGCTCGGGGAGGAATATGCTCCGATCCGGCCCAGTTAAGGCATACGATCGTTAAATCGTCAAGTCGTTAAATCGTTAAATCGACTTGACAATTTAACGACTTGACGACTTAACTGAACCGTATTGGAATGCCCTCCTTCCACGAATTTTATGAATTGAACGAATTTTACGAATTTTACGACATGGTTATAATCCGCCCTTGTATCGACGCGGATCAATACCCCTTTCCGAATCACTTCATCAACAGAAGGAACGCACATGCTCAGCCAACCAATGACGCTTTTTACCAGCTCCGTTCAAGATGGCTCTCAGGGCTGGGAGGCAGCTTCGCCATATCCCGATCTGATGCCGCCCCCGTCGCTTGTCGCAGGCACAGGCCGCAACGCGGCGGGCCATGGGGGGGGGGCACTGGGCCTCTTCGGCGAATACAAAACCTGCGTCTTCGGCTCCTGGCGAAAAACAGTCAAAATCCAACCCAACCAGCACTACCGCCTCACTGCCTACGCTCGCTCCCAAAAAATCGTCGACACACGGCGTAGTCTCTTCTGCTCGCTCACCTGGAACGACGCCCAGGGCAACGCCGTGCGATCGCCCGATTACGCCTACATCCCGCCCGCCGACGGTACGGGAGGGGGGGGGGGCGACTGGGCCAAAATCGATTACACCTCACAGTCTCCCGCGAACGCCGCCACGCTCACCATCAACCTCGGCCTTCGCTGGGCTCCCATCGGCCACGCATGGTTCGACGACATTCAACTGACCGCAGTAACAGCCCCCCAAATCCGCATGGTCCGGGCGGCAAGCGCGTTCTACAACATGACGCGTGGTGAAACGAAAGACTCCGCCGAATCGGTCGCCCGCTTCGTCAAGCTGATCGATGAAAAGCTCCCCAAGGGCACCGACATTCTCTGCCTCCCGGAAGGCATCACCGCCGTGGGCACGGGCAGAACCTTTCTCGAAAACAGCGAAGCCGTCCCAGGCGGACCCACGTCAAAGGTGCTCTCGGATCTGGCGAAGCGCCACCGCTGTTACGTCTGCGCCGGCCTTTACGAACGCCGGGTCGGCAAATCGGTTTACAACACCGCCGCGCTCTTCGACCGCGACGGCAAATTCGCCGGCAGCTACCAAAAAACGCATCTCCCCCGAGAAGAAGCCGAAGCAGGCATCACCCCCGGCGATACTTACCCCGTCTTCGACACCGACTTCGGCAAAATCGGCATCATGATCTGCTGGGACGTCCACTTCCCCGAACCCGCACGATCGCTCGCACTGCAAGGCGCCCAGTTAATCCTGCTCCCCATCTGGGGCGGCAACGAAACCCTCACCCGTGCCCGCGCCATCGAGAATCACGTTTACCTCATCAGTGCCAGTTACCACATGAAGAACATGATTCTCGATCCGCTCGGCAATTCGCTGGCGGAAGCCCCGGGGCAAAGCGTCGGCCTGATCACCGCCGATATCCCCCTGAACCAGCAGATCATCCAGCCGTGGCTCAGCGATATGAAGAACCGTACATGGATCGAACGTCGCGGCGACATCGCATGGCGAATCGCCGAGCCCGCCCGTTCCCGGGACGTCACGCCCACCGCGCAGGAAAAACCCGTTCCTTACACGCTCACCGAAGGCCATCCGCGTGCCTACATCAACGCCGCGGAACTCCCGGAACTTCGCCAGCGTGCAAAAACGACGAACAAGGCGGAGTACGATTCCCTGCTGGCGTACTACAACGACAACGTCAATAAGCTCGATGGAGGCGGCGACATCAACGACCTCGGCGTCGGCGGCGACTACGTTGACTTCATTACCAAGTTTGCATTGCTGTATCTTTTGACGGATGACAAAGCTCATGCCGCCGCCTGCATCCGCGCCGTGGAAAAGCTGCTGCTCATTGATGTCGAAGGCACCTACGTCGCCACGCAGCGGCGAGTTCGCGCGCTGGGCCTTGCCTACGATTGGTGCCACGATCAGATGAGCGCCAACTTCCGCCGCAGAATCGCAAAACAGATCGAAGCGTACGTCCAGGCGGCCATCGATTCCGGCGAAGCCACCCTCGAAGGCGGCCATCTCGCCGGACACGTCGCAAACATGGTCCCGCACTTCCTCGCCGCGGGCATCGCCATCGGCGACGAAGGCAACGGCAGCTGGCTCATCAACCAGTGCCTCCGCTGGACCGAAAAATTCCTCGAAAACTCCAAGTACTTCCTCGAAGGCAACTCCTATCAGCAAAGTTATCCCTACACATGTGCCTACGTCGCCGAAATCGCCGCGATTTTCCGCCTCATGGAAGCCGGCCTCGGCCAAACACCGCACAAAGATCACCCCTGGTTCCAGAACACCGTCAACTGGTGGCTCTATCCGCTTCGCACCGATCAAACTTACATCCGCTACGGCGACTACTTCTGCGCTTGGCCGCTCTTCGAAAACGGCTCCTACTACCGCCCACTCGCCTATATCGCCAATCGCTACAAAGATCCCCACGCCCGCTGGTTCGCCGAGCAGTTCAAGCTCTCCGGCAAAGACGAATTCCACCTCCTCCTCTACCCCGCCGCCGGACCGAACTCCCCGCCCGCCAAGGCCCCGTCCGACCTGCCTCGCACCAGTTTCCACGAAAAAATGGGCATCGCCATCGCCCGCGGCGACTGGTCCGCAGGCTCCAACTCCGACCCCACCACCGGCGGCACCGTCGCCGCCTTCAAATGCTCGCCCCACTACCTCCACAACCACTGCCACCGCGATGCCAACTCCATCACCCTCTACCACAAAGGCGACCTCGCCATCGACTCCGGCATCTACGACGGCTACGAAACCCCCCAATGGTACAATTACTACATACGTACAATCGCCCATAACTCCATTGTCGTTTACGATCCCGAGGAACGCTTCGTCTCCCGCAACCGCCCGCAAGCCAACGACGGCGGACAACGCTTCATCAACCAACCTCACTGGAGCCCTGGCGATTACACCCAGTTTCTCCAGGGCCAGTACAAGGACGGCACCATCCTCGCCCAATGGCAAAAATCCGACCATTCCTACGTCTGCGGCGACGCCTCCAACTGTTACAACCCCGCCAAGCTCAAAAAATTCCTCAGACACGTCACTTTCATACTCGATTACCCGCACAAATCCGCCGTTTCGATGCTTATTCTGGACGAAATCGAGCTAAACAAAGACGCTTTGACGCCCAAATTCCTCTTGCACGCTATCAGCGAACCGCAAGCGAACGGCAACACCGTCACGATCACACAAGGCCAGGGTAAACTCACCGCTAACTTCCTCTCCCCCGTCTCCCTCGAAAAAATCGGCGGCCCCGGCAAGGAGTGGTGGGTCGACGGAAATAATTACGCCCCACTACACGCGATGAAAGGCCCGCACACACCGGGGGCTTGGCGTATCGAAGCCACCGCGAAATCCACCGCAGGCCGAACATTTCAGATTCTCACGCTGCTCACACCGACAGACCTGTCCGCACCGGTGCCGGAGTCGCCGAAACTGGAACAGACGGCGAATGCGTGGATCGTCAAGCAAGGTTCGCTGACGGTAGCGCTATACAAAAACGTCGCCCCAACGAACTTGAGCGGCCAACGGCAATTGCTGATCAAACTCGCGAGATGAGGAAGTTCGCATGTCGATTTCTCGCCGTGATGTGATGAGAGCGACCCTTGCCGCCACGGCGGGCGCGGTCTTCGCTCGCTGCACGCAATCGATCCGCGATAGCATCGCACAATCCGCTCGCATCATTCCCGACGACTACGTGCTCACGCCGGGCCATCCGCGGTTGTATCTCAAGCCCGCGGATTTGCCGGAACTGCGGCTGCGGGCGCAGACCACGCAGATTTCCGAGTTCGATTCGCTGCTGGCGTTTTATCATTCCCGGCCGTGGACACCTCCCGCGACCACAGCACCGGCCACAGGCCCGGAACGCCGGCGCGGCGGCGACAACTCCGAAACAATCATCCGCCTTTCGCTGCTCTACCTGCTCACCGCCGACAAGGACCACGCAAAAGCCGCCACCAACGAAGTGGAACGCCTCCTGCAAATCCCCGTCAACGGCACCTACTTCGGCGCCCAGCGACGCGTCCGCGCCCTGAGCATCGCTTACGACTACCTGCACGACTATCTCGACGATCCTTACAAAAAACGCATCATCAAGAACATCGAAGATTGCATAGAAGCGACGTATGCATCGGGCGAAGCGGTCGATGACGGGCAGTACCTTGCAGGTCACGTCGCCAACGAGGTCCCGCAGTTCTTCGCCGCGGCGATCGCTATCGGCGACGAAGGCAACGGACACGCCATGATCAAACGCTCCCTCCGCTATCTCGACCACTTCCTGCAAAACGCCCGCTTCTTCCTGGAAACCGATTCCTATCAACAAAGCTATCCATACTCGTGCACGTACATCACGGAGATCGCGACGATTTTCCGGCTGCTCGAGAGCGGCTTCGGCCAAAATCCCGCCCCGCAAAATCCCTGGTTCCGCAACGTTGTACCCTGGTGGCTCTATGCGCTGCGATCCGACGAAACCTTCCTCCGCTTCGGCGACTATTACGGTTCGATCCCGCTCTTCGATAACGCCAGCTACTATCAACCGCTGGCATATATCGCCACGCGTTACAGAGATCCGCACGCCCGCTGGTTCGCCGAGCAGTTTCGGCTCAAGGGCCGTGATGAATTTCATCTGTTGATATTCCCATCGTCCTGTGAAGATACGCCGGCGGCGCAGCCTCCGCAAACCCTGCCGCGGACGCACTTCCACAGCCGCATGGGCATTGCGATCGCACGCGGCGACTGGGACCTGCACCCCCGTACCGCCGAGCAAATCCCGCAGCGAACGCGGCCGACCTCCACCGCACCCGCCACACGCCCAAACTACTTCTCGCCCGATCCAACACTATTCCCAAAAGGCGACACCGGCGGCACCATCGCCGCCTTCAAATGCTCCCCGTTCTACCTCCACAACCACTGCCACCGCGACGCCAATTCCATCGTGATCTACCACAAAGGCGACCTCGCCATCGACTCGGGCCTCTACGACAGCTACGAAACTCCACACTGGCACAACTATTACATCCGCACCATCGCCCACAACACCATCATCGTGCCCGACCCCGACGAACACTTCATCTCCCGCGGCGAAGAATACGCCAACGACGGTGGCCAACGCTTCATCAACCAACCGCACTGGGGCCCTTACGACATCTCCGTCCTCAAGGATTACAAGGAAGGAACCATCCTCGACCAGTGGCAGAAAGCCGACCATTCGTATATCTGTGGCGATGCGTCCAATTGCTATAACCGTGCAAAGCTTAAAAAATTTATCCGCCACGTCATTTTCATTCTGGACCATCCGCATCCGGCGACAGTATCGTTGCTGATACTCGACGAAATCGAACTCAACAAAGACGGCCTATCCCCCAAATTCCTGCTGCACAGCGTCGACGAACCACAAACCACCAGCAACACCGTCACGATCACCCAAGGCCAAGGCCGACTCACCACAACCTTCCTGACCCCGGCAACCCTCGAAAAAATCGGCGGCCCCGGCAAAGAATGGCTCGTCGGCAATACCAACTACCCCCCCCGCCGCCTTGGCCCACCGCACATCCCCGGCGCCTGGCGTATCGAAGCCACCCCCCCCCCCCTTTTCCTCCCCCCTTCTCCCCCCCCCCCCCCCCCCCCCCCCCCCCCCCCCA